>NZ_RKIF01000006.1:0-371001 GCF_003752545.1 Curtobacterium sp. PhB172
GGTCACATTCCGAACCCGGAAGCTAAGCCTCTCAGCGCCGATGGTACTGCAAGGGGGACCTTGTGGGAGAGTAGGACGCCGCCGGACTTAACGTAGTAACACCAGGGAACCCCTGACCAGCACTGGTCAGGGGTTTTCTGCGTTCACGGGTCTGCCGAGCAGGGCGTGACGGTAGCATTGGCGGGTCATGACTGCGCCATTCACCACTGCTTCCGGATCCGAGATCCGCGTCCGTTTCTGCCCGAGCCCGACGGGGACCCCGCACGTGGGGCTCATCCGCACGGCGCTCTTCAACTGGGCGTACGCACGCCACACCGGCGGCAAGCTCGTGTTCCGCATCGAGGACACCGACGCCGCGCGGGACAGCGAAGAGTCCTACGCGCAGATCCTCGACGGGCTGCGCTGGCTCCGGCTGGACTGGGACGAGGGCGTCGACGCTGGGGGCGAGCACGGACCGTACCGGCAGTCGGAGCGCACCGCGATCTACGACGACGTCATCGCGAAGCTCAAGGCGTCCGGGCACATCTACGAGTCCTTCGTCACCCCCGAGGAGATGGAGGCGCGCAACAAGGCCGCCGGGCGCGATCCGAAGCAGGGCTACGACAACCACGAGCGGGACCTGTCCGACGACGAGCGCCAGGCGTTCCGCGACCAGGGCCGCGAGCCGGCGCTGCGACTCCGGGTCCCGGACCGTGACCTGAGCTTCGACGACCTCGTCCGTGGCGAGATCACCTTCAAGCAGGGGACGTTCCCGGACTTCGTGGTCGTCCGGCCGAACGGCAAGCCGCTGTACACGTTCACGAACCCGGTGGACGACGCCCTGATGGGCATCACGCACGTCCTCCGTGGCGAGGACCTGCTGTCGTCGACCCCGCGGCAGATCGCCCTGTACGAGGCGCTGTACGAGATCGGGCTGGCTCCGGCGATCCCGGTGTTCGGCCACCTGCCGTACGTCATGGGCGAGGGCAACAAGAAGCTCTCGAAGCGCGACCCCGAGGCGAACCTGTTCCACCACCGCGACGCCGGCATGATCCCCGAGGGGCTCGTCAACTACCTGGCCCTGCTCGGCTGGTCGATCGGTGCCGACCGAGACGTCTTCTCGATCGACGAGATGGTGGCGGCGTTCGACGTCACCGACGTCAACCCGAACCCGGCACGGTTCGACCACAAGAAGGCCGAGGCGATCAACGGCGACCACATCCGGCTGCTCGAGCCGTCGGACTTCCGCTCCCGGCTGCTGCCGTACCTGACCGACCTCGTGGCCGACCCACCGACCGCGGAGCAGACCGAGGTCCTGACGAAGGCGGCGCCGCTCGTCCAGGAGCGCATGCAGCTGCTCGGTGAGGCCCCGGCGATGCTCGGGTTCCTGTTCACCGCCGATGCCGACCTGGTGGTCGAGGACGACGCACTGGCATCGCTCAAGGGCGACACCGGCGCCGTGCTCACGGCCGGCATCGCGGCGCTCGAGCAGCTCGACGACTGGCGCACCGAGGCGATCGAGGGTGCCCTCCGCACGGCGCTCATCGACGACCTCGGGCTGAAGCCCCGTGTCGCCTTCGGTCCGCTGCGCGTGGCGGTCTCCGGGCGCCGGATCAGCCCGCCGCTCTTCGAGTCGATGGAGATCCTCGGCAAGGAGTCCACCCTGACGCGGCTCCGCGCCCTCGCGGTCCGCTGAACGGCGAACGATGAGCACCGCGGGAAGCGCTGCAGGACCCACGGACGCGCCGAGTACCCCGGTCGTCCACGACGTCGCGGTCATCGGTGCCGGACCGGCCGGCTTGAGCGCTGCGCTCAACCTGGTGCGGGCGAAGCGCACGGTGCTCCTCGTCGACGCCAACCGGCCACGCAACGCCGCGACCCTGCGGTCGCACGGCTTCCTGACGCGTGACGGGATCTCCCCGCTCGAGCTCCGGAAGCTCGGTCGCGCCGAGGTCGAGCAGTACCCCGAGGCGACGATCGTGCAGGCCGTGGTCGACCTGGTGACCCCCGACGCCGACGGCTGGCGGCTGCACGGGACCTGGCGCGGTGCCGAGGTGGACGCGCGGGCGCGGACCGTCGTCGTCGCCACGGGGCTGCGCGAGGAGTTCCCGGCACTGCCGATGCTCCGTGCGTTCTACGGCACCGCGGTGCACAGCTGCGTCGAGTGCGATGCGTACGAGAAGGCGGGGGAGCCCCTCGCGTTCATCTGCGAGACCGACGACGTCGTGGACCGGGCACTGCTCATCGCGGCCTGGGCCGACGACCTCATCGTGTACACGAACGGTGTCGCCCCGCTCGACGACGCGGGGCGAGCCCGGCTGGCACGTGCCGGCGTCGTGGTCGACGAACGGGTGATCGAGGACCTCGAGGGCGACCGGACCGGCATGACCGGGGTCCGGTTGGTCGACGGCCACGTGGAGCCGCGGACGGGCGGGTTCGTCCGACCGACGTGGCACGCCGACCTCGACTGGCTGCGCACCGACACGCCCGGCGCGCCGACGGCCCCGGAGCGCGATGCCCACGGACTCCTCGTCGTCGACCGGGTCGGCCGGACCACGGTTCCCGGGCTGTACGCCGTGGGGGACGTGACCCCTCCCGGGCCGGAGCAGCTCATCGTCGCCGCCGGGCACGGTGCCACGACGGCAGCGGCGGTGCACCGAGACCTCGTGGGTGGTCTCGTGGACCTCCGGGATGCTGTACAGTAGTTGATCGTGCCCCGGACAACGGGGACAGAAGGCCAGCAGGCCTTTTGGGGTATGGTGTAATTGGCAACACAGCGGTTTCTGGTACCGTCGTTCTTGGTTCGAGTCCAGGTACCCCAGCACTCGAAGAACAGCCCCCGGGATCCCCGGGGGCTGTTCTCGTTCCCGGACTCGTGCGCCTCCATCGCCTCGATCGGAGATCCACAGGCTCCGGACTGCGCATCCCGAGGTTGCGCGGAACCGCACGATGCTCCGCGCCCACCCGGGCCGCCCCCGGCCCTGGACCGTCCCCGTCCGGGGGCCGGGCACGCTGGCGGAGGTGCGCCGGGCCTCCCGGTCGGGTTGCGTGACCCCGCACCCCGCGCGACACGGCTCGTGGGCCGTACCGCGTCGGACGTACCGTCGCAGGACCGGCGCGAGACCCGCGGCGGCCCGCCGACGAGCATCCGAGGTGTCATCGTGACCTCCGCCGACCCGCTGACGACG
Organism: Curtobacterium sp. PhB172; assembly: GCF_003752545.1. Lineage (NCBI taxonomy): Bacteria > Bacillati > Actinomycetota > Actinomycetes > Micrococcales > Microbacteriaceae > Curtobacterium > Curtobacterium sp. PhB172. The sequence continues at coordinate 3,168 of NZ_RKIF01000006.1, forward strand.
ACCGAGCACTGGACTCACCGCGCCGCGATCCCGCTGGCCGACGACCACTCCGTACTGGACCGCTGGGACCGTGTGGTCGCGCTCCACGGTGACGCCGCTGCGCTCGCCGGGGACGGCCGCCCCTACACGTTCACCGAGGCGGACCGGGCGGCGCGCGACCTCGCGTCGGTGCTCGGGGCCGAGCTCCGACCCGACGACCACAGTGGTGCCGGCGTCGGCGCCGTGGCCGGTGGCGCGTCGAAGCCGGTCGGCGTCATGGCCGGCCAGACCACCGAGGCCGTCGTCGCGATCCTGGCGCTCGTCCGCGCGGGGCGAACCGTGGTGGTGCTCGACGAGCACCTGCCAGCGGTCCGCCTCGGGCACGTCGCGCAGCTCGCCGGGGTCGACGAGATCGTGGCGGACGCCGCGCGCGCCGACCTGGCGGCGACCGTCGTCGCCGACCGTGACGGCCGGGTGCACGCACTCGACGAGCTGATCGAACGACGCGGCGAGACAGCGGGCAGCGAGACCGCGGGCAGCGAGACAGCGGGCAGCGAGACAACCGGCGGCGAGACCGCGGGCAGCGAAACAGAGACGGACACCGCGGCCGGCACCCGCCCGGGCGGCCACGACGCGTTCGCGATCGTGTTCACCTCCGGCTCGACGGGCATGCCGAAGGGCGTCGTCCTGACGCACCGGCAGCAGCTCGCGAACGCCGAGCAGGACGCCGTCGCCCTCGGCACCGGACCCGGCGACCGCCTCGGCGTGGTCCTGCCGCTGTCGTTCGCCGCCGGTCTGCTGTTCTCCTTCGACACGCTGCTGAGCGGTGGCAGCGTCGTGCTCCTCGAACCCCGCGAGCTCGGCGTCGAACGCCTGCTCGCACGGTTCGCCGACGGGGGCGTGAACGTCCTCGTCTGCACCCCGCACCTGCTGCGGTCGATCGTCGGCTCGCAGACGGCTCCCGGGGCGAAGGCGTCCGGGGCGGGTCCTGCGCTCGGCGGCCTCCGCTTCCTGATGACCACCGGCGAGGCGGTGACCGGCGCCGACATCGCCGCCGCCCGACCGCACCTCGACCCGACGACCCTGCTGCTGAACGCCTTCGGGTCGAGCGAGACCGGCTGCGTGGCGTACTGCCCCGTGGAGCCCGGTGCCCCGGTGCCCGAGGGCGTGGTGCCCGCTGGGTGGCCGCTGCCCGGCAAGCAGGTGCTCGTGCTGCGCGAGGACGGCAGCCCCGCCGACCCGGGGGAGACCGGCGAACTCGTCATCGTCTCCCAGGGCCTGACCGCCGGGTACTGGGGCGCCCCGGAGAAGACCGCCGAGCGCGCCGGACGCACCGACGACGGCACGCCGACCTGGCGCCAGGGCGACCTCGCCCGGATCGAGCCGGACGGCCGGCTCGTGCTGCTCGGACGCTCCGACGACGCCGTCAAGGTCCGCGGGTACCTCGTGGAACCGAGCGAGGTCGAGGCGGCGCTCCGCGCGATCCCCGAGGTGCACGACGCCGTCGTCACCGCGCAGGTCGACCCGCCCGCCGTCACCCGCCTGGTCGCGTACGTCGTCGGCCGTCCGGGCCAGCGCACGCCCGCGCCCGCGGCCCTGCGCCTGGCCCTGCGCGACCGCCTGCCGGAGTACATGGTGCCGGCGTCGATCGTGCCGATGACCGAGCTGCCGCGGAACGAACGCGGCAAGGTCGACCGGGCCGAGCTGCCTGGTGCGCCGAGCATCGAGACCGAGATGGTCGAGGGCGAGTACGACCAGTGGGAGCTCGTGGTCGGGCAGATCTGGGCCGAGGTGCTGGGCCTTCGAGGCGTCCACCTCGACGAGGACTTCTCGGCCCTCGGCGGCGACTCGTTGTCGGCGGAGGAGATGCTCGCGCTCGTGCACACCCGGCTCGGCATCGACCTGCGCTCGTCGGACGTCCTGCAGCACCCGACGCTCCGGGCGTTCGCCCGACGGGTGCGGAGCGGCACGACGGCGCTGCCGAGCCACCCCGACGTGGTCAAGGTGTCCGGCGCGCGCGAGTCCGGCCGCCCGCCGGTGTTCTGCTTCGCCGGCGGTGGTGCGCTCGCCCTGACGTTCCTGCCGTTGTCCCGCTACCTGCCCGAGCACGACGTGTACGCGTTCCAGCAGCACGGCCTCGAGCGTCGGGGCATGCCGGACTGGAGCATCCAGGCCAGCGCCCGCCGGTACGTCGCCCTGATGCGCATCGTGCAGCCGCGCGGACCGTACCTGCTGGTCGGCCACTCGCTCGGCGGGCTGATCGCGCTCGAGATCGCCCGGCTGCTCACCGAGAGCGGCGAGCAGGTCGAGCACGTCGCGCTGCTGGACACCTACCTGCCGCGGACCGGGGCCGAGGGGGTTCGGAAGCACTTCGGACGGCTCGAGCCCCGGGAACACCGCAACCCCGCCGTCCGTGCCGTCGGTCAGCGCCTCGCCGGGGCCGTCCGGCGGGTCATGCCGTCCGGCATGTCGTGGGGCGAGCACGTCGCGAAGCGCGCGCGGGCCTACAGCGCTGGTGTGCTGCGGCACGGCGGGCAGAAGGACTTCGACGCCTTCTTCGACCAGGCCGAGCTCGTCACCCGGCGGCACCACCCGACGCCGTTCCACGGACGGGCGACGTACGTGCTCGCCGATGCGAACCCGGACGCGACCGGCTGGTCTGCGCTGCTGCGCGGGCGGACCGAGACCGTGCGGATCGCGGCCGAGCACAGCTCGCTGCTGCGGGAACCGCACGTGGCCGACCTCGCGACGGCGCTGCGTGCGGCGTTCGCGACGGAGGGCGCGGCCCGGGACTGAGCCGGGTGCGCATCGAGTGAGCAGAAGACGTCGCCTCCGCGGTCCGGAGGCGACGTCTTCTGCTCACCGGGTGCGGTGGTCGCGACCAGGAAGCGGACGGGAGGCGCGGGGCCAGCTGGCACACCTCCCTCGCAGGCTCGGTCGGCGCGCCCCGCGCAACGCTTCGCGTTGCCGCTCTGCGGGGCGCGCCCGTCCGCCTGTCGGTGCGTCCACGGCACGTGGCCGCGCGGTGTTGCGGGTTTCCGTATCCGCGGCCGAGTGTCCGCAATGGACCGCACCGCGCATTGACCGCCTGCCAGCCCGCGACGATGGTTGGACACGCGGGGGAGAGTACCCACTCACCTGCGAAGCCGGCGGCGTCGTACCCGCGTCCCGCTGCTCGACCGACGACGGTCACCGTCGTCGATGCGTCATCCGAGGACGCGCCGCTCGTCACACGAGCCACAACCCGACAGCAACCCTGACCCGACAGGACCGCGCCCATGCCCGCACGTACCGTTCGCCCTGCAGACCCGAGGGTCTCCGTCGTCATCCCGGCGCGGAACGAGGCCCGAAACCTCGAGATCATCCTGCCGAAGCTCCCGCCGGTGTACGAGGTGATCCTGGTCGACGGCAACTCCGTCGACGACACCATCGCCACCGCGCAGCGCGTGATGCCCGACATCCGCGTCGTGCACCAGACCCGCAAGGGCAAGGGCAACGCCCTCGCCTGCGGGTTCGAGGCCGTCACCGGCGACGTCGTCGTCATGTTCGACGCCGACTGCTCCGCCGACCCGGACGAGATCCCGCGCTTCGTGCAGGCGCTCGTCGAGGGCGCCGACGTCGCGAAGGGCACCCGCTACTCGCTCGGCGGCGGCAGCGACGACATCACGATCGTCCGCAACCTGGGCAACCGTGGCCTGAACATGCTCTGCAACATCATCCTCGGCACCCGCTACAGCGACCTCTGCTACGGCTACAACGCCTTCTGGGCCGACGTCCTGCCGGAGATCGGCCTGCTGTCCTCCGAGCTGCCGAAGCCGTCCGACGGCTCGATGCTCTGGGGCGACGGGTTCGAGATCGAGACCGTGCTCACCTGCCGCTGGTCGGCCGCCGAGCTCGCGATCACCGAGGTCCCCAGCCACGAGAAGCTCCGCGTGCACGGCTCGAGCAACCTGAACGCCGTGACCGACGGCATCCGGGTGCTGAAGTCGATCATGCACGAGCGTCGTCGCGCAGCGATCGGCCGCTCCGAGGTCCGTCGCGCCGCGATGAGCGTCGTGCCGCCGGCCGAGCAGCTGGCCGCCGTACCGCACGCCGCCGCACCGCACGCTCCGGTCCACGCGGCCGGGCACGCCCCGCACGGCGCCCCCGTCGCCGCCGTGGCCAGCCTCGAGGAGGAAGTCGCGTGACGACCGTCGCGGTCGTCATCTGCGCCTACACCCAGCAGCGCTGGGGCGACCTGCAGGACAGCGTCGAGTCCGCCAAGCGCCAGCCCGAGGCCCCCGAGGTCGTCGTCGTGATCGACCACGAACCCGAGCTCCTCGTCCGCGCCGCGGCGCGCTGGCCCGAGCTCCGCGTCGTCCCGAACACCGAGGACCGCGGCCTGTCCGGCGCCCGCAACACGGGGGTCGCCCTCACCGACGCCGACGTCGTCGCGTTCCTGGACGACGACGCGACCGCCGACCCGGACTGGCTCGGCCACATGCTCACCGCCCTCGAGGACCCGGACGTCGTCGGCGTCGGCGGCCGGGCCACACCGTCCTGGCCCACCGCGACCGGTGCCGGCCCGTACGCCGACGAACTCCTCTGGATCGTCGGCTGCTCCTACCGTGGCCTGCCCGAGACCCCCGGCGACGTGCGCAACGTCATCGGCTCGAGCATGGCGTTCCGCCGTGACGCGATCATGCTCGCCGGCGGGTTCCGCTCCGGCATCGGCCGCGTCGGCAACCAGCCGCTCGGCTGCGAGGAGACCGAACTCTGCATCCGCATCGCCCAGGCCCGTCCGGGTGCGCGCATCCGGCACGAACCGCGCTCGAACGTCTCGCACCGGGTCTCCCCGGACCGCGTGACGATGCGCTACCTGCGCCGTCGCAGCTACTACGAGGGCATCTCGAAGGCCGTCCTGAGCCGTCGCGTCGGCACGGGTGACTCGCTCGCCAGCGAGTCGACGTACCTGACGAAGGTCATCCCCGGAGCGGTGCTGCGCGAACTGCGCCACATCGGTCGCGGCGGTGCCCTGCGTGCCTTCGCGATCGTGCTCTCCGTCGCGTCGACCGTCACGGGCTACGCCGTCGGTCGTGTCCTCGGCGGCGTCGTCGTCCGCACCCCGGCGGCCGCCCCCGTCCCCCAGCCGGTGGGGACGCGGTGACCCGCGCGACCCTGGCGATGGTCATCTCGCCGATCGTGACCGGGCCGCTGTCCCCGACGTGGGACGGCGCCCTGTGGGTCGGCGAGGTCGACCGCGCCGACGTGCACGCGTCCAGCCACCGTGACGTGGTCGCACTCGAGGGCGCCGCGGGCTACGGGCGCGCCCGACTGCTCGTCCGCGACCACGGCGAGCCGCTCGGCTTCGTCGAGGCGGACATCACCGAGCGTCGCCGCATCGGCGGGACCATCGACGTCCGCACCCTCCAGCGCGCGATCCGGCCGATGCCGGTGCCCGAGCGTCGGCCGGCAGCAGGTCTGGTGCTGCCGTCCGTCACCGTGGTGCTCTGCACGGACGGGGCCGCTGGCACCACCATGCGGTCGGTGCTCGCCAACGAGTACCCCGACTTCGACGTCGTCGTCGTCTCGCACGGCGCCGACGACAGCGGCACCGCGACGGTCGAGATCGGCGGTCGGCGCGTCACCACGATCGCCGCGCCGACCGGTGGCCTCGCCGCCGCCCGCAACGCCGGACTCCTCGCCGCGAGCGGCAAGGTCGTCGCGTTCGTCGCCGAGGGCGCCGTCGTCGACGGCGACTGGGTCGCCGCGTTGGCCACCGCCTTCGCCGCGGACCCCGACGTCGCCTGCGTCACCGGGCTCGTCCCCAGCGCCGAACTGCGCACCCCCGCGCAGCGCTGGCACGACGACCGCACCGCGGCCGGCCGCACCGTCCGCCGTCGGGTGTTCCGCCTCGACGACACCGACGACGCGCCCCCGCACCACCCCTTCGCCGCCGCTGCCTACGGCACCGGTGACAACCTCGCCGTGCACCGCGCGACCGCGCTCCGGATCGGCGGCTTCGACACCGCCTTCGGACCGGGCACCCGCGTCGGTGCCGGCGACGACCTCGACCTCTTCACACGACTGCTGTTCGCCGGATCCGCGATCGCCGTCGAACCGGCCGCCATCGCGTGGCAGCGATCGGCGGACGACGTCGCGTCGCTCCGCGCCGCTGCAGCCGCGCACGGCCACGGACTCGGAGCCTGGATGACCAAGAACGCCATCGACCGCGAGTCGCTCACCGCATCGGTGGACGCAGCGCCCGAGGCGCTCAGCGCCTTCGCACGACTCGGCCTCGAGCAGGGCGACCGTGCGACGGACATCGCCGGCGACCAGCCCGGTGACGCGGACCGCGTGCCCGACGCGGTCGACGCCGAGTTCGCCGCCACCCAGCGGCGGCTGCGCGGGGTCGAGCAGCGCTCGGTCCTGACGGCGCCGTTCCTGGCGCTCGTCGAACGCCTGCGTGGCGGCGGCACGATCGACCGGAACGCCCGTGGTCGCCACGAGCTCCGGCACGGCCTGGCCTCGGCCGGTCCCGCCCGCCCGCTCGCGGTGGACGCGATGAGCCCGATCGCACGACTCACCGCAGCGGCGATCGTCGTCCTGACGCTCCTCGTCGCCGGGGTCGCCGCGATCGCCGGACTCCCGGTACTGCGGGGGAGCGCGATCGGTGTGTACCTGTTCGCGCTGCTCGGCGTCGCACCCCTCCTGCTCGTCCGCCCGATGCCGCTGGCACGCTTCAGCGTCTTCGCGGTCACGGCGTCGCTCGTCGGCACGATCGGCATCGGCTACACGATGGCGACGTTCCAGCTCTGGAACCCGACGGCACCGTTCGTCGGGGTCGTCGTCCTCACCGCCGTCGCCCTCGCGATCGCCGTGCCGCGTGACGTCGCCGAACTGCAGCGCGCCCGCCTCGAGCCGGCCGCCGAGGGCGCCACGGCCCGTCGCTGGACCACCACCAACACCGTCACCGCCGGCTCGGTCCTCGGGCTGCTCGTCATCGTCGTCGCCGCGCTCACGCACATCGGCGACCCGGTGCCGGACGGGCTGTTCGGGTCGCTCGGTCCGGGCCTGGTCATCGGACTGGCGCTCGTCGTCGCCGCTGCCGTCGTCGCCCTGGTGCGCGGTCGCGGACTCGCGATCCCGGTCGTCGTGCTCGGCGGCTCGATCCAGCTCGCCCAGGCCATCACCTACGGCATGCCCACCGTGATGGCGGCCGCCCGCCACATCGGCGTGCTCGAGTACATCCGCCGCTGGGGCTCGACGAACCCGACCGCCGACATCTTCCAGACGTGGTCCGGCCTGTTCGCCGGCGGCGCCTGGGTCGCGGACGTCGGCGGGATCGACAACGCGATGACCATCGCCGCGTGGGTCCCCGTCCTGCTGGCCTTCAGCACGACGATCGCCGTCGGGGTCCTGGCCGCCAACTGGCTGCCGGGCAACCGTCGCCCCTGGATCGCCGCGTTCCTGACCGCGATGACCGGCTCGCTCAACACGACGTACTTCTCGCCGCAGTCGGTGGGCATCCTGATGTCCCTGGTGATCCTCGTGCTGGCCGTCGGCCCGCTGCGACGCACCGCGGCGACCGCCGCCGACGGCGTCCGCTCGACGATCCTGCGGGCCCGCCGCGTCGGCCTGTCGCGGATCATCGCGATCACCCTGATCGGCATCGTGCTGGTCGTCACCCACCAGATCTCGCCGTACCTGACGGTCGCCGCACTCGTGACGCTCATCGTGTTCCGACTGCTCCGCCCCTGGTGGCTCCCCGTCGTGGTGCTCGTCCCCGCTGTCGGCTTCGCCCTGCTGAACGACGACATCCTGGGCAAGTTCCTGTCCCTGGGGGCCGTCGGCAAGGTGCTCGACAACGTGCAGCCGCCGTCGCACGACATGACGGTCCTGCCGAAGCCGCTCGTCACACGGCTCGCGTTCGACATCCCCGCGGCGGCCCTCGTGGTCCTCGGCCTCGTCGCCGTGATCACCGTGCTGATGCGCCGCGACCGCGTGCACTGGGGACTGCTGGCCACGGCGGCGAGCCCGATCTCGCTGCTCGTCGCGACGAACTACGGCCAGGAGGGCATCTTCCGCGTCGTGCTGTTCGCGACACCGTGGATCGCGATCCTGGCGGCGGGGCTCCCGATGCCCAGCGGCCGGCTGGCTCCCGTCGGTCGACTCGTCACCCGTATGGTGCGACCCACGGCGGTCAAGGTCGTCATCGCTGCGGCCGCGGTCGCCGCGATGGTCGGGATCGGCGCGTTCGGCCAGACCGCCCTCGACTGGAACCGCGTCCCGACGCGCAGCCAGTCGGCGGCGACGCAGTTCTACGACGCGACCGCGCCGAAGGGCTCCATGATGCTGCTGACCGGTTCGGCGAACGCCGTCCCGAGCAACACCGGTGCACGCTACTTCGACGTCGGGGCGCTGTCGCGCGAGGCCCTCGGGGCGTACCCGGAGCCGGAGGGCTACGACGCCGAGGCCGACGTGTCCACGATGACCCGCCAGCTCGTCCTGGACTGGTCGGCGACGAAGTACTACGCACTGGTCGCCGAGCCCTTCGGCGCCTACGACGAGCGGTACGGGTACCAGACCGACGCCGACTACCAGGAGCTCGCGGCCGCGATGGCCGACTCGCCCTACTGGAAGCGCGTCTTCGGCTCCGGCACCACCGCCGTCTACGAACTGACCCCGGCTGGGCTGGCGCATGCGACGAACTGAGGAACGCACGGCCCGGGCCTCCCGGCGGACGTGGCGCACGCGCGCCGCGTCCGCCGCGGCGGTCCTGGGGGTCCTGGCGGTCGTCGTCGCCGTCATCGCCGGACCCGGCGGTGCGATGTCCGCCGACGCACGAGGCCGGAAGACACCGCCGCCGAGCACGCCGACCAGCACGCCGACGCCCAGCAGCACACCGACGGGTGGCACGGCCGCCGCGAACGCCGACTGCAGCGCCGGCCGGGTCCTCACGATGGTGGCGCACGCCGATGACGACCTGCTGTTCTCCGGAACCGAGCTCCGCGCGGACATCGACGCCGGCAAGTGCGTCCGTTCGGTCATCGTCACCGCCGGTGACGCCGGCAAGCCCGCCTGGTACTGGCAGTCCCGCGAGAACGGGTTGATGGCGTCGTACGCGTCGATCGCCGGCGTCTCCTCGACCTGGACCGCCGGGCAGCTCTCGGTCGCCGGCCACACGCTCCGTGCCGCGACCCTGGCGACGGCGCCACGGCTCAGCCTGGTGTTCCTCGAGCTGCCGGACGGCAACATCGACGGCTCCGGCTTCGCGGCCACGGGCAGCGAGAGCCTGGAGAAGCTCTACACGGGTCAGATCTCCACGATCCACACCGTCGCCGGGGCAGCCCAACCGACCTCCTTCTCGCTGACCGACCTGCGCGCGACGTTCTCCGGGCTCGTCACCGGGTACGCGCCGACCGAGATCCACACGCTCGACCACGGCGGCACGTACGGCGACGGCGACCACAGCGATCACCACACCGTCGCGTACCTCGCCGACCAGGCGCAGTCCGCCTACACGGCGGCGCACACGTTCACGGGCTACCTCGGGTACCCGATCGCGGACCGCCCGTCGAACCTGAGTTCCGCGCAGACGGCCGCGAAGGCCGCCGCCTTCTTCGCGTACGCCGCGTACGACGGTGAGACCTGCGGGTCCACCTCCGCCTGCGCGTCGCGCCCGGAGGGCTCCTGGCTGAGCCGGCAGTACGCCGTCGGCTCGTCGGCCCAGCCCCCGACGGACCCGCCGACCTCGCAGGGCACCGACGTCACCGCCGGCGCGACCGTCACCGCGAGCGCCGAGAACCCGGCCGACGGCCAGACCGCCGTGAAGGCCGTCGACGGCGTCGTGAGCGGCTACCCGGACGCCCCGACGGCCGAGTGGGCGGCGCCCGGTGGCCGCGCGGGCACGTGGATCCAGCTGAACTGGTCCGCCGACACGACCCTGCACGAGATCGACCTGGCCGACCGGCCGAACAGCGACGACCAGGTGACCGGCGGCACGCTGACGTTCTCCGACGGCACCAGCGTCGCCGTCCCGTCGCTCGACAACGGGGGAGCCGTGCAGCGCGTCGCGTTCAGCGCCCGCCAGGCCACCTGGGTGCGGTTCACGGTCGGTTCCGTGAGCAGCACGACCCGGAACGTCGGCCTCGCCGAGATCCGGGCGTTCCGGCCGGCGGACACCACGCCGACGCCGACCCCGACGCCCACACCCACGCCGACGCCGAACCCGACGCCGACGCTGTCGGACGTCACCGGTTCCGCCACCCCGACCGCCGCGTGGGACGACCAGTCCACCGGGCAGACCGTCGCGAAGGCCGTCGACGGCGTCGTGTCGGGCTACCCCGACAACCCGACGGCCGAGTGGGTCGCCCCGTGGGGCCGGACCGGGGTGTGGATCCAGCTGGACTGGGCCGCCTCGCAGCACCTCGGTCGGATCGTCCTGCACGACCGCCCGAACAGCGCGGACCAGGTCACCAGCGGCACCCTGACGTTCTCGGACGGCAGCCAGGTCGCGGTGGGCACCCTGCCGAACAGCGGCGACGCCCTGACGGTCGACTTCACCCCGCGTGACGTCACCTGGGTGCGGTTCACGGTGACGGGCGTCTCGAACAGCACGGGCAACGTGGGACTCTCCGAGATCCGCGCGTGGACGACCGGGTGACCGACGAGCAGGGTGACGGCCAGGAGGCCCGCCCCACCTGGTCGGAACACGTCGCCGACGACGCGGCGTCGGCCCACGGCGCCCCACCGGCACACGGTCGCGGCCTGCCCCGGCACCGACCGCCACGGCGCCCCGGCACCCGCCGGACCGCGTTCGCGGCCGGCGCCCTGCTCGTGGCTGCCGGCATCGTCGCCGGCACCACGACCGCGACCACGACGGCGAACGGTGACGACGTGACCCTCGACGACCCGAGCGGCGTCTCGATGCCGAGCTCCGAGCCCGAGGGGTGGACCCGGGTGTTCGGCGAGGACTTCGCCGACGCCGCCACGAACCGGACTTTCGAGTCCCGGTACTCGGACCGGTTCGTCGCCTACCACGGGTTCGCGGACACCGCGGGGACGGGGCGCTACCAGGCGTCGACCCTGTCGACGCACGACGGCGTGCTCGACGTGCGCCTGCGCACCACGCGCGCCGGGGTGCCGCTGGCCGGCGGTGTCGTGCCGCTCGTCGACGGCGAGTGGGGTGGGCAGACCGCCGGCCGGTACAGCATCCGGATGCGCAGCGACGAGGTCGACGGCTACGGCGTCGCCGTGCTGCTGTGGAGCGACGAGAACCTGTGGTCGGACGGAGAGATCGACTTCCCCGAGGGAGCGCTCGGCGCGCCCGCCTGGCTCAACGTGCACTGCTTGGCCGACCCCGCCGAGAAGTGCATCCACCAGCAGACCGAGGCGTCGCTGAAGGACTGGCACACGTACACGATCGAGTGGACCGCCGACCGGATGTCCTTCCTGGTCGACGACGAGGTCGTCGGCACCACGACGGAGAACATCCCGACCGCCCGGATGCACCTGGTGGTGCAGGCCGGGTCGAACGACGGGAACCCACCGGCGGACGCCGCCGGGTCGCTCCTCATCGACTGGATGACGATCGACGTGCCGGCGGACGGTGCCGAGCCGAGCGCGTCGCTGCCGGACGACACCGCGACGACGGTCCCGAACGACTGAACGGTGCCGACGTCGTCGTCGGCACCGCTCAGGTCGTCGTCGTTCGACGGTGTTCGTCTTCAGTGCTTCGCGTGCGCCTCGAGCGCCCGGAGCAGCGCCGCGACGTGGCGCTCCCGGCCGTACCGGTCCCGCACCCAGGCGCGGCACCGGTCCGCCAGACCGGGTTCCGTACCGGCCGCGTGCAGCGCCTCGAGGACCTTGTCGGCCAGCGCGGCGGTCTCGGTGGGGTCGACGGTGAACCGCGCCCACTCGCCGCTGAGGATCTCGGCGGTGCCGCCCGACGCCGCCGCGACGACGGGGCGTCCGGTGGACATCGCCTCGACGACCACGCGGCCGAACCCCTCGGGCTCGATGGAGGGAGCCACCACGACGTCGGCGGCGTGCAGCAGGGGGACGACGTCGTCGCGCTCGGGCACCACGACCACGGACCCCTCGGGCAACGCGGCGATCGCGCGGTGCACGGCGGGCGCGTCCTGCGGGTACAGCGCACCCGCCAGGACGAGCACCGGAGCCGGGGCGGGCGGTGTGCCGGGCCCGACGAGGACGCGGGCCGACGCGTGGACGCGACCCCACGCCTCCAGGAGGGCCAGGACGCCCTTCGACCGCGTGAGCCGTCCGTAGTAGAGCACCACGGGGCGGTCCTGGTCGAGGCCGAGCACAGCACGTGCTCGGCGCGTGCTCGCCGGCGTGGCAGCGGGGAACGCCGCGGTGTCGACGCCGTTCGGGACCACGTCGACGCGGTCCGGCGGCGCACCGACGGCGGTCCAGGCACGGGCCATCGCCGCCGAGACCGCGAGGTACCGGGTCCGGCCGCCGGCGAACGGGCCGAGCCGACGGTAGTTCGGGGCGTGGTGCAGGTGCACGGCCAGGGGGACGCCGGACACGAAGGACACGACGCGGCCCCACGGCAGGAACTCCGGACGGTTCAGCCACAGGACGTCCGGGCGCGAGCGGCGGAGGCGCAGGCCCTCACGGACGAAGCGGAACACGTCCGTCGGGGCGGTCCGGATGCCGAAGCGGTAGTCGCGGGCGTAGCGAAGTCGGACACCGAGCCGGTCGAACACCGCGCGGCCCTCGTCCGGGTCGCCGTCCGGACCGGCGCGGTGCCACACCTCGACGTCGTGGCCGGCCGCGACGAGCTCGCCGACGTCCTCGACGACGCAGCGTTCGACACCGCCGGTGATGGCGAGTCCGTTGGTGGCGACGACGACACGCAGCGGACGGGGGGTGGGACGGGTCATGCGGATCCTCCGCGAGCGAGTTTCAGGCGGCGGAAGAACCAGGGCAGGCACGCGGCGACGCCGACGACGCGCACGATGTTCCAGGCGAGGTCCTGCGGGGGCAGGAGCGAGGCCGCGGCGACGACGATCGCGATCGCGATGGCGAGCAGCACCCGGCGTCGAGGGCCGCGCCACTCGCGGCGGTCCGGCAGCGAGGCCTGCTGCAGTGCGGCGAGGATGCCGTAGGCGATGACCGTGGCGATGCCCGCGCCGACGATGCCGGTCAGGGGCACCAGCACCAGGTTCGCCGCGATGTTCACGACACCGGCGACGGCACCGATGACGCCGACCGTCACCCCGCGGCGCTCGACCAGCAGGAGCCGACCGGTCGCACCGCTCGCGACCACCGGGAACGCGGTCAGGGCGACCACGAAGACGACGACGGTGAGGGACTCGACCCGGTACGACGCCGGGGCCAGGATCGGCAGCGCCACCGGCGACACGAGCGTCACGGCGACGAGCACGGGGGCGAGCAGCATGTAGAGCTCGTCCCGGGCGTGCATGGCGAGCCGGCGGCGGGCCACGGCGTCGCGGAGGGCGGCGAAGTGCGGCGCCCAGGCCTGGTTCGTGAAGGTCAGCAGCAGGATCACCGCGGAGCCGACGACGTAGGCGATCTGGTAGCGGGCCACCTCGTCGGCACCGAGCAGGCGCTGCACGACGAGTCGGTCACCGGCGTTCAGGACGAAGTACGACAGGCTGCCGAGCGCGATCGGGACACCGAGCTTGAACGCCCGGATCGTGGTGCGGTGGTCGAACAGACCGCGGACGCGAGGCTTCGTGGCGATGATGCCGATGACCATCGCGGCACCCTGCGCCACGACCCCGCCCCACGCGTACGTGGTCGCGTCGGCGTGCACGGCGGCGAGGAGCCCGAGGCCGATGATCGACCCGCCGACGGACGACAGCAGGCTCGTCACGGCGAACACGCGGATGCGGTCCTGGGCGACGAGCAACGCGAGGGACAGCTGCACGATCGCGGCGGGCCCGGTCCAGAGCACGGCGACCAGCAGCAGGGGGTGCTGGTCGACGAAGCCCGCGGCGTCGCCCCAGAGCGGGATCGACACCAGGGCGAACACGGTGACGGTGACCGCGGTGACCATGCCGACGAACATCAGGCCGCGGGCACGCCGGTCGTCGCCGTCCTCGGCGCGCTGCAGCACCGACGCCTGGTCGATGCCGCAGACGGCCACGACCACCAGGGCCTGGTACAGCGCGATCGCCGAGGCCAGCACGCCGAACTCGGCCGGTGGCATCAGGTGCGCGAGCACGGGGGAGATCAGCGAGCTCACGACGAGCTGCATCGACCAGACGACCACGTAGAGCAGGCCGCGGCCGAACAGGACGGACGAGCCGCGTGCGACGGCGATCGAGTCCGTGTCGGTGGACAGCGCGCCGGGGGCCGCCGGCTGCACGGACGCCTCGAGCTCGTCGTCGTCCGGCTGTGCCGCCAGCGCAGCCGCCTCGGCCGCACGCGCCTCGCGTCGGGTCTGGGGGACGGTCACTGTGCCACCACCACCGGCTGGTCGTCGGCGGACGTGCGGAGCCCGAAGGTCGCGTCGACCACGTCGAGCAGGTCAGTGCTCCGGGACGTCGAGAACTTCCGGGCGAACACGTACGGGGTCGACTGGTCAGCCGCGGTACGACGCTCCAGCACCCGGCCGGCGTCCTCGATCCCGAGCCACGGCGGGCTCTTCTGCTTCGTGCCGTCCCACCCGATCCACCAGAGCGGCTGCACCGCGTGGGCGTCTGCGAAGTCCGGGGTGAACGCCGGGGTCAGCAGGACCGACGGCACGAAGGTCTCGTCGCCGATCCACACCCGCTCCCAGAACGCCACCAGGTCGGGGCGCCCGTCGAACACGTCGACGACCCCCTGCGCGTGGTGGCGGGCAAGGACCTTGAGCTGCGAGCCGCCGCCGAACACGACGTCCCGCGGGACCCGACGGGGGACCGGCAGGCGCAGCATGTGCTTCCGCCACGCCCAGTGCCGGAACCGCACGCGCGACCGACCGCCGTCGCGACCCCACGCGGGGTGCGGGAGCGGCTTCGCCTCGACGAACGACCGCCCGGGGTTCGCCGTCAGGAGCGCCGAGATCTCGTCGGCGTCGGCCAACGGGTAGTCGCTGCCGGTCAGCAGCGCCACGTGCGTGGCGTCGGTCTGCGCCAGGGCAGCACGGTAGCCGGCGACCTCGGCCGCGACGTTCTCCCACTTCGCCCACCCGGTGCGGATCCGCGGCAGCACGTGCACCCGTTCGGGCAGGCCGGCGGTCATCGCGTCGAAGACGTCGTCGTCGGTGCTCGCGTCGCAGTGGAGGAACACCGGGAACGGGTCGAGCGCCGCCACGAGCCGACGGACGTGCGTCGGGTCCTCGTGGGCGAGGACGATGCACGCGAGTGGCGTGGGAGTGATGGCCATGTCCGCGACGCTAAGCGGGCCCGGCAGCACCGACAAGGGAGGTCGGGACCACCTGCGGGGGAACGGCGGTTTCCCGCAGGCGCCCCCCGATCGAGGGGGGAGCGAGGGGGATCGCGCGAGGGGGATCGCGTCAGTGGGCGCGGCGGAACTTCGGGCAGTCGCAGAGCGCGCAGTCCGTGCCCGGACGGTAGTGCTCGTGCGCCGCCTGGGCGTGCCCGCACGTACCGCACGCGGCGTCGTCGGCATCGAGGTGCACCACGACGAGGTCGGACGCGTCGGGGTCCGGAACCAGGTGCAACGTCGGGCGTGGACGCCTGGTCAGGCCGAGCCGGTCCATCGTTCGGGCCAGCGGCATGCGTCCTCCTCGTGTCCGGCGGGGACCGGCGTCGCACCGGCGGGTCGACCGGCGTCTCCCGCGAGTCTAGTGGCGGCAAACCGCAGCCTCCCCGCATCCTCCGAGCATCGCGGTTGACCCCCTGTCGACGCGCGCGGAGCATTGCCACGTCCACCCGACCAGACCGGCCCGACGGGACGAACATGACCGACCACACCACCACCGCGGAACGAGCCCTCATGCTCGACCCCGCGATGCCCTCGCCCGACGCCCCCACCTGGGTCGGAGCTGCCTGGGTCGGCGCCGTCGACCGGTCCGCGGCGCTCGCCGCCGACACCGTGCACCTCGCCGGCGCCGACGGCTTCCGCCGCGCCCGCCTCATGGTGCGCGACGGCCGCGACGTCGCCGGGTTCGTCGACGTGCGCGTCGACGACCGCGGGGCGGTGGACCCGGCCGAGCTGGGACCGGCCCTGCGTCGGTTGCCGGCCCCGGGCCTCCCGGTCGACGCCCCCGCGGACGGCGCACGCGTCTCCGTCGTCATCGGCACCCGCGAGCGGCCCGTGGCGCTCGCCCGCGCCGTGCGTTCCGTCCTCGACTCCGCGTACGACGACTTCGAGCTGTTCGTCGTCGACAACGCCCCCGTCACCAGCGGCACCCGCGACGTCGTGGCCGCCGTCGACGACCCGCGCGTGCACTACGTCCTCGAGGCACGTGCCGGCGTCTCCCGGGCCCGCAACGCCGGACTCGCACTGGCCACCGGCGGCATCGTCGCGTTCATCGACGACGACGTCGTCGTCGACCGCCACTGGATGGCCGCCATCGCCGCCGCCTACGAGCGCGACGCAGACGTCTGGTGCGTCACCGGACTCGTCCCCAGCGGCGAGCTCCGCACCCCCACGCAGCGCTTCTTCGACGAGCGGGTGACCTGGGCGCGGAACCTCGAGCGCCGGGTGTACCGCACGTCCGCCCCGCCCGTCGACGAGCCCCTGTTCCCCTTCACCGTCGGCGCGTTCGGCACCGGCGCGAACATGTCCGTGCGCCGCGACGCCGTCCGCCAGCTCGGCGGCTTCGACGTCGCCCTCGGCCCCGGCACCCGTGCTCGAGCCGGTGAGGACCCGGACCTGTTCACCCGCGTCCTGCTCGCCGGTGGGGCGCTCGCCGTGGAACCCTCGGCCGTCGTCTGGCACGAGCACCGCAAGGACCGTGCCGCGTTGCGCTCGCAGGCGATCGGCTACGGCACCGGGCTCGGCGCCTGGGTGACGAAGCTCGTGCTGCGGCCTTCGACGGCGTTCGCGGTGCTCCGGCGTGCGGCCGGCGCGCTCCGGCGGCTCGGTGCGCTCGGGCAGGGTGCCGACGAGCGCCCCGTCGACGCGAGCGGCGGCTGGCCCGTCGACGCCGAGTTCACCGAGGCGACGCGCGGGCTCAAGCGCGCCGAGCTGACGGCCGCGCTGGGCGGGCCGTGGCGGTACGTGGCCGGGCGGCTGACCGCGCGCTGACGGGGTGGGGCGGTGGTCCGCCGGCTCTGTCGCTCGTTGTGTACGCAACGGTTGCGTGCGCGTGGGGGCGACATCCTCGACGTCGTACGACAACGCGAGTGTCGTACCGCGTCGTGCGGACGCGGCAACAGAACAGACGGGAGGCCCGTGGCGACACTGCCACGGGCCTCCCGTCCGTCGTGCTGCGCGACTACGGCCGGAAGCGGCCGGCCTCGACGTCGCGCCAGCGGCGTCGGCTGCGGAACCAGGCGGCCGGGCCGGCGGGGAACCCGCGCAGCTCGTGGTACGCCAGGGTCTTCGGGATGCGCGTGGTCGAGGCGTCGTTGGTGACCTCGGTCGCGGCGTCCCGGTGTCCGGCCAGGCGGGAGAGCATCTGCTTCGACTTGACCTTCGCGGCGAGCGGCATCAGGCGGGCGAGGACGGCGACGTGCCGCTTGTCCTTCGCGGCGAGCGCGAACATCAGCGCGGTGAAGCCGACGCCGTTGCCGTGCAGCTGCTTGTGCAGGTCCTCGATGGTCTGGCGGTGCCGGTGATGCACGACCGCGCGGGGCTCGAAGCCGATCTTCCCACCGCGCCACAGCGTCTCGATGAACATCGCCAGGTCCTCGCCACCACGGGCCGGGGAGCCGGCGCCGAGGGTGTGGTCGAAGCCGCCGACGGCCTCGATCAGGGTGCGACGGTAGGCCATGTTCGCGCCGGCGCCGTACGCGCCGATGCCGTAGACGGCGAAGTGCTTGAGGACCTCGCCGGACGGGGTGACCGCCGAGACGCGGGCGTGCCGCATGGTGCCCTGGACGTCGTCCGGGACGATCGTCACGGGCGAGAACGTGCGCTCGGCGCTGAACCCGCCGTAGTACGCCTCGTACCAGATCTGCGCCGGGGTGGTGAGCTCGCTCGGCAGGATGACGCCGGTGACGGCGTCCAGGCCGGGCTCGCTGACGAACCGGGACCCGATGGCGCGCAGCCACTGCGGGTCGACGCGGACGTCGTCGTCGGTGAAGGCGATGACGTCGCCGGTCGCGGCAGCGACACCGGCGTTCCGTCCGGCGGACAGACCGGGGCGGCGTTCCTCGACCAAGCGGACGTTCCGCCCGGCGAGCATCGCGGGCAGCGCGTCGCCGGCGGGGACGCGGACGCGGTTGTCGACGAGGATGACCTCGTGCCGCGGGTAGTCGAGGTGCTCGAGGACGTCGAGCAGCTTGCCGAGGTCCTCGACGCGGTCGACGACGGTGGACACGACGACCGAGATGGTCGGCAGGTCGTCGTCGGAAACCGCGGGGACGTCGGCCAGGACGGTCTCCTGCAGCGCCTCGAGGGCGCGGGCCGCGTCGGCGGGGTCGTCGGTGAGCAGCACGTCGAGGGTGCCGGTGGGGTGGCCGCCGCGGTAGCCGATCACCATGGCGGACTCGCCGGTCTCGTCGGCGACGAGACGGGGGAGCGGGGCGTCGAGGTCGACGCCGATGACACGGCGCGGTGCGGGCACGGTGTCGGCGGTGTGGAGGGTGGCCATGTCGTGGACGCTACGTGGGGCCGTGGGTGCGGACAACGGCGCGGGACCCCAGTGGCGGTGTTCATGCGGAGTTCCGCAGTGGCGCGCAGGGGTCCCTCGAACGAGGGTGAGCGCTCACCCAGGAAGTCTCCGGGACTTCCAAGGTCACGCTCAGGTCACGGAACCGATGCAACCGGTTGCGGAACCCCTGCGGCGGGCGTAGCTTCCTCCACCAGCAGGCAGCGGCGCCTGCTCCAGGGCAGTGTCGTCGAACCCGATCGATGCCCCCTGGTGATCTCAATGAGGAGACAACGCTGTGAAGACAACACGCTCCAGGGTGCGGTTCGCATCCGTTGCCGGGGTCGCCGTCATCGGCCTCGTGCTCACCGGCTGCTCGAGCGGGAGCTCCGGCGCCGGTTCGGACGACGCCAAGAGCGGCCAGGACAGCCGCGGGCCCATCACGTACGTGCAGGGCAAGGACAACTCGAACGTCGTCCGCCCGCTGATCGCGAAGTGGAACAAGGCCCACCCCGACGAGAAGGTCACCTTCAAGGAGCAGTCCGACCAGGCCGACCAGCAGCACGACGACCTCGTGCAGCACTTCCAAGCCAAGGACGCCAACTACGACGTCGTCGACGTCGACGTCGTCTGGACCGCCGAGTTCGCCGCGAAGAGCTGGCTGACGCCGCTGACCGGTGACATGAAGATCGACACCTCGAAGCTGCTGCCGGCCACGGTGAAGACCGCGACGTACAACGACACCCTCTACGCCGCCCCGCAGACGTCGGACGGCGCGCTGCTCTACTACCGCAAGGACCTCGTCAAGACGCCTCCGACCACGTGGAAGGAGATGATGGCCGACTGCCAGATCGCGAAGGACAAGGGCATCGGCTGCTACGCCGGGCAGTTCGCGAAGTACGAGGGCCTGACGGTGAACGCCTCCGAGGCGATCAACGGCTCCGGTGGTTCGGTGCTCAGCAAGAGCGGAGACCCGGACGTCGACACCTCGGACGCCAAGGCCGGCCTGCAGAACCTGGTCGACGCGTTCAAGGACGGGAACATCCCGGCCGAGGCGATCACGTACCAGGAGGAGCAGGGCCGCACCGCGTTCGAAGCCGGCAAGCTGCTGTTCCTGCGCAACTGGCCGTACGTCTACAACCTGGCGAAGACCGACGGTTCGAGCACGGTCAAGGACACGTTCGGCATCGCGCCCATCCCGGGTGCGGACGGCACCGGCGCCTCGACGCTCGGCGGCCACAACGCCGCGATCAGCGTGTACTCGAAGCACAAGGCGACGGCGCACGACTTCCTCGAGTTCCTCATCTCGAACGACACGCAGAAGTTCTTCGCGACGCAGGGGTCGCTCGCCCCGGTCGTCGGTGACCTCTACACCGACTCCGAGCTGACGGCGAAGCTGCCCTACCTGCCGACGCTGCTCAAGTCGATCGAGTCAGCGGAGCCACGCCCGGTCACGCCGTTCTACCCGGCGGTGACGAAGGCGATCCAGGACAACACCTACGCGGCGCTCAAGGGATCGAAGTCGGTCGACGAAGCCATGAAGGACATGCAGGACGCCCTCAAGTCGGCGACCAGCAGCTAGCGACACGCGGCTCACGCCGCATCGGACTGGAGGCACGGTGCCATCCCGGCACCTGCCTCCAGTCCGCCCCTACTTGCGTTCCGACACCCCCGGCAAGGAGGCCGACACGTGTCAGCAGCAACCGAGATCCCCGCAGCCATCCCCAACCCGACGGGCATGGAACCGAAGCGCCAACGGCGCAAGGGCGGACTCAACGCCGAGCACGGCCGGTGGGCCGTGTACCTCATCGGCCCGACGATCCTGCTCCTCGCGATCGTCATCGGCTACCCGGTCGTCAGCGCGATCATCCAGTCGTTCCAGCTCGACCAGGGCCTCGACAAGGCCACCGGTCTGTTCGTCCAGGGCGGGTTCGCCGGCATCACGAACTACGCGCACTGGCTCGGCCAGCAGTGCGGCAACGTCACGTGCCCGCCCGGCAGCCTCGGCTCCCAGTTCTGGGTGTCGATGGGCAACACGTTCTTCTTCACGGTCGTCACCGTGGCGTTCGAGACGGCCATCGGCGTGTGGATGGCGATCATCATGAACCGCAACTTCAAGGGCCGCGCGCTCGTCCGTGCCGCGATCCTGGTGCCGTGGGCGATCCCGACGGCCGTCACCGCGAAGCTCTGGTACTTCATCTTCGACGCGAACGGCGTCCTGAACCACGTCCTCGGGCAGCAGATCCTCTGGACGAGCGGCGAGTGGGCGTCCCGGTGGGCGGTCATCATCGCCGACACCTGGAAGACCACGCCGTTCATGGCGCTGCTCATCCTGGCGGGGCTCCAGCTGATCCCGGAGGAGGTCTACGAGGCCGGCAAGATGGACGGCGCGTCGACGTTCCAGCGCTTCGTGCTCATCACCCTGCCGCTCATCAAGCCCGCGCTGATGGTCGCGATCCTGTTCCGCGTGCTCGACGCGCTGCGCATGTACGACCTGCCCGCGATCCTCACCGGCGGTGGCGGTGGTTCCGGCAACGCCACCACGACCCTGTCGATCCTGGTCGTCGAACAGATCCGGCAGGGCTTCAACTCCGCGTCGGCCCTGTCGACCATCACCTTCCTGGTGATCTTCATCGTGGCGTTCGTCTTCGTCCGGTTCCTCGGCGCCAACGTCGTGCAGACGCAGGCCGCCCAGCAGAAGGGTGAACTCAAGTGACCCTCGCAGCAGACCGCCCCCGGTCCACCGCAGCAGCACGCGACCGCGCCGTCGACCGCGCCGACGTCCGGGTCCGCCGCGACACCGGCCCCCGCATCCGCACGGCCGTGCAGGCGATCGTCATCGCCGTGTGGTGCCTCCTGCCGTTCTACTGGATGGTGGTGACGAGCTTCCGCGACGTCGGGTTCACGTTCGACGCCACACCGTGGCCGACGCACGTCACGCTCGACAACTACGCGACCGCGTTCTCCACGTCGCTCGGCAACCACCTCGGGCGGGCGCTCGCCAACAGCCTGCTCATCGGCGGCGTCGTGACGATCATCGCCCTGCTCGTCGGCACGACGGCGGCGTACGCCCTCGCCCGCCTCGAGTTCGGCGGCAAGTCACTCATCGCCGGCGCGATCCTGGCGGCGTCGATGTTCCCGGGGGTCGCGCTCATCTCCCCGCTGTTCCAGCTCTTCACGGACATCGGGTGGATGGGGACCTACCAGGCGCTCATCCTGCCGAGCATCTCGTTCGTGCTGCCACTGACGGTCTACACGCTCGCGTCGTTCTTCCGCGAGATGCCGTGGGACCTCGAGGAAGCAGCGCGCATCGACGGCTGCACCCGCGTGCAGGCGTTCCGGCGGATCATCCTGCCGCTCGCCGCCCCCGCGGTGTTCACGACGGCGATCCTGGCGTTCATCTCCAGCTGGAACGAGTACCTGATCTCCTCGCAGCTCTCGAGTGACGCGACGCAGCCGGTGACCGTGGCGATCGCCTCGTTCGCCGGGTCGCAGCCGCACCAGGAGCCGTACACGGCGGTCATGGCCGCGGGCACGATCGTCACGATCCCGCTCGTGATCCTGGTCCTCATCTTCCAGCGACGCATCGTGGCCGGCCTCACCGCCGGTGGCGTGAAGGGCTGACGACCATGGCACAGCGCGGACCCACCCGGCCCACGGCCCGGATCGAAGAGGCGATCGGCTTCGTCGGCATGTTCGGCATCTTGTTCCTCGGCGCCACGGTGTTCTGCGAGGTCACCGGTCGCCCGGCACTCGGCTGGGCGCTCACCCTGCTGGTGTGCGTGCTCGGGGTCGTGGCGCTCGACCGGTGGCGGGTCGCGGTCCTCCGCCGCCACGCGGTCGTCGACCGGGCCACCGACGGCATCGGTGCCGCTCCTGCCGTCGCCCCCGTCCGCACCGCTCGCGGCGACGACACCCGTCGTCAGCCACGGCCCTCGGCGGACGGGCGGGTGCACCAGCACAGCGGGTGGGACGAGCTCGCACCAGCGGGTCGTCGTGCACCGCACCGAGCGCGCCGGACCGCAGCGGCCGTCGCGCAAGCCGGCCCCGGCACTGCAGCCGACTGTCCGGCGGGCGTGACGCACAGTACGGACGGCTGACGGGCCTCCCGGGTCGCATCGATGGGGATCCAGGAGATCGCGACCGTCACGGGACTGTCGAAGTCCACGGTGTCGCGAGCGCTGCGCGGCATGGAGAACGTGGCGGAGACCACGATCGACGAGGTCCGTCGGGTCGCCGACGAGCTCGGGTACGTCCCGAGCTCGGCGGCGGCCGGCCTCGCCACCGGCCGGCAGCGCGCCGTGGGCGTCGTCGTCCCGGTGATCGACCGGTGGTTCTACGTCAAGGCACTCGGCGGCGTCGACGCGGAACTCCGTCGGGCCGGGTACGACCTCGTGCTCTACAACCTGGGCGGGCCGGGCGGCGACCGCGACCGGGCGTTCCGACGCTCGATGCTGCGGCACCGTGTCGACGCCCTCGTCCTGCTGTCCCTGGTGCTCGACGCGACCGAGCGTGCCGAGCTCGAACTCACCCGGCACCCGATGATCGTCATCGGCGGACCCGCACCGGGCCTGCGGAACATCGGGGTCGACGACCGAGCCGTCACCCGGATCGCGGTCGACCACCTGTGCGGACTCGGGCACCGACGGGTTGCCTACGTCGGCGGGCAGGACGAGGCCGGCATGAACGTGGCGGTGCCGCACCTGCGGCGGGACGGGTTCGTCGACGCGATGCGGGCCGCCGGACACGCGGTGCCGGACCGGTGGCTGCTCGACGGGCGGTTCTCGTTCGCCGGCGGGCTGGCGGCGGGGAACGCGCTGTTCGGCGGGGGCGCCGGTGCCGGTGCCGGTGCTGATGCCGGCGCCGGGCCCGATCGCCCGACTGCCGTCTTGTGCGCCTCGGACGAGATGGCGCTCGGGGTGCTCCTCGCCGCCGGGCAGGCCGGGCTGTCGGTGCCGGGGGACGTCTCCGTGATCGGGATCGACGGCCACGAGTACGGCGCCACCGTGGGCCTGACGACCGTGGCGCAGGACCCGGAGGCGCAGGGCCGGGCAGCGGCGCGGGCAGTGCTCGCCGAGGTCGACGGCGGCGCTGCCGGAACGATCGTCGCGGCGCCGGCGCACCTGGTGGTGCGGGGGACGACGGGGCCGCCGCCGGGGTGAAGGTGTGTGGTGGTGCGTGGGCGGGACCGACTCGGAACGACGATCCCGATGTCGTACGACAACGAGAACGTCGTTCCGAGTCGGCGCAGCCCGAGTCGCCCCATCGCGCCCGCCGCGGGTAGCGTCGCCCGCATGGAGGTCACGAAGCTCGAACACGCCTGCCAGATCCTGTCGGACGGCGACGCCCGCCTGGTGCTCGACCCGGGCAACTTCACCCGCCCCGTCGACGCGACCGGGGTCGTCGCGGTCGTCGTCACCCACGAGCACCCCGACCACGTCACGCCCGAGCAGCTGCACCGGATCCTCGCCGCCAACCCCGACGCCTTCGTGTTCGGCCCCGAGGGCGTCCGTGCGGCGCTCGCCGAATCCGGCATCGCGGTCGAGGTCGTCACCGACGGCGACCACCGCACCGTCGGCCCGTTCGAGCTCGACTTCCACGGCAGGCGGCACCAGCTCATCCACTCTTCGGTGCCTGTCGTCGACAACACCGGCGTGCTCGTGAACCGCAGGCTCTTCCACCCCGGCGACTCGTACACCGACCCGGGCGTCCCCGTCGAGGTCCTCGCCGCACCGGTCGGTGCCCCGTGGCTCAAGGTCGCCGAGATGATGGACTACGTCGCCGCGCTCGCCCCGGCCCGCGCCTACCCGATCCACGAGGCCACGCTCTCCGACATCGGCTACGGCATGCACACCGGTCGGCTCCGCGAGGCGCTCGCGCCGAGCGGCGTGCTCGAGATCCTGCGGCCGGGGGAGTCGCTCACGATCTGACCGCGCGGGACCGCGCCGTGGGCGCTTCGTGAGCAGAAATGGTCGGGTGGACCCGACCGACGCGACCCTTCCTGCTCACGAAGCGCGGCTCCGGACGTGCGCGCGGTCGGACGGGAGGCCCGTGGCGGGCCCGCCACGCGCCTCCCGTCCGAGGGGCGGTCGCGTCCACGGCCGCGCGACCGATGCGTGTGCATGTTGCGACAGAGCGCGCGTCGTTCAACCGGTGTTCTGTCGGAATCTGCACGCGCAGCGAGCGCCGTATGCCGGGCGCGGCATGGCGGCACACCCGGGCGACACGCCTCGTTTTGGCGCGATGCGCGGCTTGTGCAATACTTGTCGAGTTGTCGGAACGGCCCCATCGTATAGCGGCCTAGTACGCTGCCCTCTCACGGCGGTAACGCGGGTTCGAATCCCGCTGGGGTCACCACAGGTGACATGCTCCGAGTCCGACAACAGCCGCGGCCCCATCGTATAGCGGCCTAGTACGCTGCCCTCTCACGGCGGTAACGCGGGTTCGAATCCCGCTGGGGTCACCAATACCACGAAACCCCCGACGAGCTCCGGCTCGCCGGGGGTTTCGTCGTCGTGTGCCAGGCTGACTCCGTGTCCAGTGCCGTCCAGCTCATCCGGTCCACAGCGCTCAGCGACGTCGCGGAGTACGCCGACGCGTCCACCGTGGCGGCCGGCACCCGGTTGGTGTTCCTGGCGGGAGCCTGTCCGCTCGACGAGCACGGCGCGACGGTCGCCGTCGGTGACGTGGCCGGGCAGGCCGCGCAGTGCATCGCGAACCTGCGGACGGCGCTCGCAGCCGCCGGCGCGGGTGTCCACGACCTCGTCCAGACGCGGGTGCTCGTCGCGACGACCGAGCAGCAGGACCTCGTCGCCGCCTGGGACGTCGTCCGCGCCGCGATGGGGGACCACGACGTGCCCAGCACACTGCTCGGCGTGACCGTCCTCGGCTACGACGACCAGCTCGTCGAGGTCGAGGCGATCGCCGCCGTCGCCGACTGAGCAGTACGCTGGACGGGTCGTCAGACCCGGCAGTGGGGCCTGCCGGACCCAACCGCGCACGAGGCGCCAACGGTCCCTATCCCGAGAACACCGCACGCGCGGAGACGATCCGGCGTGCTCGGCGATAGGAGTACCGATGACCGAAGCGCGACCGCCGCACCTCCGCTGGCGCTTCCTCACCCTCGTCGCGCTCGGAGGCGCGATCGGGACCGCGATCCGCGCACTGCTCGCCGAGGCGTTCCCCAGCCACGACGGCATCAGCTGGGTGATCCTCGCGATCAACGTCGTCGGGGCCTTCTGTCTCGGACTCCTGCTCGAGGCGCTCGCGATGCGTGGGCCCGACGTCGGAGGCCGCCGCACGATCCGCTTGCTCGTGGGCACCGGCGTGCTCGGCGGCTTCACGACGTACAGCACGCTCGCCGACGACACCGCGCAGCTGCTCGACGTCGGCCGGTGGGGTGCGGGCAGCGGGTACGCACTGCTGTCCTCGGCCCTCGGACTCGCCGCTGCCGCCCTCGGGATCTGGCTTGCCGGGCGGCTCCGACCACCGTCGACCGGCCCGGACGGAGGCGCGTCGTGAACCCGCTCGAACTGCTGCTCGTCACCGTCGGCGGGGGAGTCGGAGCTGCGCTCCGGTTCCTGCTCGACGGACTCGTCAAGACGCGCACGTCCGGCTCGCGGACTGCCGGGGTCCCGCTCGGGACCGTGCTCATCAACGTGTCCGGATCGCTCGTGCTCGGCCTGCTCACCGGCCTCGGGCAGGCCGGCACGATCCCACTCCCGGCGGTCGCGGTGCTCGGGACGGGCATGATGGGTGGGTACACGACGTTCTCGACGGCGAGCGTCGAGACCGTCCAGCTCCTCCGATCCGGCAAGCCCCGGCTCGCCGTCCTGCACGGCCTCGGGATGCTCGTCGTCTCGGTCGGCGCAGCTGCGCTCGGCCTCTGGATCGGAAGGAACTCATGACCTCGGAACGCCCCGGCGAACTCGTCCTCGTCCGTCACGGAGAGACGGAGTGGTCGAAGAGCGGGCAGCACACCGGCCGCACCGACATTCCGCTGACGGACAACGGTGTCGAGCAGGCGAAGCGCGCCGGCCGGTACCTGGCCGACCGCTCGTTCGCGCTGGCCCTGTCGAGTCCGCTGCAGCGTGCCCGCGACACCGCGCACCTGATCGGCGTCGACCCCGAGCTCGACGAGGACCTGTACGAGTGGGACTACGGCGCGTACGAGGGGCTCACCACCCCGCAGATCAAGGTGCTGCGCCACGGGCCGTGGGACCTCTGGACCGACGGAGTACCCGCCGGTGACACCCCCGGTGAGAACGCCGCCGAGGTCCGGGTCCGCGTCGAGCGGATACTGAACCGCGCTCGTCCGGTGCTCGCCGAGGGCCAGGACGCCGTGTTCATCGCGCACGGCCACGTGCTGCGTGCCCTCGGCGCCGCGTGGATCCGGCTCGCGCCGCAGGACGGTGCCGTGCTGAAGCTCGGCACCGCATCGGTCAGCGTCCTCGGGTACGAGCACGGCCGCCCGGTCATCGACGCCTGGAACATCCAGCCCCGCGACTGAGGCGCCCGTTCCTTCCCCGAACGCGCGCGATGGTGGGTGGAATCGGGCACACCTGGTCAGAAGAAACGACCAGGTGTGCCCGGAGCGACCAGGTACTCAAACGGTACGGATCGCGCTCGTGGCGCCGAGGGCACGGCCGCGCCGCCGCTCGATCGCGCGCCCCACGAACAGCAGCCCGACGCTGACGAGCGCACCGAGGGTGGTCTGCGCGACCCGGTCGAGCGCGAGGAGCTCCGGGGCCTCGGGCAGGCTCAGCCACGACACGGCGAGGGCGAGCGGCGTCAGGAACAGCAGGCAGACGGCGTAGTTCCGGGCGACGAAGATCTCCGCGAAGAACTGCCCCACGACGGCGATGACGACGATCCACCACGCCGACGGCTCGAGCAGCAGGATCCCGACGGCGATCACGGTGCCGCCGATCGTGCCGATGAAGCGCTGGAACGCCCGGATCACGGTGTGCCGCTGGCGGAGGGCCGGAAGGGTCGACACCACCGCGATGACGGCCCAGTACGGGTGCCCGAGCCAGGGGATGGTCGACGCCACCGCGCCGGCGACGAGGGACCCCACGACGTTGAGCGCCACGGTCTCCCACAGCGCGGCCGTGCGGAGGATGCCGAAGCCGCGCTCCTTGAGCGGCGCCAGCGGCCGGAACCGGTGCGGGGCGCGCGGGTGCCACACGTGCCGGATGACGAACCCGGACATCGCGACGAGCCACGCCCAGACGACCGAGCAGACGATGATCGTCGCGACGAGCGGGACGTCCGCGGGCCTGAGCGGCACGAGGGCGGAGACCACGAACGCGAACACGGGGAAGATCGGCTGCGCGGGGATCGTCCGCAGGGTCGACAGGGTGCAGACCGCGATGACGAGCACCACGACGAGTCCGGCCGCCTGCAGCCAGAGCGGGGAGCCGAGCAGGGCGACACCGATGCCCGCGAACATGCACAGGGTCTGCAGCCCACCCGCGACGCCGGTGGTGACGGCGCGCTGCCGGTAGGGCTCGGTCGCCCCGAAGATCGCGGTGAAGCCGGCGAACATCGCGAACGCGGCGTAGCCCGGCATCCCGAGGGCGATGAGCAGCGCCAGTGGTGCACCACCCGCGATCGCTGCGCGTGCCGCGCCCTCGAGGTTGATCGTCCGGGTCGAGTGCGCAGGTGTCGTCATGTCCCGACCATCTTCCCACCGCGACGGGTGTCGTCGAGTCGCCACGGGCCTCCCGGTCGACCGCCGCACCACGCGGCGAACGCGACGACGCGTTGGTATACCAATGGTAGAGTCGCTGATCGTGCCGCGGTCGCGGCGCAACGACGAGAACGAGGGAGTCGAGCTCATGGGTAGGACGCTCGCCGAGAAGGTGTGGGACGACCACGTCGTGGTCAAGGGTGAGGACGGCAACCCGGACCTCCTCTACATCGACCTCCACCTCGTGCACGAGGTCACGAGCCCGCAGGCGTTCGACGGCCTGCGCCAGGCCGGCCGCCCCGTGCGCCGGCTGGACCTGACGATCGCGACCGAGGACCACAACACCCCGACGCTCGCCATCGACCGCCCCATCGCGGACCCGACGAGTCGGATCCAGATCGAGACCCTGCGCCGCAACTGCGAGGAGTTCGGGGTCCGCCTGCACTCCCTCGGCGACAAGGAGCAGGGGATCGTGCACGTCGTCGGCCCGCAGCTCGGCCTGACGATGCCCGGCATCACCGTCGTCTGCGGCGACTCGCACACCAGCACCCACGGGGCGTTCGGCGCGATGGCGTTCGGCATCGGCACCTCCGAGGTCGAGCACGTGCTGGCGACGCAGACCCTGCCGCTGAAGCCCTTCAAGACGATGGCGATCACGGTCGAGGGCACGCTGCGTCCGGGCGTGACCGCGAAGGACATCATCCTGGCGGTCATCGCGAAGATCGGCACCGGCGGCGGACAGGGCTACGTGCTCGAGTACCGCGGTTCCGCGATCCGTGCGCTCTCGATGGAGGGCCGGATGACGATCTGCAACATGTCGATCGAGGCCGGAGCCCGCGCCGGGATGGTCGCCCCCGACCAGATCACCTACGACTACGTCCAGGGCCGCGACCACGCCCCGACCGGTTCCGACTGGGACGACGCCGTCGCGTACTGGGACACCCTGGCGACCGACGACGACGCCGTGTTCGACGCCGAGGTCTTCATCGACGCCGACGAGCTCGAGCCCTTCGTCACCTGGGGCACCAACCCCGGCCAGGGCGTCTCGCTGTCCGAGAGCGTGCCTTCGCCTCTTGACTTCGAAGACCCGAACGACCAGGCCGCTGCGCAGCGGGCCCTCGACTACATGGACATCGCCGCCGGCACCCCGATGAAGGACATCGCCGTCGACGCGGTCTTCATGGGCTCGTGCACGAACTCCCGGATCGAGGACCTGCGGGCCTTCGCGTCGATCATCCAGGGCCGCAAGAAGGCCGACGGCGTCCGGGTCATGGTCGTGCCGGGGTCCGCCCGCGTCCGGCTCGAGGCCGAGGCCGAGGGGCTCGACGTCGTCATCAAGGAGTTCGGCGCCGAGTGGCGGTTCGCCGGCTGCTCGATGTGCCTCGGCATGAACCCCGACCAGCTCGCACCGGGGGAGCGCTGCGCGAGCACCTCGAACCGCAACTTCGAGGGGCGCCAGGGCAAGGGTGGGCGCACCCACCTGGTGTCGCCGCTGGTCGCCGCCGCCACCGCGATCCGCGGCACGCTGTCCAGCCCGTGGGACCTGGAGAACTCCGAAGCGAACACCGTCCTGGAAGGGGCAGTCTGATGGACAAGATCACCACCGTCACCGGCATCGCCGCCCCGCTCAAGCGGTCGAACGTCGACACCGACCAGATCATCCCCGCGGTCTACCTCAAGCGCGTCACGAAGACCGGCTTCGAGGACGCCCTGTTCTCCGGCTGGCGCCAGGACCCGTCGTTCGTGCTGAACCAGCCCGAGTACCAGGGCGCGAAGGTGCTCGTTGCCGGTCCCGACTTCGGTACCGGTTCGTCGCGCGAGCACGCGGTGTGGGCGCTCCGCGACTTCGGCTTCGCGGTCGTGATCTCGCCCCGGTTCGCGGACATCTTCAAGGGCAACGCGGGCAAGCAGGGCCTGGTCACCGCGATCGTGACCGAATCGGAAGTCGAGCGGCTCTGGGCCGAGATCGAGCGGAACCCGGGGGTGTCGGCGACCGTGGACCTGGTGGCGCAGCGCGTGTCGCTCGGGGATGTGGACGTCCTCTTCGAGATCGACGCTTACACTCGTTGGCGGTTGATGGAAGGGCTCGACGACATCGGGCTCACCCTCCGTGACGAGACCTCGATCACGGAGTTCGAATCCCGCCGCTCCAGTTGGCGGCCGAAGACATTGCCGGTGAAGTAGTGAACTCTCTCGTACAGGACGCAGCGGCCGCAGGGGCGCGCGTGGGCCTCAAGTCGGACGAGATCGTCATCCGCGGGGGCAAGCCGCTCGTGGGGCGCATCGAGGTCCGCGGGGCGAAGAACCTCGCGACCAAGGCCATGGTGGCGTCGCTGCTCGGTGACACCCCGTCGATCCTCAAGGACGTCCCGGACATCTCCGACGTCAAGGTCGTCCGTGGGCTGCTCGAGGTGCACGGCGTGCGCATCACCGATCCTGCACGAGGCGAGCTCATCCTCGACCCGGCCAACGTCGAGTCGGCGCACTTCGCCGAGATCGACGCCCACGCCGGCTCGAGCCGCATCCCGATCCTGTTCTGCGGCCCGCTGCTGCACAAGCTCGGTGAGGCGTTCATCCCCGACCTCGGTGGCTGCCGCATCGGCGACCGCCCGATCGACTTCCACCTCGACGCGCTCCGCGCCATGGGTGCCGTCGTAGACAAGCAGGTCAACGGCATCCACCTGACGGCTCCGAACGGGCTGAAGGGCGCGTCCATCGAGCTGCCGTACCCGAGCGTCGGCGCGACCGAGCAGGTCCTGCTGTCGTCCGTCCTGGCGACCGGCGTCACGGAGCTGCGGAACGCGGCGATCGAACCCGAGATCATGGACCTCATCGCGATCCTGCAGAAGATGGGCGCGATCGTGTCCGTCGAGCCGAACCGCGTGATCTTCATCGAGGGCGTCGAGTCGCTGCGCGGCTACACGCACCGTGCGATCAACGACCGCAACGAGGCAGCCAGCTGGGCCTCCGCCGCGCTCGCCACCGACGGCGACATCTTCGTCGAGGGGGCGAACCAGCAGGAGCTCATGACGTTCCTCAACGTCTTCCGCAAGGTCGGCGGCGGCTTCGACGTGCAAGAGGACGGCATCCGCTTCTACCGCGAGCGCGACACCCTCAAGCCCGTCGTCATCGAGACCGACGTGCACCCCGGCTT
Source organism: Curtobacterium sp. PhB172 (assembly GCF_003752545.1). Taxonomy (NCBI): domain Bacteria; kingdom Bacillati; phylum Actinomycetota; class Actinomycetes; order Micrococcales; family Microbacteriaceae; genus Curtobacterium; species Curtobacterium sp. PhB172. The sequence goes on from NZ_RKIF01000006.1 coordinate 34,671, forward strand.
CATGACCGACTGGCAGCAGCCGCTCGTCGTGGCGCTGACCCAGGCCGAGGGGCAGAGCATCGTGCACGAGACCGTGTACGAGAACCGCTTCGGCTTCACCGACGCGCTGAACGAGATGGGCGCCGACATCGTCGTCCACAAGGAAGGGCTGCCCGGGCACGACCGCCGTGTCGCCCGTCGCCCGTTCGAGCAGGCCGCGGTCATCACCGGTCCGACGACGCTGCACGCGGCGAACGTCCGGGTCCCCGACCTCCGCGGTGGCTTCAGCCACCTCATCGCGGCGCTGACCGCCGACGGCGAGTCCCACATCACCAACGTCGGCATCATCAGCCGCGGCTACGAGCACTTCATCCCGAAGCTGCGGAAGCTGGGCGCCGACTTCGACTTCGCGGGTTAGTCGCGGTGTCGGTTCCGCAGCCGGGTGACGGTCCGTCGCGTCCGGGTGACGGCCCGTCGCGCCAGGGCGATGGCCGGGAGGCCCGTGGTGCGTCCGCCGTGCAGGTCGCGACCGGCCTGCCGGTGCGTGGACGGCGTTGGAAGCGCGGGGAGCTCAACCCCGCGTTCCGCATCGTGGCGTCGATCGTCATCCCGACGTTCCGGTTCTCGTCGAACTACCACTGGTACGGCCCGAACCGCCTGCCGGCGGACGGTGCCTTCGTGCTCGCGCCGAACCACTTCACGAACATCGACCCGCTGGTCGTCGGCACCGCCGTCTACATCAGTCGGCGGGCCCCGCGGTTCCTGGCCAAGGCCTCGCTGTTCAAGGTGCCCGTCTTCGGCAAGCTCATGTCCGGCATGGGCCAGATCCCGGTCGAGCGCTCCGGCCGAACCCGGTTGAGCGACCCGCTCGGTGGCGGGCGATCGCTCATCGAGCAGGGCGGGGCGATCATCGTCTACCCCGAGGGCACGCTCACCCGCGACCCCGACCTGTGGCCGATGCGCGGCAAGACCGGAGCCGTCCGCATCGCGCTCGAGAACGACGTGCCGCTGATCCCGATGGCCCACTGGGGTACGCAGGGCATCATGGCGCGCTACTCGAACAAGCTCCGCCTGTTCCCGCGGTCGCGCGTGGACGTCATCGTCGGCGACCCCGTCGACCTGTCCGCCTACCGTGGCCGGCCGATCGACCAGCAGATGCTGACCGAGGCCACCGAGCTGCTCATGCAGCGCATCACGGAGCTGCTCGAGCAGCTCCGTGGCGAGCAGGCCCCGAAGACCCGCTGGGACCCGGCGGCGAACAACCAGAAGGAGACCGGCCGGTTTGAGTGACCTCCGCCCGCACGACGATCGTCCCGACCCCGTCGCAGCAGCGCCGGGTGCCTTCGACACCGCCGCGATCCGGGTGGTGATGCAGTCGACCGACAAGCCCCGCGTGGCGGTCATCGGTGCCGGCAGCTGGGGCACCACGTTCGCGAAGGTGCTCGCCGAGGGCGGTGCCTCCACGGTCGTGTGGGCCCGTCGTCCCGAGGTCGCCCGCGAGATCACCGAGACGAAGCGGAACTCCGACTACCTGCCCGGCATCAACCTGCCCCGCACCCTCACGGCGTCGACGTCGCTCGAGCAGGTGCTCGACGGCGCCACCCAGGTGTACGTGTCGGTACCGTCGCAGACCCTGCGCTCGAACCTCGACGCGATCCGCGAGCTCCTGCCCGCCGGTGTACCGGTCGTCAGCCTGATGAAGGGCGTCGAGAAGAGCACCGGCCTGCGGATGAGCGAGGTCCTGCTCCAAGGGCTGGGCATCGACCAGGACCGCATCGCCGTCGCCAGCGGGCCGAACCTGGCTCTCGAGATCGCGCGCCGGCAGCCGACCGCCGCCGTCGTGTCGTCGTCCTCGCTGGAGACTGCCACCGCCGTCGCCGCCGTCGCCACGAACCCGTACTTCAGGTCGTTCATCAACACCGACGTCATCGGCACCGAGTTCGGCGGCGTGCTGAAGAACCTCATCGCCGTCGCGATCGGCATCGTCGACGGCGTCGGTTACGGCGAGAACACCAAAGCGTCGATCATCACGCGCGGGCTCGCCGAGATGACCGAGTTCGCGGTGTCCCTCGGCGCGCAGCCGTCGACCCTGTCGGGGCTCGCGGGCCTCGGCGACCTCATCGCGACCTGCCAGTCGCCGCTGTCCCGGAACAACACGGCCGGGCGCCTGCTCGGGCAGGGCTACCGGTTCGACGAGGTCGTGCGGCAGATGAACCAGACCGCCGAGGGCCTGGCGTCCGTCGCACCGATCCTCGAGCTCGCCGCCGCGAACGGCGTCGACATGCCCATCGTCAGCCAGGTCGGCGAGGTCCTCGCCGGTAGGCTCGATCCGCGCAACATCGCGCCGCACCTCACCGAGACCGACGAGCCCCAGGGCGAGTGACCGGTCCCGCACCGAGTCACGAAGGGACTCCCGTGCCCACGATCCCCGAGGGAACCGACGTTCCCACGACCACCGTCGCCGTCCTGTTCGGCGGGCGCTCGAGCGAGCACGAGATCAGCTGCGTGACCGCCGGCGGCATCATGGACGTCGTCGACCGCACCGAGTACGAGATCGTCCCGATCGGCATCACGAAGGACGGCGGGTTCACGCTGCAGTCCGACGACCCCTCGCAGTGGGCGATCCGCGACGGCTCCCTGCCGACCGTGCCCGACAACGGCACGCGTGTGGCGTTCCCGACCTCGCCGGCGACGAACGAACTCGTCGTCTCGCACCCGGACGGCTCGGTCACGACCGTCGCCGTCGACGTCGTGTTCCCGATCCTGCACGGTCCGTTCGGCGAGGACGGCACGATCCAGGGCCTGCTCGAGATCGCCGGTCTGCCGTACGTCGGTGACGGCGTGCTCGCGAGTGCCCTGGCGATGGACAAGCACGTCGCGAAGGCCGTCCTCGAGCACGCCGGTCTGCGGGTCGCTCCCTGGACGACCGTGCTCCGCCGCGAGTGGGCGGCCGACCCGGTCGACGTCGCCGAGACGATCGCGGCGCACGGCTGGCCGCTGTTCGTGAAGCCGGCACGCGCCGGGTCGAGCATGGGCGTCTCGCGCGTCGACGGGCCCGACGAGCTCGGCGCCGCGATGGACCTGGCGTTCGAACACGACTCCAAGGTGATCGTCGAACCCCGCGTCGTCGGCCGCGAGGTCGAGGTCGCCGTGCTCGAGGGCCGTGACGGTGCGCCGCGCACGAGCCTGCCCGGCGAGATCGTCGTGGCCGAGGACGGTTTCTACGACTTCGCGTCGAAGTACCTCGGTGGCGACGAGTCGCTGCTGTGCCCGGCGCCGCTCACCGAGGCGCAGACCGACGAGATCCGGTCGATCGGTGCACGCGCGTTCGAGGCCATCGGTGGCTCGGGGCTGGCCCGGGTCGACTGCTTCCTGACCGACGACGGCTTCGTCGTGAACGAGGTCAACACGATGCCCGGGTTCACCCCGCTGTCGATGTACCCGCGCTGCTGGGCGGCATCCGGTGTGTCCTACGGCGAGCTGGTCACCGAGCTCATCGAGCTGGGGCGCGCCGCCGTCCGCTGACGCTGGTCGGGGTCGGGGTGTGTCAGCCCTGCACGTCAGACGGTTCCAGGCACTGCGTTGGTCGGTGCTGCTCCGTCCTTCGGCTCAGCCCTGCACGTCAGACGGTTCCAGGCACTTGTGGCCGTCCTTCGGCAGGGTCGACACCGCCGTCGCGATGTCCTGCAGCACCGCGTTGCCGGTCTTCGACGTGTCGACGACGACCTGCACCGCCGGGGACCGTCCGAACGTCGTGTAGACGATCTGCTTGCCGCGGTCGTCGCGGATCCAGTCGACCGACCCGAGCGTGAAGCACGGCAGGTCGGACACGGTCGGCACGGCCACGCCGCAGTGGTACAGCGCGGCCTCGGGGTCGCCCCAGGCCGCGGTGGACTGCGCGTTGGTGTTCCGCAGGTCGTACGTCGAGTCGACGGTCGCGGGCAACCGCACCTGTGCGGCCGCGCACGCCGCTGCGTTCGCGGAGGGTGCCGCGCTCATGCCGACGGAGTTCGTGCACCCGGTCAGCCCTGCCGCGAGGGCGATCACGACCCCCGCGATCGCGAGGGTGCGAGGGGTGCGGCGCGCGGTGTCCATCGCGGTCCAGGCTACCGTTCTCGTGTGGACGCGACGTACGACGCCTGGGCCGGACCGACCGTGGGGGAGCTCGGTGAGCTGGTCGTCCTCGACCGGATCACGAGCCGGCTGCCGGCGGGCTCACCGCTCGTGGGGCCCGGGGACGACTGCGCCGTCGTCGCCGCTCCCGACGGCCGGTTCGTCGTGACGACGGACATGATGGTGCACGGCCCGGACTTCCGGTGGGCGTGGTCATCGCCCGAGGACGTCGGCTGGAAGGCCGCCGCGACGAACCTGTCGGACGTCGCGGCGATGGGCGCGGTGCCGAGTGGCCTCGTCATTGCTCTCGCCGCACCGCAGGACACCCCCGTGGCGGTGCTCGAGGGCATCGCGAACGGGTTCCGCCTCGCCGTCGACGCCCTCGCGCCCGGATGCGGTGTGGTCGGCGGCGACCTCTCCACCTCGGCGACCTTCACGGTGGCGGTGACGGCGTTCGGCGACCTCGGTGGCCTGGCCCCGGTGCTCCGGTCAGGGGCTCGTGTGGGCGACGTCGTGGCGGTCTCCGGCGAACTCGGCCGTGCTGCCCGCGGGCTCGCACGGCTCTTCCGTGACGGCGTGGACGCGCAGGGCGAGCCGGACCGTGCAGCGACGGTGGCGAGCGGTGCGGACGCCGATCTCGACGTCGACCGCCAGCGCCGCCCCGTGCCGCCGATCACCGACGGGCCCCTCGCTGCTGTGGCCGGGGCGACGGCGATGCTCGACCTGTCCGACGGCCTGGCGATCGACGCCGGGCGGCTGGCCCGTGCGAGCCGGGTGGCGCTCGACCTCGATGCCGACGCCCCGCTCGACGAGGTCGCGCTGCACGGCGGCGAGGACCACGGCCTGCTCGCGACCTTCCCCGCCGAGGCCCCGCTGCCGGGTGGCTTCCGCCGCATCGGAGTCGTGCGCGACCGCGGCGACGCGGACCTGCTGCGCGCCGGAGCCCCGGTGCCGACGACCGGCTGGGACCCCTACGCCGACTGGGACGGCGCCGCCGGCTGACCCGCCCGGCCCGACTCCGGACGGAGGCGACGTGGCGGAGCCGAGCCGGGCCTCCCGGTCAGTGCGCGCGCATCTGTCGACGGAACACGCGTCGATCACCTGGTGTCCTGTCGGAAGTTGCGCACGCATCCGATGCATGCGCATCTTGCGACACGGCACGCGTCGATCAACTCGTGGATCGTCGCGAAACGCGCCCACCCACCGAGACCCGCGCGGCTCAGCCCTCGGCGGCCACGGCCTCCCACGCCACGGTCTCGCCGTAGCTGCGCTTGCTGAACGGCTCGAGCCCAGCGGGCCACGTCGGTTCGGCGGAGCGCTTGCTCCGCTCGACGACCACCACGGCACCGGCGGTCAACCGCGGCACCAGCGTCTCGAGCACCTCGGCGATCTCGTGCTCCGTCACGTCGTACGGCGGGTCGATGAAGACCAGGTCGAACGTGCGCACCGTCCCGCGCAGGTACCCGAGCACCGGCTGCGGCTGCACGTCGATCCGCACCCCGGGGATCCGCTGCTGCACGGCCTTCGCGTTCGCCCGGCACGCCTGCGCCGCGGCCGACGCGCGGTCGACCAACACGACCTCGACCGCACCGCGCGACGCCGCTTCGAGCCCGAGGGCACCGGTGCCGGCGTAGAGGTCCGCGACGGAGGTGTCGTCGACGAGCCCACGGGCCTCGAGCGACGAGAACAGCGCTTCGCGCACCCGGTCGCTCGTCGGCCGGGTGCCGGACTTCGGCACACGGAGCGTCGTGTTGCCGGCGGCGCCGGCGATGATGCGGGTCATACAGCCACCGTATCGGCCGGCGGCGTCGTCCACAGGCCGGACGGGAGGCACGTGGCACGTCGGTCGTGCCCGGTACCGTGGTGTCCGTGGTCACCACCGGAACCCCCGCTGCGCCGGCCGCGCCCGACCTCGGTCCGGCGCCCCTCGACGCGCGGCTCGCGAACGTGCTCGGTGGTCGGACCGCGTCCGCGATCGAGAAGGCGTTCGGCCACCGCACGGTGGGGGAGTTCCTCGAGCACGCACCCCGGCGCTACGCCGAGCGCGGTGCCCTGACGGCGCTCGACTCCCTGGCGATCGGTGAGCCGGTCACCATCGTGGCCGAGGTGGTCGACGTCCGCGAGCGCACGATGCGTGCCCGTCGCGGATCGATCCTCGAAGCGAAGATCGGCGACGGCAAGGGGCTGCTCACCCTGACGTTCTTCAACCAGGGCTGGCGCACCAAGGACCTGGTGCCCGGTGCCCGTGGCATCTTCTCCGGCAAGGTCAGCGACTACCGCGGTGCCCGCCAGCTCGCCCACCCGGACTACGAGCTCTTCGACCCCGACGACCCTCGCGCCACGGCCGACCCGGGTTCGGACGAAGCGATCCGGTGGTCGCGGCAGCCGATCCCGATCTACCCGGCGACGGCGTCGCTCACCTCGTGGCAGATCGCGAAGTCGATGGGCATCGTGCTCGACACCCTGCCGGACCTGCCCGACCCGGTACCGGCCTCGGCGCGCAGCCGGCTCGACCTCGTCCCGTTCCGTCGGGCGCTCGAGCTCCTCCACCGCCCCGAGAAGGTCGCGGACTTCAAGCGCGCACAGGACGCCCTGCGCTACCGCGAGGCATTCGTGCTGCAGACCGCCCTGGTGCAGCGCCGGATCCGCGCGCGACGCACCGCGGCGACCCCGCGGGTGGCTGCTCCCGGTGGCATCCTCGAGCGCTTCGACGCCACCCTGCCGTTCACCCTGACCGACGACCAGCGTGCCGTCGGTGCCGAGATCGACACCGACATCGCCCGCACCTGGCCGATGCACCGGCTGGTGCAGGGCGAGGTCGGCTCGGGCAAGACCCTCGTGGCCATCCGCGCCATGCTCACGGTGGCCGAGTCCGGTGGGCAGTCCGCCCTCATCGCCCCGACCGAGGTGCTGGCCGCGCAGCACCTGCGGTCCATCGTGAAGTTCCTCGGACCGGACCTCGCGGCCGAGCTCCGTCCGGTGATCCTGACCGGGTCGCAGTCCACCGACGAACGCCGACGGGCGCTGCTCGCCGCGGCGTCGGGCAGCTCGCGGCTCGTGGTCGGCACCCACGCCCTGCTCGGCGACCGCGTCGACTTCGCGGAGCTCGGGCTCGTGGTCGTCGACGAACAGCACCGCTTCGGCGTCGAGCAGCGTGAAGCGCTCCGGACCAAGGGCGCGACCCCGCCGCACGTCCTGGTGCTCACCGCCACCCCGATCCCGCGCACCGTCGCGATGACGGTGTTCGGTGACCTCGACGTCTCGACGATCACCGGGCTGCCCTCCGGTCGTGCCGGCGTCGAGACCTTCACGGTCCCGCTGGCGGAGCACCCCGGGTGGGAGTCCCGCATCTGGTCCCGGATGGCGGAGGAGCTCGACAAGGGGCGTCAGGCCTTCGTGGTCTGCCCCGCGATCGACGACGCCCACGCCGAGGACGACGGCGAACCCGCGCCCGCCGAGTCCGAGGACGACGCCCCCAAGCGCGCGCCGGCGACCGTGCTCGCCACCGCCGAGCGGATGCGCACGATGCCCGTGCTCGATGGCCGGCGGATCGCGGTGCTGCACGGCCGGATGACGGCGGAGGAGAAGGACCGCGTGATGACGTCCTTCGCCGCCGGCGACCTGGACGTCCTCGTCGCCACGACCGTGATCGAGGTCGGTGTCGACGTGCCGAACGCCGCGATGATGGCCGTGCTCGACGCCGATCGCTTCGGCGTCTCCCAGCTGCACCAGCTGCGCGGCCGCATCGGCCGTGGGCAGTGGGCGGGCGTCTGCCTGCTCGTCACCACCGCCGAGCTCGAGACCACCTCGCGGGAGCGCGTCGACGCGGTGTCGGCCTCGGACGACGGCTTCGAGCTCGCCCGGGTCGACCTCGAACTCCGGCGCGAGGGCGACGTGCTCGGCGAGCGGCAGTCGGGCGGCCGGTCGTCACTGAACCTGCTGCGCGTGGTCGAGCACGCCGACCTCATCGTGGACGCCCGTGGCGAAGCCGAGCGGGTCCTCGAACCCGATCCCGAGCTCGACGGGTCCCCGGCCCTGCGTGAGGCACTGGCACGCCGCCTCGACGAGTCCGACGCGGCGTTCCTCGGCAAGAACTGACCCGGAACCGGACGCCCCGGCACGGACCGGTATCGTCGCTGCCATGGCGCAGATCGCGGTGGTCCCCGGTTCCTTCGACCCCGTCACGCTCGGGCACCTCGACGTCATCGGTCGAGCCGCCGGGCTGTTCGACGAGGTGCATGTGCTCGTGGTGCACAACCCGGACAAGAAGCCCGCGATGTTCGAGGCGGTCGACCGCGTCCGGCTCATCGAGGAGTCCCTGGCCGAGGTCGGCACGCCGGGAACGGTCCGGGTCGGGGAGTGGACCTCCGGGCTCCTCGTCGACTACTGCCGGCAGGTCGGGGCGAAGGTGCTCGTCAAGGGCGTGCGATCGGGCGAGGACGTCGCCTACGAGACCCCGATGGCGATCATGAACCGGCACCTCGCCGACGTCGAGACCGTGTTCCTGCTGCCCGACGCCTCGCGCTCCCACGTGTCGAGCTCGCTCATCCGCCAGGTGTCGACGCTCGGCGGCGACGTCACCCCCTACGTGCCGAAGGCCGTGGCAGCAGCCCTCGCCGCACGCTGAGCCGTACGCCGAGCCGCGCGCCGAGCCGGAAGCCCGGCCGGCCGACGCGCGGACACACCCCCGCCTGCCTCGACTCTCGGCTGCGTTCACGCTAGGGTTGACGATCGTGTCTTCCCACGTGAACAGCCCCTACGCCCTGCGCGTGCGCGACCTGGCGCACCGTCCGGGCGAGATGCGCGAGCACTCGCTCGACATCGTGGTGCCGGACGCGCTGGGAGCCGGTGTGATCGCGGTGCGCGAAGGTGCTCCGCTGCGCATCGACCTGCGGCTCGAGGGCCTGCACGAGGGTGTCCTCGTGTCCGGTCACGCCTCGGCCGACGCGACGGGGGAGTGCTCGCGCTGCCTCATCGACATCAGCGAACCCGTCGAGGTCGATTTCGCCGAGCTGTTCGCGTATGATGCCTCGGAGGATTTCGACTTCTTCGTTCGCGATGACCACGTGGACTGCGAACAGGTCGTTCGAGATGCGGTGGTGCTGGCGCTGCCGTTCCAGCCGGTCTGCCGACCGGACTGCCCAGGCCTCGACCCGGTGACGGGCGAGCGACTGGCCGACCTCGATGAGCAGCCCGTTCACGAGACCCTGGACCCGCGCTGGGCAGCCCTGACCGGCATCCAGCTCGAAGCAGCCGAGCGTGCCGCCCACGGCGACACCACCGACACGAAGACCACCGAGGGCGAGGAGCGGGCCGAGGCCGAGTAGGCCCCGACACCGCCAGCCCCCGTACCGACCACCGACCAACCGAAAGAGATTCACCATGGCCGTTCCCAAGCGCAAGCAGTCCCGTGCGAACACGCACGCCCGTCGTTCGCAGTGGAAGGCCACGCCGATCCAGCTCGTCAAGACGATCGAGAACGGTCAGGTCACCTACAGCCTCCCGCACCGCGCGAAGGTCGTCGAGGACTCGGCCGGCACCCCCCTGTACATGGAGTACAAGGGCCGCAAGGTCGCCGACGTCTGATCGGACCGAACGCATGACGACGACGTCCGGCGCCACGGGGTCCCGCCCCGTGGGGCCGGACGTCGTTCGTCTGCAGGGCCAGCTCGGGGTCGACATCGACCTCGAGCTGCTCCAGCTCGCCCTGACACACCGCTCCTACGCCTACGAGCACGGGGGCATCAAGCACAACGAGCGCCTCGAGTTCCTCGGCGACTCGATCCTCGGCCAGGCCGTGACCGTGAAGCTCTACCGGTCCTTCCCAGACCTCGACGAGGGTGACCTCGCGAAGCGTCGCGCCAGCCTGGTGTCGACGGTCGCGCTGGCCGAGATCGCCCGGATGATCGGGCTCGGCCAGTACCTGCGCCTCGGCAAGGGCGAGGAACAGACCGGCGGCCGCGACAAGTCGTCGATCCTCGCCGACACCGTCGAAGCCGTCATCGGTGCCACCTACCTGTCAGCTGGCCCCGACCCCGCGACCGACCTGGTGCTCCGCCTGGTCGAACCGCTGATGATCGACCCCGACCGCTTCGGCGCCGCGATGGACCCGAAGACGAGCCTGCAGGAGCTCGCGGCGAGCCTGTCGCTCGGCAACCCGGCCTACCGCGTCACCGAGACCGGCCCGGACCACGACAAGACCTTCAGCGCGACCGTCGTCCTGCAGGGCGAGGACATCGCCGTCGGCACCGGCTCGAGCAAGAAGGCCGCCGAGATGTCCGCGGCGCTCGACGCCTGGACCCGGCTCTCCGGCCGAGCGGCCTGACCGCGTGCCCGAACTCCCCGAGGTCGAGGTCGTCCGCGCCGGCCTCGAACCCGCGGTCAGCGGCGCTCGGGTGCTGCACGTCGACGTCGTGGACGAGCGCGCGCTCACCCGGCACGACGGCCCGGCCGAGGACTTCGCCGACCGCCTGACCGGTCGCACCATCGCCGCAGCGGTCCGTCGGGGCAAGTTCCTCTGGATGCCGTTGCAGCCCGAGCACGAGGGTGACCGGCCCGAAGCGCTCGTCGCTCACCTCGGCATGAGCGGCCAGATCCTGCTCGGCCGCGATCGACCGGCGGCGAAGCACCGCCGCATCCGCATCGACGTGCAACCCGCCGGCACCGACCGCGACGGCACCGCCGAACCCGCGGTCGAGCTCGAGTTCGTCGACCAGCGCACCTTCGGCTCGATGGCGATCGACGCGATGGTGCCGACGGTCGACGGCGCCCCCGCCGGGTTCGCCGGGCACGTCGACGCATCGGACCCCGACGCCGTGTGGCGCCGGAGCGTGCCGCAGCAGGTGTCGCACATCGCCCGCGACCCGCTCGACCCCGCGTTCGACGACGACCGCTTCACCGCCATCGCCCGGAAGCGTTCGAGCGGCATCAAGCGGATCCTGCTCGACCAGGGCGTCGTGAGCGGCATCGGCAACATCTACGCCGACGAGTCCCTCTGGGCTGCGAAGCTGCACTACGACCGACCGGCCGAGCGGCTGACCCGTGCCGACCTCGCACGCCTGCTGCACGAGGTGCGCAGTGTCCTCCGGCGTGCGCTCGAGGACGGCGGGACGAGCTTCGACGCCCAGTACGTCAACGTCAACGGGCAGTCCGGGTACTTCTCGCAGCGTCTGAACGTCTACGGCCAGCAGGGGAAGCCCTGCCCCCGCTGCGGCACGACGATCGTGCGCGAGGCCTTCATGAACCGGTCCAGCCACATCTGCCCCGTGTGCCAACCGCGTCCACGCGCCCGTACGCGTTAGCCTGGCGCCCAGCAGCACAGCCCAGCAGCGGCCCCGCCGCAGCACGCGTGAGCACACCCGGAGACCGCATGTACTTGAAGAGCCTGACCATCAAGGGGTTCAAGTCCTTCGCGCAGCCGACGACGTTCGCGTTCGAGCCGGGCGTCACGTGCATCGTCGGCCCGAACGGCTCGGGCAAGTCCAACGTCGTCGACGCCCTGGCCTGGGTGATGGGGGAGCAGGGGGCGAAGACCCTGCGCGGCGGCAAGATGGAGGACGTCATCTTCGCGGGCACCTCGACCCGCGGACCGCTCGGCCGTGCCCAGGTGCTGCTGACGATCGACAACACCGACGGCCTGCTGCCGATCGACTACTCCGAGGTGACGATCGCGCGCACGCTGTTCCGCAACGGCGGCAGTGAGTACGCCATCAACGGCGAGAACTGCCGGCTGCTCGACGTGCAGGAACTCCTGAGCGACACCGGCCTCGGCCGCGAGATGCACGTCATCGTCGGGCAGGGACAGCTCGACAAGGTCCTGCACGCCACCCCGGAGGACCGCCGCGGGTTCATCGAGGAAGCCGCCGGCATCCTGAAGCACCGTCGCCGCAAGGAGAAGACCCTCCGGAAGCTCGACGCGATGCAGACGAACCTGACCCGCCTGTCCGACCTGGCGGGCGAGATCCGGCGCCAGCTGAAGCCGCTCGGCCGCCAGGCCGAGGTCGCGCGCAAGGCCCAGTCCGTCGCCGCCGTCGCGCGGGACGCCAAGGCCCGCATCCTCGCCGACGACGTCGTCCGGCTGCGCCGCGAGCTGCACGACCACCAGGAGGTCGAGGCGGGCCGCAAGTCCGAGCGCATCGTCCTGACCGAGCGACTCGACCAGACCCGGGTCCGCCAGCAGCACGTCGAGCAGAGCATGGTCGGCGACGACGTCGACCGCGCCCGGACCGTGGTGCACCGCCTGGAGAGCGTGCAGGAGCGCCTGCGCGGGCTGTCCAGCCTGGCGAACCAGCGGCTGATGTTCCTGGCGCAACAGGCCGACGCCCCGCAGCAGGGCCCCTCGACCACCCCGGAGCGGGTGGCCGGTGTCCGTGCCGAGGCCGATCGGCTCGCCGCCCGCGCCGACGAGATGCAGGGCGGCTCTGCGGAGACCGCCCGTGCGGTGCAGGCCGCACGTGACGCGCTCGACGCCCTCGACGAACGCATCGCCGCGCAGGCCGCCCGCGTCTCGCAGCACGACCTCGAGGCGCAGCGGCTGGCGAACGCCGTCGACGTGGCCCGGTCGAAGCGCGGGTCCACGGTGGCGGACCGTGAGCGTCGCGGGCGGGCCCTCGCCGAGGCGGGCGAACGCGCCGAGCGTGCGACCGCGGCCCTCGCCGAACTCGGCACCGATCCGTCCGAGGGGGTCGACGACGAGGCCCTCGCCGCCACGCTCCAGGCGGCTCGTGCGCAGCTGGAGACCGCGCAGGCCGCACGCGACGAGCGGCGCGACCGGCTGCACGCCCTCGAGCGCGAGCGGGACGCCCTCGACGCGCGGGTCGCGGCGCTCGGCATGTCGATCGACGTCCGCGACGGTTCGCAGGCGCTCATCGACGCCGGACGCGCGGGCATCGTCGGGCGTCTGGCCGACGCGCTCACGGTGGTGCCCGGGTTCGAGGGCGCCGTCGCCGTCGCGCTCGACGGGCTCGCCGACGCCGTCCTCGCCGACGACCGGTCGGTCGCGCTCGACGCCGTCGACCACGCCCGCTCCGCGGACATCGGACGCATCGACGTCGTCGTGGCGGACGCCGAGGTCCTCCCCACGGACCTGCCGGACACGCTGCCGCCCGGCGTCCGCCGCGCCCTCGACCTGGTGCAGGGCCCGCCGGCGATCGCCGCGATCCTGCGGAACACCCTGATCGCGGAGACTGCCGACGGCCAAGGCGCGACCGCCGACACACTCGACCTGGAGGCCGTGCTCGCCGCCGCCCCGCACGCGACGGTCGTCACCCGGTCCGGTGACCTCGTGCGCGCCGTCCGCGTCACCGGCGGCGGGGAACGCGTGACCTCGCGGATCGAGCTCGTCGCGGAGCGCGACGACGCCGTGACGCGACGCGACGCCATCAGGGCGGACGCCGAGGACGCAGCCACGGGCCTCCAGGCAGCACGCACCGCCGTCGAGGACGCACGCCGCCGTGCGGACGAAGCCGACGCTGCATCCCGCGCGCACGCGAAGGCGACGGCCGAGTACGACCGGGCCAGCGCCTCGACGCGGGCGAAGGCCGAGAACGCGGCGGCCGAGGTGGAGCGCCTGCGTGCCGCCCTCGCCGAGACCGACGGCGCCGTCGAGCTCGTCGACGCCGCCCAGGCAGAGGCCGAGGCGGCGCACCGCGCGTTCACCGAGCAGGAGCGGCCCGTCGTCGACGCCTCCGAGCGTCCGGGCCTGCAGGACGCACTCGAGGCCGCACGCGCCGCCGAGGTCGAGCAGCGCATCCAGGTGCAGACCGTGCGCGAGCGCGTCCGCGCCGAACGGCACCGCGCCGACCAGCTCGAACGCCAGCTCGAGGCCGAGCGCGCGGCGGCAGAGGAAGCAGCGCGTCGCGCGGTGATCCGACGCGGCCAGATCGAGACCGCCGAAGCCGTCCTCGCCGACCTGCCGGGCGTGCTGGGCGCCGTCGACCGGTCGCTGGCCGAGGCACGCGTGCAGCTCGCGACCGAGGAGTCCGAACGGTCGAAGCGCAACACCGAACTGCAGGCGATCCGGAACGAGGAGCGCGAGCTCCGCGACCGGCTGCAGACCATCACCGACGGCGTCCACTCGCTCGAGATGGAGATCTACGAGAAGAAACTGCACGTGTCGGGCGTGCTCGACCGGGCGTTGAGCGACCTCGGGTTGACCGAAGCCGTGCTCGTCACCGAGTACGGGCCGACCGTGCCGGTGCCGGTCGACGTGCTGGTGGACCCGCGGGTGCTGGCGCGGAAGCACCGCGACGCCGAGCGCGCGGCGGCTGCCGCGGCGGGCCTCGACGAGCCGGCGGACGGCGACACGGTGCCGGCGGACGGCGACACGGTGCCGGTCGACAGCGACACGGCGCCGGTCGACAGCGACACGGCGCCGGTCGACGATGCCGACACCGACATCGACCCCGACGGCGGCACGGCGGACCTCGACACCAGCCCCGGCGACGACACCGTGGCGCTCGTCGAGCTCGCGTCGACCCTGCCCGGCGGCCCCGCTCTGCCCGAGTTCGACGTCACCGACGAGGTCGACCCCGACGACGTCGAGACCGTGCCGTACGTCCGCGCGGAGCAGGAACGCCGCCTGCAGGCCGCCGAACGCGACCTCGGCCGGCTCGGCAAGGTGAACCCGCTCGCGCTCGAGGAGTTCCAGGCGCTCGAGCAGCGGCACGCGTTCCTCGCCGAGCAGCTCGAGGACCTGCAGAAGACCCGCAACGACCTGATGACGATCATCGACGAGCTCGACACGAAGATGCAGACGATCTTCGAGTCGGCGTTCAACGACACGAAGGACGCCTTCGACGTCATCTTCCCGATCCTGTTCCCGGGCGGCTCCGGCTCGATCAACCTCACCGACCCGACCGACCTGCTCGGCACCGGGATCGACGTGCAGGTGAAGCCCGCCGGCAAGAAGATCGACCGCCTGACGCTGCTGTCCGGCGGCGAGCGGTCCCTGGCCGCAGTGGCGCTGCTCGTCGCGATCTTCACCGCCAGGCCGTCGCCGTTCTACATCATGGACGAGGTCGAGGCCGCCCTCGACGACGCCAACCTCGGTCGCCTGCTGACGGTGTTCGAGCGGCTCCGCGAGTCCTCGCAGCTCATCGTCATCACGCACCAGAAGCGCACGATGGAGATCGCCGACGCCCTGTACGGGGTGTCGATGCGGCAGGACGGCGTGTCCGCCGTCGTCGGCCAGCGGGTGCAGAAGCGCGAGCCCGCCGACGCGGTCGCGTAGCCGCACTGGTCGCCTCCCGGTGCCGCGAAAGCGACAGATGTCCGCCAACAGTTCGCGGCACGCTGTCGCTTTCGCGGAGAGGATCGTGGGTCTGCGACGAGATCTGTCGCTTTCGCGGCTCTGGTCGCGACCACGGACAGACGGGAGGCACGGTGCCAGCTGGCACCGTGCCTCCCGTCTGCGTTGCCGCCCGTCCAGGGCGTGACGCTTACTCCGCGTCGGCCGCGACCGACTCCTTCGGCTCGCCCGTGGGGGTGAGCCCGCGCTCCTGGCGCTTCTTCGAGACGACCAGCGAGGCGGTCGTCGCGACCGCGATGGTCAGCAGGATGAAGCCCAGCGAGAACCAGATCGGGATCTCCGGCGCCCACTCGATGTGCTCGCCACCGTTGATGAACGGCAGCTCGTTGACGTGCATGGCGTGGAAGACGAGCTTCACACCGATGAAGCCGAGGATGACCGCGAGGCCCTGACCCAGGTAGATCAGACGCTCGAGCAGCCCGGCGATCAGGAAGTACAGCTGCCGCAGGCCGAGCAGTGAGAACGCGTTCGCGGTGAACACGATGAAGGCGTCCTGGGTCAGCCCGAAGATCGCGGGGATCGAGTCGAGCGCGAACAGCACGTCGGTCAGACCGATCGCGACCATGACGAGGAGCATCGGGGTGAACAGGCGCTTGCCGTCGACCTTGGTGGTCAGGCGGTCGCCGTCGTAGTGGTCCGAGGTCGGGATGATGCGCTTCAGGATGCGGATCAGGCGGGAGTCGCCCTCGTCACCACCGTGGTCGTTGCCGCTGCGGGCCTGCGACCACGCGAGCCAGAACAGGAGCGCGCCGAACAGGTAGAACACCCACGAGAAGTTCTCGATGATCGTGACGCCGAGGGCGATGAAGATGCCTCGGGCGACGAGGGCGATCGCGACGCCGACCAGCAGGACCTTCTGCTGGAACTCCTTCGGCACGGCGAAGCTCGTCATGATGATGAGGAAGACGAACAGGTTGTCGACCGACAACGCCTTCTCGGTGAGCCACCCGGCGAAGTACTCACCGCCGGCCTGTCCGCCGCCGAATACCAGGATGCCGAAGCCGAACAGGATCGCGAGTCCGATGTAGAACACGGACCAGAACGCGGATTCGCGGATGTGCGGCACGTGCGGGGTGCGCACGTGCGAGTAGAAGTCGAACACCAGCAGGGCGAGGATGCCTGCGATGGTGAGGAGCCAGACGAAGAGTGGGACGTCCACGGTTTCCTTCAGGTAGGGCGCGCCGCTGATGTGCGGGTACGCCGAGGCCTGAAGGTCTCTTCCGCCGTGTCGCACCGGAACCGGTGCTGCACGACCGGCGCCCCGGGTCCGGATCGTTCCGGGCCGTACTGACGGGGTCACCGAGAGGGAATACTCCCCTTCGTGAGACCGAGCATACCGGGCACAGCGGACATGCGCCGCGCTCTAAGCTGGGAGCATGGCGAGTTCCTGGTCACTGTCCTCACGGCTGCGCGGCCTCTTCCAGCGCAAGACGATCGACGAGACCACGTGGGAGGACCTCGAGACCGCGCTGATCGGCGCCGACTTCGGTCCGGACATCTCCGAGGCGATCATCGAGGACCTGCACGCGCGCGTCGACCGCTACGGCACGACCGACCCGGCCGACCTGCAACGCATGCTGCGTGAGGTGCTCGAGGAGCGGCTGTCGAAGCTCGACACCACGCTCAAGCTCAGCGCACGGCCCGCCGTCGTGCTCGTCGTCGGGGTGAACGGCGTCGGCAAGACCACGACGATCGGCAAGTTCGCCAAGTTCCTGAAGACCTACGACCGCACGGTCCTCGTCGGTGCGGCCGACACCTTCCGTGCTGCCGCGGTCGAGCAGGTCGCGACCTGGGCCGAGCGCGCCGGCGTCGACGTCGTCCGCCCGTCGCAGCCCGGGCAGGACCCGGCCTCGGTGGCGTACCAGACCGTCGAGAAGGCGATCCGCGACAACACCGAGATCGTCGTCATCGACACCGCCGGCCGCCTGCACACGAAGGCGGGCCTGATGGACGAGCTGACGAAGATCAAGCGCGTCGTCGAGAAGCAGACCGAGATCAGCGAGGTGCTGCTCGTCCTCGACGCGACCACCGGGCAGAACGGCCTGGCCCAGGCGCAGGCGTTCATCGAGGGTGCCGGGGTCACCGGCCTCGTCATCACCAAGCTCGACGGCTCCGCGAAGGCCGGCTTCGTGCTCAGCGTGCAGGAGAAGACGGGCATCCCGATCAAGCTCATCGGGCAGGGCGAGGGCATCAACGACCTGACCGGTTTCACCCCGCACGTGTTCGTGCAGAACCTCGTGGGCTGATTCCGGGTACTGTCTCCGCAGTACAGGGATCGTCCAGGTACACCGGAAGGAGCCCTTCAATGCCAGCACTCCTGATCATCGCGATCATCGTCGGCCTCGTCCTGCTCTTCAGCGGCATCTTCGTCGGTGCGCTGAAGTTCCTGCTGTGGGTCGGGATCGTCCTCATCATCCTGGCCGTCATCGGCTGGCTCCTCAGGAGCATCCGCGGTCGCGCATAGCGCTCGCGTCGCCCTGAACGGGCGGATGGACGAATGGGAGGCACGGTGCCAGCTGGCACCGTGCCTCCCGTCCGTCCGTGGTCGCGACCAGTGCCGCCACAGCGACAGACTGCCGCGAACTGTCGGCGGAGATCTGTCGCTTTCGCGGACGGGTGGACGGCTTCAGACGGCCTGGCGACCCGGTGTCGCGTCGAGCAGGTGCGAGAGGTGCTCGGGAACCGAGCCGCCACGCGCGACCGTGGCGCGTGCCCACAGGCGTCCGGCGCGGTACGACGACCGGACGAGCGGGCCGGCGAGGACCCCTGCGAAGCCCATCTCCTCGGCGACCTCACGCAGCGCCACGAACTCCTCCGGCTTGACCCAGCGCGCCACGGGCAGGTGCCGCGGTGAGGGGCGGAGGTACTGCGTCAACGTGATGATGTCCGTGCCGGCGTCGAACAAGCGCTGCAGGGCGTCCTCGATCTCGATGCGCTCCTCGCCCATGCCGAGGATCAGGTTCGACTTCGTGACGAGCCCGGCGTCGCGGCCCTGCGTGATGACGTCGAGGGAGCGCTCGAACGTGAACGCCGGTCGGATCCGCTTGAAGATCCGCGGCACGGTCTCGACGTTGTGGGCGAAGACCTCGGGGCGGGCGTCGAACACCTGGCCGAGCTGGTCCGGGCGGCCGTTGAAGTCCGGCACCAGGATCTCGACGCCGGTGCCGGGGGAGTGCTCGTGGATCTGGCGGATGGTCTCGGCGTAGAGCCAGGACCCGCCGTCGGGCAGGTCGTCGCGGGCGACTCCGGTCACGGTGGCGTACTTCAGGCCCATCGACACGACCGAGTCGGCGACCCGGCGGGGCTCGTCGCGGTCGAGCGGCTCGGGCTTGCCGGTGTCGATCTGGCAGAAGTCGCACCGGCGGGTGCACTGCGAGCCGCCGATCAGGAACGTGGCCTCGCGGTCCTCCCAGCACTCGAAGATGTTCGGGCAGCCGGCCTCCTGGCAGACGGTGTGCAACTGCTTGTCCTTGACCAGCGCGGACAGCTCGCGGAACTCGGGGCCCTGGGTGGCACGGGTCTTGATCCACCCGGGCTTCGTCTCGATCGGGGTCTCGGCGTTGCGGGCCTCGACGCGGAGCATCCGGCGGCCTTCGGGGGCGAGGGTCATACGAGGGTCTCCTGTCGAGCGGGCAGAGTGCTGGTGGATGCGGTGCTGGTGGGTGCGGTGCTGGTGGCTGCGCTGCTGATGCTCGCGGCGCTGCGTGCCGCGCGACTGATCCGGTCGCCGTTGTGCATGCCGTGCTCGGCGGCACGGATGCGGTCGACCACGACGTCGGCGAGGTCGGCGACCGTGACGGGACGCCCGGCGGCGGCGCTCAGCGTCGTCACGCCGGCGTCGGCGATGCCGCACGGCACGATCGCGGCGTAGGCGTCGAGTGCGTTGTCGCAGTTGATCGCGATGCCGTGGGTCGTCACGCCCTCGGCGACGTGCAGCCCGATGGCGCCGGCCTTGGCGGGCGGCGCACCGGTCGTCGGCGCGGACCCGGTCGTCCACGCGCCGCTCCGGCCGTCGATGCGCCGCGCGTCCACCCCGACGGTCGCCGCCGCGTCGATGATGACCTGCTCGAGGTCGCGCACCCACGCCACGACGTCGAACGGAACGGCCAGTCGGACGATCGGGTAGGCCACGAGCTGTCCGGGGCCGTGCCAGGTGATGCGTCCGCCGCGGTCCACGTCGACCACCGGGGCGCCGTTCGTCGGCAGGTCGGACGGCTCGGTGCGTCGGCCGGCGGTGTACACGGACGGGTGCTCGCACAGCACGAGGGCCCCGGGGGAGCGGCCGGCGACGACGGCGGCGTGGAGGTCCCGCTGCAGCGCGAGGCCCTCGGCGTAGTCGAGCAGCCCGGCAGGCCGCACGATCTCGAGTTCCGGCATGCGAGCGAGCCTACGATGGTTTCTGGACGGAGTACAACAACAGGGGCGACCTTGACCTGAACCGTGGTTGAGGGCTTCGGATGGCGGACATGGACATCCGCCAGGCACAGCTCGCCACCCGCTCGCTCGACGCCACCGCCCGGTTCTGGGAACGGCTCGGCTGCCCGGTCGACCGCGCCGACGGAGTGGTCGAGGTAGCGGTGGGGTCCACGCGCCTCCTGTTCCGGGAACTGCCGTGGATGACCGGTGCGCTGCACCTCGCGATCACGATCCCGGCGGGCACGTTCGACGTGGCTGCCGAGTGGATCGCCGGGATCGCGACGGTGCTGGTCGACGCCGACGGGCGTGACGAGTTCGAGGGCCCGCCGAACTGGAACTCGCGATCGGTGTACTTCGACGGACCGGACCAGCAGCTGCTCGAGCTCATCGAACGGCGGGACCTCGCCGCGGCCGCACTCGCACCGGCGCCCGTCGCACCCGTGTCGGGGCCAGCTTCCGCCGTTCCGCTCCTGTCCGTCAGCGAGGTCGGCATCGCCGTGCCCGACGTCCTCGGTGCCGTCGGGACGCTGCGCCGCGCCGGACTCGAGCCCTACGCCAACCCGGCAGGCGAGGGCTTCGCCGCGGTCGGTGACGTCGACGGTCTCGTCATCCTGGTGGCGCCGGACCGGCGCTGGTTCCCCACCGGTGACCGCCTGCCGTCGACCGCGCCGGTGGTCCTCGACGTCGGGCTGGACACCCCGGTCGAGCTCACGCCCGGCGTGCTGCTGCGCTGACCGACCGGGACCCGCGCTCCGAGCCTTGTAGAATCGACGGATCATGGCGCAATTCGGTTCACTCTCCGATCGGCTGACCGAGACCTTCCGCAATCTGCGGAGCAAGGGTCGGCTGACTCCGTCCGACGTCGACGGCACCGTCCGCGAGATCCGGCGGGCGCTCCTCGACGCCGACGTCGCGCTCGAGGTCGTCAAGGCGTTCACCGCTTCCGTGCGCGAGCGTGCCCTCTCCGACGAGGTCAACCGCGCGCTGAACCCGGCGCAGCAGGTCGTCCAGATCGTCAACGAGGAACTCGTCGGCATCCTGGGCGGGCAGCAGCGTCGCCTCGAGTTCGCGAAGAAGCCGCCGACGGTCATCATGCTCGCGGGTCTGCAGGGTGCCGGTAAGACCACCCTCGCCGGCAAGCTCGGCAAGTGGCTCAAGAAGGACGGCCACACTCCGATGCTCGTAGCGGCGGACCTCCAGCGTCCGAACGCCGTGCAGCAGCTGCAGGTCGTCGGCGAGCAGGCCGGCGTCCACGTCTTCGCGCCGGAGCCCGGCAACGGCGTCGGTGACCCGGTCAAGGTCGCCAAGAACGCCATCAAGGCCGCGGTCGACCAGCAGTACGACACCGTCATCGTGGACACCGCCGGTCGTCTCGGTGTCGATGCCGAGCTGATGAAGCAGGCCGCGAACATCCGCAAGGCCGTCGACCCCGACGAGGTCCTGTTCGTCATCGACGCGATGATCGGTCAGGACGCCGTCGTCACGGCCCGCGCGTTCCAGGAAGGCGTCGACTTCACCGGAGTCGTGCTGTCGAAGCTCGACGGCGACGCCCGCGGTGGTGCGGCACTCTCGGTGGCCAGCGTCACCGGCCGCCCGATCATGTTCGCCTCCACGGGCGAGGGCCTCGACGACTTCGAGCCGTTCCACCCGGACCGCATGGCGAGCCGCATCCTCGACCTCGGCGACATCATGTCGCTCATCGAGCAGGCCCAGTCGGCCTTCGACGAGGACGAAGCCCGCGCGGTCGCCGAGAAGATCGCGTCCGACTCGTTCACGCTGAACGACTTCCTGCAGCAGATGCAGCAGCTCCGCAAGGCCGGCTCGATCAAGGGCATGCTCGGCATGCTCCCGGGCGCCAAGGGCATGCGCGAGGCACTCGACAACTTCGACGAGCGCGAGATCGTGCGCACCGAGGCGATCATCCAGTCGATGACGCCGAAGGAGCGCGAACTCCCGAAGCTCCTCAACGGCTCGCGCCGACTCCGCATCGCCAGGGGTGCCGGCTCCACGGTCACCGAGGTCAACGCCCTCGTGAACCGGTTCGAGCAGGCCGCGAAGATGATGAAGACCGTCGCCCGTGGTGGCGTGCCGCAGATGCCGGGCATGGGTCCGATCCCGGGCATGCACGGCGGCAAGAAGCAGCAGCAGGGCGGCAAGAAGAAGTCGAAGGTCGGCAACCCGGCCAAGCGTGCGGCGATCGCCGCCGGTACGGCTGCCGCTCCGCAGCAGGCGCCGAAGGGCTCCGGCCTCGGCCTCGGCGGTGCCGCCAAGGGCGGCAAGGCGCCGACCGAGGAAGAGCTCGCGAGCCTGCAGAAGTTCCTGGGTCGCTAGTCGCGACCCCCTGACGGACGGGAGGCCCGTGGCGGATCCGCCACGGGCCTCCCGTCCGTCTATGCGCACGTCGTGACGTTCCTTCCCAGAACGGGCGCGATGGAAAGCTGAATCGGGCGTACCTGGTCGGAAGAAACGACCAGGTACGCCCGGATCGACCAGGTACGCCCGGATCGACCAGGTACGCCCGGATCGACCAGGTACGCCCGGATCGACCAGGTGGGTGGGCGCGGACTGGAGGCGCGGGGCGGGCTCACGACGTTCTTTCCCAGAACGGGCGCGATGGGAAGCCGAATCGGGCGTACCTGGTCGAAAGAAACGACCAGGTACGCCCGATCCGACCAGCTACGCGGAATGGCCCGGGGTCACAGGGACTCGCGGAACTCCGTGACCAGGTGGCGGACGACCTCGCGCAGGTCACCGCCGTGCTCCTGCGCGACCCGGAGCTGCCGCTGGTACGACGCCCCGTTCGCGATCATCGTGTCCAGGTGGTGCAACTCCTGCTGGCAGCCGAGCCGCTCGGCCACCGGGTCGAGCCGCTGCACCAGGTCGTGCACCTCGTCGGTCACGAGCCGCTCGTCGCCGGCGGCGTTCGTGATGATCTCGGCCTCCATGCCGTAGCGGGCGGCGCGCCACTTGTTCTCGCGGATGAACCACGGCTGCATCGTCGGCAGGGTCTCGCCGGCGTCGAGCCGGTCGGACATCGCGGTGACCAGGCACTGCACGAGGGCGGTGACGGCGCCGACCTCGTGCAGGGTCGAGATGCCGTCGGACACCCGGTTCTCGAGCGTGCCCCACTTCGGCGACGGGCGGATGTCCCACCGCAGGTCCTTCACGCTGTCGATGACGCCCGTGTGCGTGAGGTCGCTCACGACCTCTTCGAAGTTCGCCCAGGCACCGAGTGCCGGCGGCAGGCCTCCGGTGGGGAGCTGCTGGAACATGAGGGCCCGGTTCGAGGCGTACCCGGTGTCGATGCCGGCCCAGAAGGGGCTCGAAGCGGTGAAGGCCTGCAGGTGCGGGACGTACGCGAGCATCGCGCCGAGGATCGGTAGGGCCTTGTCGCGGTCGTCGATGCCGACGTGCACGTGCACACCCCAGATGAGCATCTGCCGACCCCACCAGCGCGTCCGGTCGATCAGGGTCGTGTAGTGCTCGCTGTCCGGGGTGATCTCCTGCTGGTCCCAGACGGCGAACGGATGCGTGCCGGAGCACATGACCTGGGCGTCGAGCGGCTCGGCGGCGTCGATGACCTCGCCGATGATGCCGGACAGCTCGCTCGTGGCGTCGCCGACCCGAGCGTGCACGCTGGAGACGACCTCGACGGTGTTGGTCAGGAGTTCCTCGGTCACCCGCTCGCGATCGCCGAGTCGTTCGTGCACGGCCGCGATGACGGCAGGGGCACGGGGCGCGAGGTCGCCGGTCGACAGATCGACCAGCGGGAGCTCCCACTCGACGCCGATGGTCGACGGAGGGGACTCGGTGAAGCGGATGTCCATGCTGTACATCCTGCCCGGAAGGTTGTCGGACACGCACAACGACGGCGGCTTCTGGTCGTGCGGATCCGATTCACAGTAGTTCCACACCGGGCGTACCGTTGATATGTACAGAGCAGGAAGAGGTACGCATGCAGTTGGTCGTGCGCGGCACGTCCGCACCACTCGTCGGTGAACTCGACGTCCCGGTCTCGAAGTACCACGCGCACCGCGCGCTGGTGCTCGCATCGCTGGCGAAGGGGACGAGCATCGTCTCTGGCATCAGCGCCACCCGCCAGGTCGAGTGGACCGTCGGCACGCTCCGCGCCCTCGGCGTCGACGTGCGGCGTCGCGGGGACGAGTACCACGTCACCGGGCTGGGCGGCCGGTACGAGGCCACCGACGTCGTCGACCACGGGTCCCGTGGCGCCGACGGCATCCTGAACATGGGGTCCTCCGGCACCACGCTCTACTTCATGACCGGGCTGGCGTCGCTCGCCGACGAGCCGATGACGCTCGTCGGCATGAAGTACTTCCAGCGCCGGCCCATCAAGGCGCTGCTCACCTCGCTGACCCAGATGGGCATCGAGCTCGAGGCGACGAACGACTGCCCGCCCGTCACCGTCCAGCCGAAGCGCCCCCGCGGCGGCGACGTCACGATCGCCGGCACCCTGTCGCAGTGGGTCTCCGGCCTGCTCCTCGTGGCCCCGTTCGCCGAGCAGGAGACCCGGATCCACATCACCGGCGACCGGCTCAACGAGCAGCCCTACGTCGAACTGACCGTCCGGATGATGCGACAGTTCGGCCTGACGGTCGAGGTCTCCGACGACTGGCTCGAGTACCGGATCCCGGCGAACCAGCAGGCCACCCCGCACGACTACGTCATCCCGCCGGACATCGGCTCCGCCGCGTTCGGCATCGCCGCGGCCGGCATCCGCGAGTCGAACCTGCTCCTGCGCGGCATGACGGCCTTCACCACCGCCGAGACCGACCACCCGGAGAGCGAGTTCCTCGACCTCGCGACGGCGATGGGCGTCCCGATGCGGATCGACGAGGAGACCGGGTTCGTGCGCATCGAGCACGACGGTTCCCCGCTGCGACCGCTCGACATCGACTGCCAGCCGATCCCCGACCTGCTGCCGGTCCTGTCGACCATGGCCACCTTCGCCGAGGGCACCACCCGGCTCTGGAACGTCGCCCACATCCGGTTGAAGGAGTCCGACCGCGTCGCCGCGATGCTGCAGCTCAACCGCATGGGTGGTCGGGCCGAGCAGGGCGCCGACGAGCTCCGCGTCACCGGGGTCGGGGCCGAGGGACTCCACGGCGCGCAGATGTCGTCGTTCAACGACCACCGGGTCCTGATGTCGCTCGCCGTCGCCGCCTCGAAGGCGCGCGGCACCTCGGGGCTGACCTACCCGCGGGCCTACCGGATCTCGTACCCGACGTTCCTCGAGGCGATGAACTCCGTCGGCCTCGACATGGAGGTCGGCGACGCCCTCGCCGCGCAGATCGCCCGCGACGACCGGGCCGACGCGGCCGAGGCCGCCGCGATCGCCGACGCGCGCACCGACCTCGGCGAGCGCACCGATGGCGAGCGGGCCGACGGTGAGCGGGCCGACGGTGAGCGGGCCGACGGTGAGCGCGCCGATGGTGAGCGCACCGACGGCGAGCAGCAGCCGGTCGCTCCCACGACCCCGGAGCCGCTCGCGCTCGCCGGTGTCGACGCCGACCCCCTCGTGCTGAGCGAGAAGGTCCGCACGCTCGCGACGACCGATCCCGACGGCCTCGCGGTCATCGAGGTCGGCGGCGCAGCACCCGTGCACACCACGTGGCGGGAACTGCAGGACGAGGCCGACAAGGTCTCCGCGCTCCTGCTCGAGCTCGGGGTCCGCACGGGCGAGTCGGTCGCCATGCAGCTGCCGAACTGGCGCGAGTTCGTCTCCATCACCCTCGGGGCGATCCAGATCGGTGCGGTCGCGACGCCGATCATGCCGGTGTTCGGTCCGCGCGAGACGACGATGACGCTCGCCCGGTCCCGCGCCCGTGTGGTGTTCCTGCCGAACGTGTTCCGCAAGCGCCGGCCCGCGCTCGAGCTCCTCGACGTCATCGACGAGGCGAAGGCCCAGCAGCGCCGGCTGTCGGTCGAGCACGTCATCGTGCTCCGGTCCGAGGCGCGCGGCCAGGTCGACGCCCCGACGAACCAGCCGCCGCTGCCGGCCGACGCCCTGGACCGGGTGGCCACGAGCGACTGGCACTGGCGGTACTTCGACAACGCCCTCGACGCCGTGCACGTGGACGTCGACGAGATCACCTCGCGCGCGCCGGGCCCCGACGACGTCTGCCAGCTGCTGTTCACGAGCGGCACGACGGGTGAGCCGAAGGGCGTGCAGCACCCGCACCGCACCCTCGGGCTGGCCACGGCCATGCACGTCGCGCAGTCGGGCTTGACGAGCGCGGACCGGATCTACATCCCGTCGCCGCTCGCGCACCAGACCGGCTTCCTGTACGGCATGCTGTTGGCGTTCCGGCTCGGTGCGCCGCAGGTCATCCAGCCGGTGTGGGACGGCGCCGTCGCGCTCGAGCAGGCGTTCGGCGTCGCGAAGGCGTCGTTCGTGCAGTGCGCGACCCCGTTCCTGACCGACCTCGTCGACCTGGTCGAAGCCGGTGCCGCCCAGCCCGAGTCGCTGCGGATCTTCGTGCCGACCGGTGCCGCGGTGCCCCGGGCCCTCGCCCAGCGGGCCGCGACGGTGCTCGGTACGGCCATCCTCGGCGCGTTCGGCACGAGCGAGACCTGCCTCGGCGCGCTGTCCAGCCCGAGCGACGACCCGGCGGCAGCGTACGGGCACGACGGTCGCGCGCTGCCGGGCATCCGGATCCGGATCGTCGACGACGAGGGCCACGAGCTCCCCGCCGACACCGAGGGCAACTTCGAGCTGCACTCGCCGACGATGTTCGACGGGTACCTCGACCGCCAGGACCTGACCGACGACGTCTTCACCGAGGACGGCTGGTACCGGACCGGCGACCTGGCGAAGGTCGACGCGAACGGCTTCCTGTCGATCACCGGCCGGATCAAGGACGTCATCAACCGCGGGGGCGAGAAGATTCCGGTCGTTGAGATCGAGAACCTGCTCTACCAGCACCCCCTGGTCACCGACGTGGCGATCGTCGCGATGCCGGACGCCCGACTCGGTGAGCGTGCCTGCGCGTTCGTCGTGCCGGCTGCCGGTGCCGAGCGGCTCGACTTCGCGGCGATGCAGCAGGCGCTCGACAAGGCGGGCGTGAGCAAGTACTACTGGCCAGAGCGGCTCGAGTCCATCGACGAACTGCCGCGCAACGCCGTCGGCAAGGTCCAGAAGAACGTCCTGCGTGAGCAGGCAGCCGCGCTCGTCGCCGCGAGCACCACGAAGGAGAACGAGACACGATGACGCTGGTCATGGAAACCGCCACCGAATCCGCCTTCCAGCAGCTCAAGGCCGAGGTCACCGAGTGGGTCCGCGGCCGCGGTGAGGAGTGGGCGGACGAGATCGAGCGCACCGGCCGGGTCGCCCCGGAGCTGTTCCAGGAGCTCAAGGACAACGGGTGGCTCAGCCTCGCCGCCCCGACCGAGCTCGGCGGACGGGCCATCCCGTTCTCGCGCTACCTCGAGATCATGGAGATCGTCTCGCGTTCGCACGCGTCGATCCGGATGCTCGTGCACGTCATCAACGGCACCTGGCGCGCGATGGCCCCCTACGCGACGCCGGAGCAGATCGAGCAGGTCGTCAAGCCGAGCGTCGCGGGCGACAAGCTCGTCGCGTTCACCCTGACCGAGGCCACGGCCGGCACCGGCGCGGACATCCGCACCACCGTCCGCCGCGAGGGCGACACCTACGTCATGAACGGTGAGAAGCACCTCATCACGTTCGGTGTCAAAGCCGACTACTGGCTCATCGCCGCGCGGCTCGAGGGCACCAGCGGTCAGGACGGCACGGTCGCGTTCCTCATGCCGAACAGCGGGCTGCCGGGTGCCGAGGTGATCGACGACTCCGACACCATGGGCATCCGCGGTACCGACCACGCGATCCTGCGCTTCACCGACGTGCCCGTGCCGGCCAGTGCGCTGCTCGGCGCCGAGGGGCAGGGGCTCGAGGTCGCGCTCGGCGGCTTCCTGCTGCCGAGTCGCGTGTCCGTCGCCATGAGCGCCGTCGGCCTCGCCGAGCGTGCGAACGAGCTCGCGGTCGAGTACGCGAACAAGCGCGAGACGTTCGGCAAGCAGTTGTCCAGCCGCCAGGCGATCCAGTTCTACCTGGCCGAGAACTACGCCGACATCGCCGCCGCCCGCGCCCTGGTGCTCGAGGCCGCGCGCGCGTACGAGGAGGACCGCCCGGACGCCGGCACGCTCTCCAGTGCCTCGAAGATGGTCGCGGTCGACATGC
This sequence comes from Curtobacterium sp. PhB172, assembly GCF_003752545.1. Classification (NCBI taxonomy): domain Bacteria; kingdom Bacillati; phylum Actinomycetota; class Actinomycetes; order Micrococcales; family Microbacteriaceae; genus Curtobacterium; species Curtobacterium sp. PhB172. Next base: position 62,708 of record NZ_RKIF01000006.1, read on the forward strand.
TCGCCCGCGTCACCGACAAGGCCCTGCAGGTGCACGGCGGCCAGGGCTACTGGAAGCGCAACGCGATCGAACGCGTCTACCGCGACGCGCGCGCGCAGCGCTTCGAAGAGGGCACCAACGAGATCCAGAAGCTGGTCGTCGGTCGTGCCGTCGTCACCGGCAAGGCCGGGTTCTAGACCGCAACCCAGTACCGGACGGGAGGCGCGGTGCGGGCCCGCCCCGCGCCTCCCGTCCGTCACCCACCCACCTGAAGGACCGAAGTGACCCACAGCACCAACGCACCCATCGCACTCATCACGGGCGCTTCGCGCGGCATCGGCCGCCTGCTCGCGCAGAAGCTCGGCCAGCGCGGCGTCACCGTCGTGGTGACGTACAAGGGCAACGCCGACCTGGCCGAGGAGTCCCTGGCCGACGTCAGGGCGGCCGGCGGCGACGGCGTCACGGCGCAGGTCGACATCGAGCAGCCGGAGTCGATCGACGCCCTGTTCGACCTGGTGCGCGACACCTACGGACGCCTCGACATGTTCGTCGCGAACGCCGCGGCCAGCGCGTTCAAGCCCGTCGCCGACCTCAAGCTGCACCACCTCGACCGCAGCTACGCCACGAACGCCCGCTCGTTCGTGCTCGGCGCCCAGCGCGCGGCGGAACTGATGGACCGGGGTGGCCGCATCGTCGTCGTGACGTCGTACGGATCGCTCCGGGCGTTCCCGACCTACGCCGCACTCGGTGCCGCCAAGGCCATGAGCGAGGCGTACATGAAGTACATGGCGGTGGAGTTCGGTCCGCGCCAGATCACCGTCAACGCGGTGAACGGCGGCCTCATCGACACCGACTCGCTCGAGTACTTCTACACGAAGGTCCCCGGCCAGGCGCCGATGGACACCGTCCTCGAGAAGCTCCCGCTGCAGCGCCCCGGGACGGCCGACGACATGGCCGACGCCGTCGACTTCCTGCTGTCGGACAAGGCCGGGTACATCACCGGGCAGGTGCTCTCGGTGGACGGCGGTCTGACCGTGATCGCCCCGCCGTTCTGGGCGGACACGACGTCGCCGCTGCGCGACGCAGTGCTCCCTCCGGCAGAGTAGGGGCATGAGCACCGTCGCCCTGCCCGAGCTCGCCGTCGTCTCCTCGCCGTGGACACTCGGCCCCCTGACCCTGCCCAACCGGGTGGTCATGGGGTCGATGCACACCGGACTCGAGGTGCACGACGACGGTGGGGCCGGCATGGCGGCGTTCTACCGCGAACGTGCTGCCGGCGGTGCCGCGTGCATCATCACCGGCGGCATCGCGGTGAACGACGAGGCCCGTGGTGGCCCCGACTTCGCCGTGTTCGGTGTCGGGGGAGCGGACGAGCGGTTCCGCACGGCGGTCGACGCCGTGCACGAGGAGGGCTCCACGATCCTCGCGCAGCTGTTCCACGCCGGGCGGTACGCGCTCGCCGCGGGGATGGTCGACCGGCACGGGGACCCTCAGCGCGTGGTGGCACCGTCGGCCCTGCCCTGGGCGGCCGCCCGTGGCGTGGTGCCGACCGAGCTGACGCCGGCCGAGATCGAGCGCACCATCGAGGACTTCGCCGCCGCGGCCCGGTCCGCGCGCGACATCGGGTTCGACGGTGTCGAGATCATGGCGTCCGAGGGCTACCTCATCAACCAGTTCCAGTCGCCGCTGACGAACCTGCGTGACGACGAGTGGGGCGGTTCGCCGGAGCGTCGACGGCGCTTCACGGTGTCGGTCGTCGAGGCCGTCCGTGCGGCGGTGCCCGACCTGGCCGTGACGATCCGGCTCTCCGGCGCCGACCTGATGCCCGGTTCGTCGACCGAGGACGACGTCGACGCCCTGGTGCACGACCTGCTGCCGCTCGGGCTCGACGGCATCTCGGTGGGGATCGGCTGGCACGAGTCCCGCACCCCGACCGTGCAGGCCGCCGTGCCGCACGGTGCCTGGCTCGCCTACGCCGCGCGCATCGCCGGGGTCGTGCGCGCCTCGTCGTACCCCGACGTCCGGGTGATCGCGTCGAACCGGATGACCGACCTGCGCGACGGTGAGACCGTCCTCGCCGACGGGACCATCGACGCCGTCGCGCTCGCCCGACCGTTCCTCGCCGACTCCTCGCTCGTGAACCGGTCGCTCGCGGGCCGGTTCGCGCTGGTGAACACCTGCATCGGCTGCAACCAGGCCTGCCTCGACCGCTCGATCATCGGTGCGCCGGTGTCCTGCCTGGTGAACCCGCGCGCCGCCCGCGAGGTCGCGTTCCCCGCGCGTCCGACCACCGACCCGAAGCGCGTCGACGTCGTCGGCGGGGGACCGGCGGGTCTCGCCGCAGCCGTCGATGCCGCCCGACGCGGGCACCGCGTCACCGTGTGGGAAGCCGCCGACCGGCTCGGCGGCCAGTTCGGCCTCGCCGCGCTCGTGCCCGGCAAGGAGGACTACGCCGCCACCGTGCGGGCTGCCCGCGCCGAGCTCGACGAACGAGGAGCCACGGTGCACCTCGGGCGCCCGGCCACGACTGCGGACCTGGCCGACAGTGACGCCGTGGTGCTCGCCGCCGGGGTGGTCCCGCGCGACGTGGACGTCCCCGGTGCACACCTGCCGCACGTCCTGTCGTACGAGCGGGCACTGCGCGAGGGCGTGCCGGCCGGCACCGTCGCGATCATCGGCGGCGGCGGCATCGGCGTCGACACCGCAGCGTTCCTGACCGAGTCGCCGGACGAGTCGGTCCGCGCCACCGAGTTCGCGGCGCGCTGGGACCTCGACGTCTCCGAGGAGCTCGTCGGCGACGTCCCCCAGCGGCTGCCCGCTGCGTCGCGCACGATCCGGCCGGGCTCCGACGTCACCGTGCTCCGCCGATCGGGCAAGTTCGGGCAGGGCGTCGGGATCACCTCGCGCTGGGTCGCCATCGGTCGCCTCCGTGACGCGGGGGTGCGCATGGTCGGTGGCGTGCAGGAGTACCTGCGCATCGAGCCCGGTGCCCTCTGGATCCGCGACGAGCACGGCGAGGAGCGTGCGATCCCGGCGGACAACGTCGTGGTCTGCGCCGGGCAGGAACGCGCGATCGACACCGAGGGTGACGTGCGTGACGGACTCGTGACGGGCCTCCAAGCCGCCGGTGTGCCGTTCGCCGTCGTCGGTGGCGCACGCGACGCACGGAGCGTGGATGCGGTCCGCGCGACGTCCGAGGCCCTCGAAGCGGTCCGGCGACTCGCGCCGTAGCGCGTCGGCTCGCATCGCGGCCCGGAATCTGTAAGAATGAACGGTCGAATCGCCGCAGCTCGACCCTCTATCCAGCTGTGAGCGATCTCTCTCGAGCTTTCACCGTGTGTGCCCCCACGCCCGCGGTTCCAGTTCAACCACAACGTAAGCAAACAGGAGCAATTGTGGCTGTCAAGATCCGTCTGAAGCGTCTCGGTAAGATCCGTGCGCCCTACTACCGCATCGTCGTCGCCGACTCGCGCACCAAGCGCGATGGTCGTGTCCTCGAGGAGATCGGTCAGTACCACCCGACCGAGGAGCCCTCGGTCATCAAGATCGAGTCCGAGCGTGCGCTCTACTGGCTCGGCGTCGGCGCGCAGCCGACCGAGCAGGTCGCGGCCCTCCTCAAGCTGACCGGCGACTGGGCCAAGTTCAAGGGCGAGAAGGACACCGCGTCCAAGGTCAAGGTCGCCGAGCCGAAGCAGGCCTTCCAGGTCGACTCCTCGAAGAAGGCCGTCCTCAAGCCGAAGTCGGAGAAGACGGCTCCCGCCGCCAAGACCGACGACGCCGAGACCGCCGACGAGACGACCGAGGCGTAGTCCTTGCTCGAATCCGCGCTGACGCACCTCGTCAAGGGGATCGTCGATCACCCTGACGACGTGCGCGTCGCCAGCTCCACCTCCCCGCGGGGCGAGGTCCTCGAGGTGCGCGTGCACCCCGAGGACCTCGGCCGCGTGATCGGTCGTGCCGGGCGGACCGCCAAGGCACTCCGCACCCTCGTCTCGGCCCTGGCCGACGGCAAGCGTGTGCGGGTCGACGTGGTCGACACCGATTCCTAGGGAGACGACCCAGCTCCGGGTGGGTCGAATCACGAAGGCACACGGGCTCAAGGGCGGCATCAAGCTCGAGCTCTACACCGACGACCCGGATCGTCGGTTCACCCCCGGTGCCACGTTCACGCTCCAGGTCCCCGATGACTCACCGTGGTCGGGCAAGACCCTCGAGCTGGACGAGCTCCGCTGGTACAACGGTCACCCCGTCGCGTTCTTCGCCGGGATCGACGACCGCACCGGCGCCGAGTCGCTCGCCCGGATCATCCTCTGGGTCGAGCAGGACGCCGACGCCGAGACCGGCGAGGACGACGCCTGGTACGACCACCAGCTGGTCGGGCTGAAGGTGCTGCGCGACGGCGTCGAGGTCGGCACCGTCGCCCGGGTCGACCACATGCCGGCGCAGGACCTGCTCGCGATCGACACCCCGTCGCGCGGCGAGGTCCTCGTGCCGTTCGTCGCGGCGATCGTGCCCGCTGTCGACATCGCGTCCGGCACCGTCACGGTCACGCCGCCGCAGGGTCTGTTCGAGGACCCCGAGGACACCTCCCGGCCCGAGACGGTCACGGACTAGCTGCCGTGCGGATCGACATCGTCACGATCTTCCCGGAGTTCTTCTCCGTGCTGGACGTGTCCCTGCTCGGCAAGGCCCGCTCCGGTGGGCTGCTCGACCTGCACGTGCACGACCTGCGCTCCTGGACGACCGACCGGCACCGCACCGTCGACGACACCCCGTACGGCGGCGGCGCCGGCATGGTGATGAAGCCGGAACCGTGGGCGCAGGCGCTGGACGCCCTGCTGCGGCCGGACGGCTCGTCGACCCTCGTGGTCCCGACGCCCGCCGGCACGCCGTTCAAGCAGTCCATCGCGCGCTCGCTCGCGTCGACCTCCGACCACCTCGTGTTCGCCTGCGGGCGGTACGAGGGCATCGACGCCCGCGTCTTCGAATGGGCGGCGTCACGCTGCTCGGTCGTCGAACTCTCGCTCGGCGACTACGTGCTGAACGGCGGCGAGGTCGCGGCGATGGCCATGATGGAGGCCGTCGGGCGACTCGTCCCCGGCGTCGTCGGCAACCCCGAGTCCCTGGTCGAGGAGTCCCACGAGGACGGCCTGCTCGAGTACCCCTCGTACACGAAGCCCGCGTCCTGGCGCGACCACGACGTGCCCGAGGTGCTGCTCAGCGGCCACCACGGCAAGGTCGCTGCGTGGCGACACGAGCAGCAGGTGGAGCGGACGCGGCGCGTCCGGCCGGACCTGCTGCCGCCTGCCTGACGGGCGTGCGTTGGTGGTCGGTTGTTGCTTGTCGTTTTCGCGAAAGCGACAGTCTGCCGCGGAACATCCGCGGCCAACTGTCGCTGTCGCGCACATGACGGCGGCCACAGCCGAGTTCTGTCGCTTTGGGGCACTGGTCGAGACCCGTGACGGACGGGAGGCGCGGGGCGGGACCGCACCGCGCCTCCAGTCCCTCAGGCGGTCGGGTCGGCGCGCTGGGCGCGACGCAGGGTCAGGACCTCGGGTCCGGCCTCGGTGACCGCCACCGTGTGCTCGACGTGCGCAGCACGTGAGCCGTCGACGCTCCGGAGCGTCCAGCCGTCGTCGTCCTGGTACAGCTCGTCGGTGCCCTGCATGAGCCACGGCTCGATCGCGACCACCAGCCCCGGCCGGAGCTTCAGACCGCGACCGGGTCGCCCGTCGTTCGGCACGTGCGGGTCGCCGTGCATCGTGTGACCGACACCGTGCCCGCCGAACTGCAGGTTGACGCTGTAGCCCGCCTCCTTCGCCACGTGCCCGATCGCGTGCGAGACGTCGCCGAGCTTGTTGCCCGGCGCAGCCTGCGCGATGCCAGCGGCCAGGGCGCGCTCGACGGTCGAGATGAGCGTCTGGTCCTCGTCGCGGGGCGTCCCGACCTGCACCGACACGGCGGAGTCCGCCACCCAGCCGTCGACGCTCGCGGCGAAGTCGAGGCTGACGAGGTCGCCGTCCTGCAGCACGTGGTCGAACGGCAGACCGTGCAGCGCGGCGTCGTTCACCGAGGTGCACAGGTTCTTGCCGAACGGCGACTTGCCGAATGACGGGTGGTAGTCGACGTAGCAGCTCTCGGCACCCCGGTCGGCGATCATCCGCGCGGCGACGCGGTCGAGCTCGAGCAGGTTCACGCCGACGTCGACGGTGTCGAGCAGTTCGTCGAGGACATCGGCCACGAACCGACCGGCGACGCGCAGGCCGTCGAGTTCCGTGGGGGTTCGCAGTTCGATCATGGGTCCATCCTCGCTGTTTTGCCCGCGGCGTTCCGTGTGGCAGTATGGACCGCTGTGCCCTGGCTGGACTCTGCCACGGGGGAGTCGCCGACACCGGGCACGCACCACCACTTCATCAGACATCGATCCGCGGCGACCCGTGTGCGTCCGCAGAGAGTAGAACAGCCATGAGCCAGCTCCTCGACAACGTCGACGCAGCATCGCTGCGGACCGACGTCCCGGACTTCCGCGCCGGTGACACCATCAAGGTGCACGTGAACATCGTCGAAGGCACGCGCTCGCGTATCCAGGTCTTCCAGGGTGTCGTCATCGGCCGCCAGGGCCACGGCATCGGCGAGACCTTCAAGGTCCGCAAGGTGAGCTTCCAGGTCGGCGTCGAGCGCTGGTTCCCGGTGCACTCGCCGATCATCGACCACATCGAGATCGTCACCAAGGGTGACGTTCGTCGCGCGAAGCTCTACTACCTGCGCGAACTGCGCGGCAAGGCGGCCCGCCGCAAGATCAAGGAGAAGCGCGACGCCTGATCGCCTTCACAGTGAGCGCCCGCGAGCCGGACGCCGCTGCTGGCCCCTCGCCGATGTACGGTTGTGCATCGACGGGGGGCTTTCCCTTTGCGCCCGCTGAACCCGGGCGGGCACGGTGTGAACGAGAGCGGAAATGACGGACACGACTGAGGAATCCGGGCGCAGGCCCCGGCCCGAGAAGCAGCGCAACGGGATCCTCACATTCCTCCGCGACCTCGTCATCATCTTCATCGCGGCGCTGCTCGTGTCGTTCTTGGTCAAGACGTTCCTGATCCGCTCGTTCTACATCCCGTCGGCGTCGATGGAGAACACGCTGCAGATCAACGACCGCGTGATCGTCAACGAACTCGTCCCGGGTGTCGTGGCACTGAAACGCGGCGACGTCGTCGTGTTCAAGGACCCGGGTGGATGGCTCGCCGGGTCCGAGGTGCCGAGCGTCACGCCGGACACCCAGCCCGCCAAGGCGATCGACTGGGTCCTGACGCAGATCGGCCTCGGGACGGGCGACAGCGACGACCACCTCATCAAGCGCGTGATCGGTCTGCCGGGGGACAAGGTCTCCTGCTGCAACGACCTCGGGCAGATGTCCGTGAACGGCGTCCCGATCAAGGAGCCGTACCTCAAGCTGCCGGCCGGCGCTCCCGCGTCGGCGACCGACTTCTCCGTCACCGTGCCGAAGGGCACCATCTGGGTGATGGGCGACAACCGGAACGACTCCAAGGACTCCCGCTACAACGGGGACACACCGTCGAAGGGGTTCGTGCCGTTGTCCGACGTGACCGGCCGCGCCTTCGTGATCTCCTGGCCGACGAGCCGCTGGACGTGGCTCGACGACCACCCCGAGGTGTTCGCCGGGGTGGAGGAGCGCGACCAGTGACCCCCGTCCGCCCGTCCCTCCGCGTCGAGAAGCGACTGCTGGCCGAAGGCCGTGTCACGGTCATCGGGATGGACGAGGTCGGACGCGGTGCGATCGCCGGTCCCGTCGGCGTCGGCGTCGCGGCCGTGACGATCGACGTCGGGCGGGTCCCGCAGGGTCTGGCCGACTCGAAGCTGCTGTCCGCCACCCGCCGCACGGACCTGGTCCCCGTCGTCACCCGCTGGGCGCGCACCGCCGTCGGCATGGCGTCCGCCGAGTACGTCGACCGGCAGGGGATCGTCCCGGCGCTCGGAGCCGCAGGGGCGCAGGCGCTCGAGTCGCTGGTCGCCGGTGGCCTGTCGCTCGACGGCGCCGTCGTCGTGCTGGACGGGTCCTTCGACTGGCTGACCCGTGCCGTCCCCGTTTCGCTCCGTCCGACGACGGACCCGCTCGAGGTCGTCGTGCAGGTCAAGGCCGACCGGGACTGCGCCTCGGTCGCCGCGGCGTCGATCGTGGCGAAGGTCGCGCGGGACGCCCTGATGATCGCTGCCCACGACGAGGCACCGCACTACGCCTGGGCGTCGAACAAGGGCTACGGCTCGACCGCGCACTACGACGCCATCCGCGCGGTCGGGGCGCACGCGCTGCACCGCAAGTCGTGGTTGCACCAGGCGTCGAGCGTGTCACTCGAGGGCTTCGACGCGCTCGTCAGCTGACCCGGCGCCGTCGCCCCGGGCTGCCGTGCCTGTGGCCCTCGCGCCCTGCCCCGGCGCCGGCTGGTGAGGTTCCGAAATCTCGGCATCTCGGCGCATGCCCGGTGCCGCCGCGGAACCTCGGCGGAGCGCACACGGCGTGTTGTGGAACCTCGGTGGGCTCCTTGGGGAGCAGCCGGCCTCGGGGTCGTTCGACCTTCACGTTCGCGGCGCTGAGGCACATCGCTGAGGGGGTGTCGCGCACTGGTGCGACTGCCGCCGTAGACTGTGGGCGCAATGGATGAGGACGAATTCGACGACTACGACCGCGAGGTCGAGCTGGCCCTGTACCGCGAGTACCGCGACGTCGTGTCGCAGTTCCGCTACGTGGTCGAGACCGAGCGGCGTTTCTACCTGGCGAACGAGGTCGAACTCGTGCGCCGGGACACCGAACACGATTTCTACTTCGAACTGACGATGAACGACGTCTGGGTGTGGGACGTCTACCGTTCCGACCGGTTCGTCAAGGGCGTCCGCGTCCTCACGTTCAAGGACGTGAATGTCGAAGAACTGACATCGCGAGAACTCGAACTGCCGAAGGAACTGGCACTCGACGAGTGATCGTCAATTCCGGTGCATTCGGTGAATCGCCGGTGACTGGTGACGTGCCGGAATTCCACGCGCTATTCTGGTCGGGATTTCCCGTCCAATGAACAGGAGCCGCGCATGGCACAGAAGGTCACCGTCCAGCTCGTCGACGACCTCGACGATTCCCCCATCACCACCGGTGAAGGTCGCACGGTCGAATTCGGTTTCGACGGCTCGTCGTACGAGATCGACCTGACGAACGACAACGTCGACAAGTTCCGCGAAGCGATCTCCGACTACATCGCCGCCGCGCGCAAGGTCTCCGGTCGTCGCACCGGCAGCACGGCGCCGAAGTCGGCCCCGAAGCGTGGCAACTCCGAAGAGCTCGGCAAGATCCGCGAGTGGGCGAAGGAGAACGGCTACGAGGTCTCGACCCGTGGTCGGATCTCGACCCAGGTGCAGGAAGCGTACGCAGCCGCACACTGAGCCGCTGTCGACGAAGGACCCGGGTGATCGCGATCACCCGGGTCCTTCGTCATTCCTCCCCAAGGGGGATCGTCGTCGTCTCATTCCACAGAGTCTTCATCGGCGCCCATCCGCGCTGTCCGTTCCCGCGATCGTTGCCGTGGAGGCAATGACATGGAACAGAAGCTGCACGATCGCCCCGGACGAACACTCCGGAACGGCCGCCTGGGGCGATTCGGCGAGGACCAGGCCGTGGCGTGGTTGCACGAACGGGGATTCCGGGTCCTCGAGCGGAATTGGCGGTGTGCCCGGGGCGAGATCGACATCGTCGCGTGGGATTCCTGCACACTCGCGTTCATCGAGGTGAAGACGCGATCCGGTACGACGACGGGGCATCCGTTCGAGGCGATCACGGCGACGAAGCTCACGCGGATGCGACGACTCGTGGCCGAGTGGTTCGACGCCCATCCGGAGGTGTCGGCACGCGCGATCCGCATCGACGTCGTCGCGGTTCACGTCGACGGCCCCCGGACGGCCGTGCAACACGTGGCGGGTGTGCTGTGACGGGCATCGGCCGTGCTGCGGCCGTTGCCCTGCTCGGCGTGACCGGGCGCCGGATCGAGGTTGAGGCCCACCTGACCAGTCAGCTGCCCGCCTTCAGCATCATCGGACTGCCGGACACCTCGCTCGGCGAGGCGCGCGAGCGAGTCCGTGCCGCCGCTGCGAATGCCGGGTGTCCGTTGCCGGCTCGTCGGATCACGGTGAACCTCACGCCCGCGGCGATCCCGAAACGGGGTTCAGGGTTCGACCTGGCGATCGCGATGGCCGTGCTCGCCGGCGCCGGACTCGCACCCGACGTCAGTGAGCGGATCGTCTACATCGGGGAGCTCGGTCTGGACGGTCGGGTCCGACCGGTCGCCGGCGTCATCCCGATGCTGCTCGCCGCCCGCGACGCCGGGGCCGACCGAGTCGTGCTGCCGATCGGCAACCTACCCGAGGCCCGCGTGGTCGACGGCGTGCGCACCACCGGGGTCGACTCACTCCGTGCGGCTGCGATCGACGCCGGCGCGCTCCTACCGCCGGTCGAGGTCGACGCCGTGCTGCCGGTGCCGGCGCCCTCGGTCCAACGCCCGGTGGCCGAACTGTCGGACGTCGTCGGGAACCCCATCGGGGTGCGCGCCCTCGTCGCCGCGGCGGCCGGTGGGCACCATGCGCTCCTGCTCGGTCCACCCGGTGCCGGCAAGACGATGCTCGCGGAGCGCCTGCCCGGACTCCTGCCCGACCTCGACGACGCGACCGCGCTCGAGGTCGCCGCCGTCCGGTCCGTCGCCGGACTCGGACCGGCGTCGTGGAGCACGAAGCCCCCGTGGGAGGCCCCGCACCACTCGGCGTCGGCGATCTCCCTGATCGGCGGCGGCTCAGGTGTGCTGCGACCCGGGGCAGTGTCGCGTGCGACCGGCGGCATCCTGTTCCTCGACGAAGCACCGGAGTTCCCCCGAGCGGTGCTCGACGCGCTCCGCCAGCCGCTCGAGTCCGGTCGGATCACCATCCACCGGGCTGCGGGCGCCGCGGAGTTCCCGGCGCGGTGCCAGGTCGTGCTCGCTGCCAACCCCTGCCCGTGCGGCAACGCCGGCGGAGCGCACGGTCAACCGTGTGAGTGTCCGCCGAGTGCAGTCCGGCGCTACCTCGGGCGGATGTCCGGACCGCTGCTCGACCGGATGGACATCCGGGTGCTCGTGCCCCGGGTGACGACCGGGAAGATGCGTGGAGCCGACGGGAGCACGCCGACGACGGCCGAGGCCCGCGCCGGGGTCGCCGAGGCCCGCGCTCGGATGGCCGAACGCCTCCGGGACACCGGGTGGACGAAGAACGCCGAGGTCACCGGAGCCTGGCTGCGGGCGGACGGTCGGATCGAACCGGGTTCGACGACCGAGCTCGACCGGGCGCTCGACCTCGGCACCCTGACCATGCGGGGGTGGGACCGGGTGATGCGGCTCGCGTGGACGCTCGCAGACCTCGAAGCGGTCGACCGTCCGAGCAGAGCACACGTCCGGGGTGCCCTCGCCCTTCGGAGCGCGCTGTGAGCGGCGTGGGGCCCGGCCACGCCAGCGAACTGCTGGCCGCGATCCGACGGGTCCTCGGGGCCGACGGAGTGTCGGACCCGGTCGAGACCGCTGCCCGCGTGGCGTGGTCCGTGATCGTGGAGCCGGGGGACTCTGTCGCCGGTGAGCTCATGGCGGCCCTCGGGCCGGAGCGCGCCCTCGGCACGGTCCTGCTGGCAGCCGACGGTGCGTTCGACGAGCTGCTCGACGGGTGCGTGGAGGCCGGCGTGCCCGGTGCGGAGGACCCCGATGCGTTCGCCGGCGTCCTGCACACGGCCATCGACCGGTGGCGACCGCGCTTGGTCCGGTCCGACGTGGCCGACGTCGTCGCCTCGGCCGAAGCCGTCGGGGCACGACTGCTCGTGCCCGGGTCCGCTGGGTGGCCGACGGCGATCGACGACCTCGGCCCCTACGCACCGCTCGTGCTCTGGACGCGCAGCGCCACGGCGGGTGTCGGCGACGGGGCACCCGCCCTGGCCGTGGTCGGGTCGCGGGCGAACACCATCGCCGGGGCTGAAGCAGCCGCCGAGATCACCTCGGCCGCCGCGGACGCCGGCTGCACGATCGTCAGCGGCGGCGCCTACGGGATCGACGCGGTCGCACACCGGGTGGCGATCGCCGCAGGGGCCCCGACGATCGCGGTCCTGGCCGGGGGGATCGACCAGCTCTACCCCGCCGGCAACGTCCAGCTGCTCCACAACGTCGCTCGGCAGGGCGTCCTGGTGGCGGAGTCGGCGCCGGGGACCCGCCCGACCCGGTGGCGTTTCCTGGCCCGGAACCGGTTGATCGCCGCCCTCGCCGACGCCGCAGTCGTCGTCGAGGCCGGTGCGCGGTCCGGTGCGCTCAACACCGCGCACCACGCCGGGCAGCTCGGTCGCCCGGTGTTCGCCGTGCCGGGAGCGTTCGCGTCCTCGGCGTCGGTCGGATGTCACCGACTCGTGGCACAGGGCCGGGCGCAGCTCGTCGTGCACCCGGGGGACCCGGTCGCCGCGATGCGTCCCGTGGCCGCTTCCGGTGCGACCGCGGCGGCGGACGAACCCCTCGTGTCGGTCCAGCGCGATCCCGAGGTCGTCCGGGTCCTCGACGCGCTCGGCCGTCGTGCCCTGCCAGAGGCCGAGATCGCTCGACGGTCCGGGCTGTCCGGAGCGGCGGTGGCGGACGCCCTTGCGCTCGCGCAGTTGCAGGGGCTCGTGGCGCACAGCAGCGGCGGGTGGGGCCGCGCATGACGTCGGCCAGCCGTACGCTGACGACGTGGCGGACCAAGCAGAGCAGCAGGGAGAGCGACTCGTGGCAGCGGTCGACTCGTTCCTCGGGCACGCTCGACACGCCAGGGGGCTCAGCGAGCAGACGCTCCGCGCCTACGCGAACGACCTCGACCAGTTCGTCGAGTTCGCCGCGCGACGCAGCGTCGTCGGCATCGACGGGGTCGACCTCGAACTGCTCCGTGACTGGTTGTGGGAAGCCGACCAGCGGGGGCTCGCACGGTCCACGATCGCCCGCCGGTCGTCGTCGGTGCGGGCGTTCACGCGGTGGGCGAGCGAGACCGGGGTGACCGCGACGGACGCCGGCGTGCGGCTCCGTGCACCGAAGGGCGGCTCGCACCTGCCGCGGGTGGTGTCGGCCGACCAGGTCCGTGGGCTGCTCGACGGCCTCGCGGCCCGCGCAGCGACCGACGATCCCGGTGCGCTGCGGGACCTCGCGCTCGTGGAGCTGCTGTACGCCGCGGCCATCCGGGTGAGCGAGCTCGTCGGCATCGACGTCGCCGACGTCGATCGCGGGCGGCTCACGGTCCGCGTGCTCGGGAAGGGCGGGAAGGAGCGGGTCGTGCCGTTCGGCGTCCCGGCCCGTGATGCACTCGAGGCGTGGACGTCGCGGGGGCGTCCGACCCTCGCGGCGCGGGCCGATGTACCGAGCACGGCACTGTTCCTCGGCGACCAGGGTGGCCGGCTCGGGGTGCGCAGTGCGTACCGCGTGGTGGCTCGGCTGCTTGGGGACCTTCCCGGCGAAGGGCCGAGCGGACCGCACACCTTCCGGCACACCGCGGCGACGCACCTGCTCGACGGGGGAGCGGACCTGCGCGCGGTCCAGGAACTGCTCGGGCACGCGAGCCTCGGGACGACGCAGATCTACACGCACGTGTCCTCGGCACGGCTGCGCGAGGTCTACCGGACGGCCCACCCGCGCGCCTGACGGCGCGACCGCCGGACCGCCACCGTGCCCCGCGAGCGACCGTCGGACCGGCGCCGAGCGACCGCCGGGCCGGCACCGCGCACTCGTGCGGCTGCGCGGCGCCGGAACGTTGGAACGGGGCGATCGTGTGACGTCGCACGTCGCACGTCGCACGTCGCACGTCGCACGTCGAAGTTGCACGTCGCCCGTCGCCCGTCGCCCACCGCTCGTCGCCGTCGCTCACCCCGGCCAAGCGGACTCCGGCAACAGGACGGGCCACTCGGCCGCGGGAAGGTACGACGTCGGGTCCACGTAGCGGCCGTCGACCCGCGCGCCGAGGTGCAGACACGGTGCCGAGGCCGGGCAGTGCCCCACGGACACCCGGCCGACCGGATCACCCTGTCGCACGTCGTCCCCAGCAGCGACGAGTGGCTGCACTGAGTCGAAGGTGCTGACGAGCCCGCCGCCGTGGTCGACCGTCACGACGCTCCTGCCGCCCACCGGTCCGGCGAACGCCACCGTGCCGTCGTCGACCGCCGCCGCAGTCGTGCCGAGCGGCGCCGGGATGTCGATCCCGCGGTGACCGGCGGCGTAGTCGTCGGACGGCGGTTCCCACCCGCGCTCGACCACCTGCGTGCCGGTCGGCCAGACCCACGGCTCATCAGCACGAGTCGCCGCCGTGCGATCCCGGTGGTCGCGCACGTCCTCCGGCGCGGGCCCAGGTGCGGGCAACGACGCGGTGGCCGCCCCGAACGCCCCGAGCATCCCGAGCACCACCACCATCGCGACGGCCGGGGGGAGCCGACTGCCGGAGCCGGGGAACAGGACCATGCCGCCACCCTGTCCGCCGCGGACCGGCCACACGACCCAGGTGAGGCGGTCCGTGGAGGGCAGGGCGGGCCTCCCGGCCTGTGGAGGGACGACGCGACCGCAACGAACGACGTCCTCGATGTCGCACGACATCGACGGTGTCGTTCCGAGTCGAGGCGACACCCCAACCCGCCCTAACCCGACCACCACGACCCGACCACCCCGACCGCCCCGACCCGAACGACCGCCCCACGCCGACACCCGCACCCGGTTATGACCACATCCGCCACGAGGAGTACAGTCGGGGCCGCTCCGGACCACGCAACGCCGCACGGACGGCGAACGAGCCGACCGCCGGGGCACCGTGCCCACAGCAGCACGGCCGGCAGAACCCAGGAGCATCGTGTCCAACACAGCCACCGGGCACGGCGAGGACCGTGCGTTCAAGGGGAAGGTCACCGCGTTCGCCATCGCAGCAGCGGTGGGCGGTTTCCTCTTCGGCTTCGACTCGTCGGTCATCAACGGCGCCGTCGAGGCCATCAAGGGCGAGTTCGGCCTGTCCGAGGCGGCGAGCGGCTTCGCCGTCGCGTCCGCCCTCATCGGCTGTGCGTTCGGCGCCTACTTCGCCGGTCGACTCGCTGACCGCTGGGGCCGCACCCGGGTGATGTTCTGGGCCGCAGTGCTGTTCCTGGTGAGCTCGATCGGCTCCGGCTTCGCGTTCGCCACGTGGGACTTCGTCCTGTGGCGCCTCGTTGGCGGCCTCGGCATCGGTACGGCCTCGGTGATCGCGCCGGCGTACATCTCCGAGGTGTCGCCGAAGGCGATCCGCGGGCGCCTGGCCTCGTTCCAGCAGCTCGCCATCACGCTCGGTATCTTCGCCGCGCTGCTCTCCGACCAGTTCTTCGCCGTCACCGCCGGTGGCGCCTCCGAGGTCGTCCTCGGCCTGCCGGCCTGGCGCTGGATGTTCCTGGTCGGCGTGATCCCGTCGGTGGTCTACGGCATCCTGGCGATCACGCTGCCGGAGTCGCCGCGGTACCTGCTCGCCAAGGGTCGGACGGAGGACGCCCGCGCGGTCATGACGAAGATCGTCCCGCGCGACACGGTGAACACGAGCCTGGAGGAGATCCAGGACGGCATCAAGAAGGAAGCCAACGAGAAGAAGGGCTCCATCCGGGGCAACCGCTTCGGCCTGCAGCCCATCGTCTGGGTCGGCATCATCCTGGCCGTGCTGCAGCAGTTCGTCGGCATCAACGTGATCTTCTACTACTCGACGACGCTGTGGCAGGCGGTCGGGTTCAAGGAGAGCGACTCGTTCCTCATCTCGACGATCACGTCGGTGGTCAACGTCGCCGTGACCTTCATCGCGATCTTCCTGGTCGACAAGGTCGGTCGGAAGCCGCTGCTCGTCACCGGTTCCGCCGGCATGTTCGTGTCGCTGGCGATGGTCGCGATCGCGTTCTCGCAGTCGACGATCGTGGACGGCAACCCGAGCCTGCCCGGCTCGTGGGGCGTCATCGCCCTCATCTTCGCGAACCTGTTCGTCGTGTCGTTCGGCGCGACGTGGGGTCCGCTCATGTGGGTGCTGCTCGGCGAGATGTTCCCGAACCGCATCCGCGCCACGGCGCTCGGCATCGGCTCGGCCGCCAACTGGGTCGCGAACTTCATCGTCACGATCACCTTCCCGGTGCTGTCCGGCTTCAACCTGACGGTCACGTACGGCATCTACGCGCTGTTCGCGCTCATCTCGTTCTTCTTCGTCATCGCGAAGATCCCTGAGACCAAGGGCCGCTCGCTCGAGGAGATGGGCATCTCCGCCGAGGGCGACACGGTGGACGCGAAGGCGTGATCAGACGCGCCTGACACACCCAGAACACCGGACAGGAGGCCCGGATCACGTCAGCCGGTCGGCGCGCGTGATCCGGGCCTCCTGTCTGCTAGCATTTCTCCAGCAGTGCGCTGATGCGCGCTGACTTCGCGTGTCCACAGGGTCGTCAACGGTTCGCCGTCTCCGACCCGGCACCCGACCACCGGTCCTGCTCTCACGAGCGGGCGGTCGCGTGCCAGGACACCAGGGATCACGACCTCCGGTCGTGCTCGACACAACCGCAACAGGGGCACAGCACAGCTGCGCTCCGAGAACACAGAAGGAGGACGGCACATGGCCGTCGTCACCATCCGCCAGCTGCTCGACAGCGGCGTCCACTTCGGACACCAGACCCGTCGGTGGAACCCGAAGGTGAAGCGCTTCATCCTCGCCGAGCGCTCGGGCATCCACATCATCGACCTGCAGCAGTCGCTGGCCTTCATCGACCGCGCGTACGACTTCGTCAAGGAGACGGTCGCGCACGGTGGCACGATCCTCTTCGTGGGCACCAAGAAGCAGGCGCAGGGCTCCATCGCCGAGCAGGCGACCCGCGTCGGCCAGCCGTACGTCAACCAGCGTTGGCTCGGCGGTCTGCTCACGAACTTCCAGACGGTCTCCAAGCGCCTCGCGCGCATGAAGGAGCTCGAGGAGATCGACTTCGACGACACGACGAAGGGCTTCACCAAGAAGGAGCTCCTCATCAAGAAGCGCGAGCTGGACAAGCTCCACAAGACCCTCGGTGGTATCCGCAACCTCACGCGGACCCCGAGCGCGCTCTGGATCGTCGACACCAAGAAGGAGCACCTCGCCGTCGACGAGGCGCAGAAGCTCGGTATCCCGATCATCGGCATCCTCGACACCAACTGCGACCCCGATGAGATCACGTACCCGATCCCGGGCAACGACGACGCGATCCGCTCCGTCGGTCTCCTCACCCGCATCGTCGCCGACGCCGCGGCCGAGGGCCTGAAGACCCGCCACAACGGTGGCGACGACGACGAGGCCGCAGAGCCCCTCGCCGAGTGGGAGCAGGAGCTCCTCGGTGGCGACGCCGCGACGCCGTCCGCCGACGCCGCTCCCGAGGGCGCGACCGTCGAGGAGAACAACGCTGACGCGCAGGTCGCCGCGAAGGAGATCGGCGAGCCGATCGCCGACGACGCGAAGAACGCGGAGCCGACGGCCGAGGCCGAGGCAGCCGCGGAGACCACCCCCGCCGAGTGACCTGTCGCAGGCGCCGGACCCGATCGGATCCGGCGCCTGCTTCACCACTCTCCACACACGTACCGTCCAGAAAGGACAGTCAATGGCAAACTTCACCGCTGCTGACGTGAAGAAGCTCCGCGAGGACCTCGGCGCCGGCATGATGGACGCGAAGAACGCGCTCGTCGAGGCCGACGGCGACTACGACAAGGCCGTCGAGCTGCTCCGCATCAAGGGTGCGAAGGCCGTCGCCAAGCGCGACGACCGTGCCACCTCCGAGGGCGTCGTCGTCGCGAGCTCCGAGAACGGCGCCGCCACGGTCGTCGAGCTCGCGAGCGAGACCGACTTCGTCGCGAAGAACGAGAAGTTCACGACGCTGGCCGACAAGGTGCTCGGGGCCGTCGCGGCCGCCGGTGCAGCTGACGTCGCCGCCGCGAACGCCGCCCCCGTCGACGGCAAGACCGTCCTCGAGGTCGTCAACGAGTCGGCCGCCGCACTGGGCGAGAAGCTCGAGGTCCGCACGGTCCGCCGTGTCGAGGGCTCGGCCTTCGAGATCTACCTGCACAAGACCAGCCAGGACCTGCCGCCGCAGATCGCCGTCGTCATCGCGTACGAGGGTGACAACGCTGCCGAGGCCCGCTCGATCGCCCAGCACGTCGCGTTCGCGAACCCGACGTACCTGACCCGCGACGAGGTGCCCGCCGACGAGATCGCCAAGGAGCGTGCGACCGTCGAGGCGATCACGCGCGAGGAGGGCAAGCCCGAGGCTGCGCTCCCGAAGATCGTCGAGGGTCGGGTGAACGCCTACATCAAGCAGGTGTCGCTCCTCGACCAGGACTACGCGAAGGACAACAAGATCTCTGTCGCGAAGGCCGCCGAGAACGCCGGCATCACGATCCAGGGCTTCGCCCGCGTCAAGGTCGGCGCGTAACGAACCCGTGACGGGGTCAGGAACCAACCAGGTTCCTGGCCCCGTTTTTCGCGCCTCCGGGCGCGACACACACGCGACACATCCGCGAGTACATTTCCACGAGACCACGACGAAGGGTGCGATCAGATGACCGACGAGAAGACCGGACGACGCCGCGTACTGCTGAAGCTGTCGGGGGAGGCCTTCGGGGCCGGATCGCTCGGCGTGAACCCTGACGTGATCGGGGCCATCGCCAAGGAGATCGCCGTCGCAGCGCGCGAGGTCGAGATCGCGATCGTCGTCGGCGGGGGCAACTTCTTCCGCGGCGCCGAGCTCTCGCAGCGCGGGATGGACCGCGGCCGTGCCGACTACATGGGCATGCTCGGCACCGTGATGAACGCGCTCGCGCTGCAGGACTTCCTCGAGCAGGCCGGGGCCGCCACGCGCGTGCAGTCGGCCATCGCGATGACCCAGGTCGCCGAACCGTACATCCCGCGGCGCGCCGAGCGGCACCTCGAGAAGGGCCGCGTCGTCATCTTCAGCGCCGGCGCCGGCCTGCCGTACTTCTCGACCGACACGGTGGCCGCGCAGCGAGCACTCGAGATCAAGGCCGACGAGGTCCTCGTCGCCAAGAACGGTGTCGATGGCGTGTACACGGCGGACCCGAAGAAGGACGCCACGGCCGAGAAGCTGCACCACGTGACCTACCAGGACGCGCTCCTGAAGGGCCTGAAGGTCGTCGACGCCACCGCGTTCTCGCTCTGCATGGACAACGGCATGCCGATGCACGTCTTCGGGATGGAGGGCGAGGGCAACGTCCAGGCCGCCATCCGTGGGGAGCGCATCGGCACGGTGGTCAGCAACTGACCCGCACCGCTGACTAGACTCGACGCCAGTACCGAAGGAGTAACACCGTGATCAGTGATGTCCTGACCGAAGCCACCGAGAAGATGGCGAAGGCTGTCGAGGTCGCCAAGGACGACTTCTCGACCGTCCGCACCGGCCGCATCAACGCGGCGCTCTTCCAGAAGATCCCGGTCGAGTACTACGGCACGCCGACGCCGCTCGCGCAGCTCGCGTCGCTGCAGACGCCCGAGGCCCGCACGCTCATCGTGACGCCGTACGACAAGACGGCGCTCAAGGAGATCGAGCGCGCCATCGCGACCTTCCCGAACCTCGGCGCCAGCCCGACGAACGACGGTGACATCGTCCGCGTGACGATCCCGGAGCTCACCAAGGACCGCCGCAAGGAGTTCGTCAAGCTCGTGCGGACGAAGGGTGAGGACCACAAGGTCGTCATCCGGAACATCCGCCGCAAGGCCAAGGACGACCTCGACGCACTCAAGGGTGAGATCTCGGACGACGAGATCTCGCGCGGCGACAAGGACCTCGAGGCCCTGACGAAGAAGCACGTCGACCAGATCGACGAGTCGCTGAAGAAGAAGGAAGCCGAACTCCTCGAGGTCTGATGCGCCGCCCGGACCAGGGCGGTGAACGCCCCACAGCAGAGCACGGACCCGACCAGACCGGGCCCGTGAAGAAGGGGCTCCGCCAGGACTTCGATGCGCGTGCCCGAGCGGCCCGCACCGACTTCGAGGCGCAGCTCCGGCAGCGCAAGGCCGACTTCGGTGCGCGCAACGAGGCCCTGACGGCGCGGACCGGGCGCAACCTGCCGGCGGCGATCGGCATCGCGCTCGCGTTCGCCGTGGTCATGCTCGGCACGCTCCTCATCTGGCCGCCGTCGTTCATGGTCGTGGCGGCGTTCCTGCTCGGCGTGGGCGTCTACGAGCTGACGAGCGCCATGCGCTTCGCCGGCCGTGACGTCCCGCGGATCCCGAGCGTCGCCGTCGCGATCGCGATCGTGCCGGCGGCGTTCCTGCTCGGGCAGGTCGCGGCACTCTTCACGCTGCTCGGTGGCATCGTCCTGATCAGCCTCTGGCGTCTGGTCGAGGTCGCGCTCTCGCGGCAGAAGCCGTCCGCCGGCGACGTGTTCCGCGACGTCACGAACGGCTTGTTCGTGCAGGCGTACATCTCGTTGCTCGGCGCCTGTGTCGTCCTGCTCTCCGCGCAGTCGCAGGGCAACCTCTGGGTGATCGGTTTCATCCTCGTCGTCGTCGCTGTCGACACCGGTGCCTACGCCACCGGGTTGAACCTCGGCAAGCACCCGATGGCGCCGCGGATCAGCCCGAAGAAGACGTGGGAGGGCTTCGCCGGATCGGTCGCAGCGAGCATCATCGTCGGCGTCCTGGTCGCCTGGCTCATGCTCGGTCTGCCGTGGTGGACCGGCGTCGTGCTCGGCGTGCTGATCTCCGGGTCGGCGACCCTGGGCGACCTCACCGAGTCGATGATCAAGCGCGACCTCGGCATCAAGGACATCTCGTCCTTCCTGCCCGGGCACGGCGGACTGCTCGACCGCATCGACAGCATCCTGCCGTCGGCCGCCGTCGCCTACGTGCTGTACCTGATCGTCAACCACTGACCGACCTTGACCGACTTCGTCGGCCCAGCCTGAGCGCCGCCCTCAGCGCGTCCAGGTTGTGCCACGGGTCGGGACTGGCAGAATGACGCCGTGGCCACCACCTTCCCGACCGCAGCTCGCTCCGCCCTCGGATACGACGTCGACGAAGTCGAGCGTTTCCTCGAGGACGCCCGTCGTGCGTACTCCGCAGACGACAGCGCCCCCGGCATCGAGGCTGCGAAGATCCGCGCCACCGCATTCTCGATGCGCAAGGGCGGCTACTCCACCTCGCACGTCGACGCAGCGCTGGAGCGCCTCGAGGACGCCTTCGCGGCCCGGGAGCGTGAGCGGGAGATCGGCGACGCCGGGCAGAAGGCCTGGTACGCCGAGGCCCGCACGAAGGCCTCCGACGTCGTGGCCCGCCTCGAGCGCCCGAACGGTCAGCGGTTCAGTCGGGTCAGCGTGCTCGGTACGGGCTACCACCCGAAGGACGTCGACGCGTTCGCGGCCCGCCTCGGCGGCTACTTCCGCGAGGGCAAACCGCTGAGCCTCACCGAGGTGCGGTCCATCGTGTTCCGCCCGAAGCACGGGGGCTACCGCGAGGGCCAGGTCGACGCGCTGCTCGACGCCGTCGTCGAGGTCATGCTCGCCGTCCGCTGACGACGCGCTGCACCCAGGTGCTTCGCTTTCCGTGATCGTTCCGTTACCCTGGTCCTACTCATGGGCAGGCACACGGCAGACCACAGCTCCGACCGCGATCTCCGCGAGCACCTGAGCCTCCAGGCTTCGGGTGAGCGCCGCGCGGCACTGAACCGAACCCGTACGGCAGACACCTCGGTGCTCCAGGCGAACCCGCAGGTCCTGCCGGAGACCGGTCCGGTCGCGACGCCGAAGTCCGTCGCAGCGAACCGCGTGTCCGACGAACGCATCGCCGCGTTCGCGCACGAGGCCCCCGCGGCCCGGGTCGACCCGCGCGCCGCGAAGCAGCAGAACGCGACGGCTATCCAGCGCGCCGCGACGGCGCAGCAGCCGACCCGTGGCGCAGCCGCCGCGGTCAACGCCTTCGCACGGAAGCGTTCCTCGGTCCCGGCGTTCTCGTTCGTCGGGGTCTTCCTCTTCGTCGGGGCGTCGCTCTTCAATCCGCTCCAGGCCGACGTCGCGCAGGCCGCGGTCGACACCCCGGTGCTCGTGAAGACACCGCAGGCCCCACAGCAGTACACCGCGCACGGCACCTACGGCGACGCCGCTGCCGACCGTGACGGCTACGGCGTGACCGTGCCAGCGCCCAAGGTCGTCAAGCCCGTCGTCGAGGAAGAAGCCGACGACGCCACCACCGACGAGACGACCGACGCCTCCGCGGCCGAGACCGACAGCGTCTCTGCCGCGAACACGCTGGCCGCCGTGGCCGCGACCCCCGACGCGGGCAGCGCACAGGCCATCGCCCTGCAGCTCGTCACGGCCCGGGGCTGGGGCACCGACCAGTACAACTGCCTCGTCTCGCTGTGGAACAAGGAGTCCGGCTGGCGGGTGAACGCCTACAACCCCAGCGGTGCGTACGGCATCCCGCAGGCGCTCCCGGGCAGCAAGATGGCGACCGCCGGTGCCGACTGGCAGACGAACCCCGCGACGCAGATCACGTGGGGTCTCAACTACATCGCCGGTGTCTACGGCACGCCCTGCGGCGCCTGGGGCCACAGCCAGGCGAACAACTGGTACTGATCGGCAGTTGGGGTGCCGCGCAGCAACCGGCCGCGGCGTCCCCGTGGTCGCGACGTCGAGCCTGACGAGGACACCGGCCTCGATCGGCTGATGAGCTCGTGGAAGCGCACCGAGGTGCGTCGCGGGCGGGAGTACCTCGTCCAGCCCGTCTCCGCGGCGTCGGCGCAGAAGGAGTACGTCTGCCCCGGTTGCGGCGGCGCGGTCCTGCCCGGCACCGCACACGTGGTGGTCTGGCGCTCGGACGGGGTCCTCGGCGACGCTGCCGACCTGGCATCACGCCGACACTGGCACAACCACTGCTGGAGCATCGCATGACCGACGACGACGGCGAGATCCGTTCCGCCACGCAGCTGCCCGCCCGCCGCACCGACGTCGAGCTCGTCACCGACGACCACCTCACCCTGGTCGGGGAGCTCGCCGAACCGGAATCCCGCCCGGCACGGGGAACCGTCGTGACGCTGCACCCGCTGCCGACCGCGCACGGCTTCATGGACTCGCACGTGCTCAAGAAGGCCGCCGCGCGGCTGCCGGCCCTGGCGGACATCGCGGTCCTGCGCTTCAACTTCCGGTCGGTGACGTCGCCACGTGGCACGTCCGAGGGCGTGTTCGGCGAGGGCGTCTCCGAGGGCTTCGACCTGCGAGCCGCCGTCGCCGAGGTCGTGGACCGTGGCCTCCCGACGCCGTGGTTGGTCGGATGGTCCTTCGGCACCGAGGTGATCCTCAAGCACGCGCTGGAACACGTCGAGGCCGGCACCGTGGCGGGCGTGGTCCTGCTCTCGCCGCCGCTGCACCGCACCACGGAGGACGAGCTCGCGCGCTGGGCAGCCGTGGACGTCCCGGTGGTGGCCCTTGTGCCCGAGCACGACGACTTCCTGCAGCCCGACGAAGCGATCGCCCGGTTCGCCGTCGCCCCGAACGTCCGGGTCGTCCCGATCGAGGGCGCGAAGCACCTGTGGGTGGGGGAGCGGTACGTCCGGATCGTCCTCGACGCCGTCGCCGACCTCGTCGTGCCGGGCAGCGCGCCGCTGCCGACGCACTGGCCGGTCTGACGGCACTCGCCGGTCCGACGCACGGTGCGTGCCCACCTCGGTGCGGTGGGCCGACCGGGAGGCGCGACCCGCGCCTCCTGGTCGGCTCGCGTCAGCGTTCGGTCGCGTCCACTGCGTCGTCGCCTGCTCCGGGAGCGGTGCCGGGTGCGGTCCCCAGCAGGCCGGTCGCGTGCGTGAGCACGCCGCGCAGGTTCTCCAGGTAGCCCGCAACGGCCTCGCGCTCGGTGCGGATCGCCGACAGCCGGTCCTCGGCCTCGGCGGTGATGGCAGCCGTGCGCTCCTCGGCATCGGAGACCATGCGGTGCACACGGTCCTGGGCGTCCGCGACGATGGTGCGGGCGTGCTCCTGCGCGTCGGCGGTGCTGGTGCGCTCGAGGTCGTCGGCTTCCTGCTGGAGCCGTTCGGCGCGCTCACGGGCCTCGGTGGCACGGCGCGTGGCCTCGGCGAGCTGCAGGTTCGCCTCGTCGAGGTACTTCTGCGTCTCGGTGACGGTCTCGTGGTGCTTCTGCAGGTAGTCCTGCTCGGCGTCGTCCCGGCGTGAGGCGAGCTCGGACTCGAGCGTCGTGCGGGCCTCGTCGCGCTCGCGGGCGACCTCGGCTCGGGCCTCGTCACGTTCCTTGGCCAGGTCGGCGCGGGCCGTGTCGATCTCCTGACGGAGGGCGGTGCGCTCGGACTCGAGCGTGTCGAGCTCGGCGGAGCGGCGGTCGGCGATCTCGGTGTCGACCTCGGCGTGCTCGCGTTCGCGGCGGGCGGCGAGGGCGTTCTCGTGCTCGCGGTCCGCGCGTTCGGCGGCGGCATCGGCCTCGGCGCGCTCCCGCTCGATGCGGGTGTCGTGCTCCTCGAGCTCGCGTGCGATGCGGTCGGCGGTCTCCTGCACGAGCCGCTCGTTCTCGACGCGCGTCTGTTCCTCGTCGACGCGCAGCTGCGCACGCAACGCCTCGGCCTCCTGTGCCAGGGCGGTGCGCGCCGAGGCGAGCTCCCGGTCCCACTCGGCACGGGCAGCGGCGAGTTCCTCGTCCACGACACGGCGGCGGTCGGCGAACTCGCCGTCGATCTCGGCGCGGCGTCGGTCGACCTCGGCCTGCAGCTCGGCGCGGCCGGTCTCGATCGCCAGGGCGTGCGCCTGCTGCTGCTCGTCGCGCTCCCGGTGCCACGCAGCACGCCCCTCGGCGACCTCGCGCTCGAGTGCCTGACGGCGGGTGGACTCCTCGTGGTCGAGGTCCTCGACCCGGCGGGCGTGGTCGGCCTCGAACACCGAGCGGCGGTGCTCGGTCTCGCGGTCGAGGTCGGCCGCGGCGGTGCGGGAGTCGGCCGACTCCCGCTGGGCGACCTCGCGCAGCTCGGCGACCTCGTGCTCGACCTGGGCGCGCAGGGCGTTCGTCTCACGGATGGCGACGGAGCGGACCTCGGCGGCCTCGGTCACCGCGGCACCCCGGATGGCCGCGGCCTCGTTGCGGGCGTCCTGGGTCAGCAGGCCGGCTTCGGCGCGGGCACGCTCGACGGTGTCGGCGGCCTCGGCACGAGCACGGGTGAGTTCGTTGGTGGAGCGGGTGCGGGCGTCCTCGAGGGTGTCGCGTGCTTCTTCCTGTGCCTCGCGCACGGTGCGGTCGGCCTCGGCCCGGCTCGACGCCCGCAGGCGCTGTGCGTCGATGTCCGCCTGGCTGATGAGGCGGGTGGACTGCTCCTCCGCCACGCGCAGGGTGGACTCGAGTCGCGTACCCAGGCCGCTGTAGGTGGGGGTACCGGCCTCGTCGAGCTCGCCCTGGAGCTCGGACACGCGGGACTGCAGGAGACGGATCTCCTTCGCGGCGTCGGCACGGTCGGTGTTCGACTTGATGAGCTCGCGGCGCAGGTCGTTCAGCGAACGGTCGACGTCGTCGCGGCGGTACCCGCGCAGCTCGGTCCCGAACTCGGCCTCGTCGTTCGCCACGTGTCGCTCCCAGGTGCTCGGCGGAGGGCCCGATCCGGCCCGCGGTCGAGTGTAGTGGTGGCCCGACGGGGTCGTCTGAGACCGGCGTCAGCGCGGATGGATGCGCTGTTCAGCCATGCTCGCTATCCTGAGTCGCTGATTCGCGCGCCGACATCCCCACCCCGGCGCGGTAGGGAGAGTGTTCGTGCGATTCGTCCTGGCGATCGTCAGTTTCGTCATCGGCCTGCTGCTCGTCGCGACGGCGGTCGGACAGCGGACCGTGTTCGCGCCGCCGTCCTCGCTCGTCGCGGACAGCACCACCAAGAGCTCTGCCCCCGTCACCGTGATCCCCGGGTCGACGCTCAACGCGAACCCCGGCTACCAGCGGATCAACGTCTCCGGCTCCGGCAAGGTCTTCGCCGCGTACGGCAAGACGGCCGACGTCGACGCGTGGGTCGGTGACGCCGAGCACACCACGCTCCGGTTCGACGCCGAGAGCGCGAAGCTGGTGGGCAAGACCACCGGCTCCGAGGCGTCCGTCCCGTCGCCCAAGGGCAGCGACCTCTGGTACCAGGAGTACGACGGCTCCGGGCAGTTCACGGTCCGCCTGCCGCAGGACGTCTCGGTCCTCATCGTCGGCGACGGCAAGGCCGCCGCGCCGAGCGACGTCTCGGTGACGTGGCCGAAGGACACCGCAACGCCGTCCGTCGGGCCCCTGCTCGTCGCCGGTGGCGTCTTCGCACTCGGCGGCATCGTGCTGCTGGTCCTGGCGTTCCTGCACCAGCGCCGCGGTCGTGGGCCGCGTCGTCGCAGCGGCGGCACCCGACCGCCGCGCGTGCGGGCCTCGCGTCGCGCCGCCGCCGCCGGTGCCCAGGTCCCGACCAGGGGCCGCCGCGGATCGCGCGCGTTCATCGCGGTCCCTGTGGTCCTCGTCGGCACGCTCGCCCTGGCCGGCTGCTCGTCCGACTACTGGCCGCAGGGCGGGGACCCCTCGCTCGCGACCCCGACCCCCACGGCCAGCGCGACCGGAGCGGCGGAGACCACCGAGCCCACGGCGGCGACCAAGCAGCAGATCACCCGCGTGGTCGAGCGGATCGCGGCGGTCGCCGACAAGGCCGACAGCGCCCGCGACACCGACCTGGCGACGACCCGGTTCACCGGTGCCGCGCTCGACCTGCGGACGGCGAACTACGCCATCCGCGGCAAGGACTCCGAGGTCAAGGCACCGCCGGCGATCTCCGCCGGTCAGGTGTGCGTCGCGCTGCCACAGCAGACCGACACGTGGCCGCGCACGGTCTTCGTGATCGTCGCCGAGGACTGCGACGCCAAGTCGGCACCGCAGGCCCTGACGCTCGTGCAGGACACCGCGCGCGACCCGTACAAGGTCGCCTACGACGTCTCGCTCGAGGCCGACGCCAAGATCCCGAGCCTCGCGCCGACGTCGATCGGCGCGGCGCTCCTGGCCCCGCAGTCGAAGCTCCTCGCGATCGCCCCCGACCAGGTCGCGACCGCCTACGGCGACATCCTGTCCAAGGACTCGAAGAGCGAGTACGCCGACCTGTTCGCCACCGAGGGTGACGGCCTCCGCACCACCATCGGCAAGGCCTACAAGGACAAGAAGGCGCAGTCCCTGCCGGACACGGCGAAGATCGAGTACTCGTCCGAGGCCCCGGAGGACTCCGCCGTCGCCATCGCGACCGACGACGCCGGCGCGCTCGTCTCCGCCGACCTCAACGAGATCGAGAAGGTGACCCCGACCGCCTCCGGCGCCGAGGTCAACACCGAGGGTGCCGTCAAGGCACTGTCCGGGGTCGACACGAGCAAGAAGGGCATCAGCGCCACGTACGGCGTCCAGCTGCTCTTCTACGTGCCGCCGGTCGCCTCGGATGACAAAGTGGTCCTGCTCGGGTTCACGCAGGGCCTGACCGCAGCGAGTGAGGTGCAATGAGCAACATCCCCCCGACCCCGTCCGGGCTCCGCGGAGCCGTGGACCTGTCGTCCCTCGTCGACCGCGCACAGCGGCCGCCCCAGCCGCCCGCCGGTGCTCCGGCGCAGGCGGGAAGCCCGACCGGTGCACCAGCGCCGGGCGCCGAGACCGGCGGTGACCTGACCGTCCCGTCGCTCGTGCTCGACGTCACCGACGACACGTTCCAGGACGTCCTGGAGCTGTCGTCCGTGGTGCCGGTCATCGTCGACATCTGGGCCGAGTGGTGCGGGCCGTGCAAGCAGCTCTCGCCGATCCTCGAGCAGCTGACCGCCGGGTACGGCGGGCGCGTGCTGCTCGCCAAGGTGGACGCCGACACCAACCCGCAGCTCGTGCAGGCGTTCCAAGCGCAGTCGATCCCGACCGTGGCCGCGCTGATCGGCGGACGCCCGCTCGGGCTCTTCGTCGGTGCGCTGCCCGAGGCGCAGGTCCGCGACGTCTACGAGCAGGTGCTCCAGGCAGCCGAGCAGAACGGCGTCTCCGGTCGCGTCACCGTGGACGGTGCTGCTCCGCCCGAGGACACCGCCGAGCAGGGCGAGCCGGAGCCGGAAGCGCTGCCGCCGCACCACCAGGCCGCGTACGACGCGATCGAGCAGGGCGACTACGCCACGGCCATCTCCGAGTACAAGACCGCGATCCTGCAGGACCCGCACGACCAGATGGCCGTCGCGGGGCTCGCGCAGGTGTCGCTCCTGGACCGGCTGAACGGCCACACCGCCGACGACATCCGTGCCGCCGCCGGTGCGGGTCCGAAGGACGTCCAGGCGCAGCTCGCGGTCGCCGACCTCGACATCTCCGGTGGCCACGTCGAGGATGCCTTCGGGCGCCTGCTCGACCTGGTGCCGACGGTGTTCGGCGAGGACCGTGAGGCCCTGCGCGTCCGCCTGGTCGAGTACTTCGAGCTCATCGGCACCGACGACCCGCGCGTGGTCGCGGCCCGCCGTCGCCTGGCGAGCGCTCTGTACTAGTCTCAGGCCGGCTCGAGACCGGCCCAGACGCCGTCGTGTCAGCGAGACGCCGCCGAATCCGGCGGCGTCTCGCTGCGTCCGGGGCGTCGCGGCGACACGACGGCGTCTCGCGGGTTCCAGACACGTCGCCCGACGGACGGGAGGCCCGGTGCCAGCTGGCACCGGGCCTCCCGTCCGGATGTCGGTCGCGTCCAGGACGCGGATGACGCTAGCGCGCGAGCTTGAGCCAGACGGCGCCGAGCGGCGGCACCACGAGGTGCGCCGACGCGGGGCGGCCGGCCCACGGGGTGTCCTCGGCGGTGACGACGCCGAGGTTGCCGACACCGGAGCCGCCGTACTCCGCGGCGTCGGTGTTGAGCACCTCGTGCCACTCGCCGGCGCTCGGCAGGCCGAACCGGCGCTCCACGGGCACGCCCGAGAAGTTCACGAACACCGCCAGCCGGTCGTCGCCGTCCTTGCGCAGGAACCCGAGCGTCGAGTGGGGGGCGTCGCCGCCCTCGATCCACTCGAAGCCGTCGGCCGTGCTGTCGTGCGTCCAGAGCGCGGGCGTGTCCTTGTAGACCCGGTTCAGGGCGGCGACGAGGTCCTGCACACCGCGGTGCCCGGGCTGGTCGAGGAGCCACCAGTCGAGTCCCTTCGCCTCGGACCACTCTGCGGGCTGGGCGAACTCCTGCCCCATGAAGAGCAGCTGCTTGCCGGGGTGCGCCCACATGAACGCCAGGTAGGCCCGGACGTTCGCGAGCTTCTGCCACTCGTCGCCGGGCATCTTGCCGTAGAGGGAACCCTTGCCGTGCACGACCTCGTCGTGGCTGATCGGCAGGGTGAACTGCTCACTGAAGGCGTAGACGAGCGAGAACGTGATCTCGTCGTGGTGGTAGCTGCGGTACGCGGGGTCGCGCTGCACGTACTCGAGCGAGTCGTGCATCCAGCCCATGTTCCACTTCTGGCCGAACCCGAGCCCACCGGCGCTCGTCGGCTGGGTCACGCCGGGCCACGAGGTGCTCTCCTCGGCGATCATCACGATGCCCGGGTAGCGCTTGTACGCGGTGGCGTTCGTCTCCTGCAGGAACGCGACGGCGTCCAGGTTCTCGCGGCCGCCGTGGATGTTCGGCAGCCAGTCGGTGCGGGAGTAGTCGAGGTACAGGATCGAGGCGACGGCGTCGACGCGCAGGCCGTCGATGTGGAACTCCTCGAGCCAGTACAGGGCGTTGGCGACCAGGAAGTTCCGGACCTGCGGCTGCCCGAAGTCGAACACGTACGTGCCCCAGTCGAGCTGCTCGCCGCGGCGGGGGTCCGGGTGCTCGAACAATGCGTGGCCGTCGAAGCGTCCGAGTGCCCACTCGTCCTTCGGGAAGTGTCCGGGGACCCAGTCCATGATCACGCCGATGCCGGCGGAGTGCAGGCGGTCGATCAGGTACCGCAGGTCGTCGGGGGAGCCGTAGCGTGCGGTCGGGGCGTAGTACCCGGTGACCTGGTAGCCCCACGAACCGCCGAACGGGTGCTCGGCGAGCGGCAGGAACTCCACGTGCGTGAAGCCCGTGTACTGCACGTGCCCGATGAGCTGGTCGGCGACCTCGCGGTACGACAGCCCGGGGCGCCACGAGCCGAGGTGGACCTCGTAGACGCTCATCGGCGCATCGTGCGTGGTCGTCTCCGCGCGGCGTTCCATCCAGGCGCGGTCGCCCTCGGACCACGTGTAGCTCGACTCGGTGATGACCGAGGCGGTGGCCGGGGCGATCTCGGCCTCGCGGGCGAACGGGTCGGCGCGCTCGACCCAGCCGGAGTCGGTGAGGATCTGGAACTTGTACCGCTGTCCGGCGACGGCTCCGGGCCAGAACAGCTCCCAGACGCCGAGGTCGCTCAGGCGGCGCATCGCGGTCGTGCGGCCTTCCCAGCCCTCGAAGTCGCCGATCACGCGCACGGCGGTGGCTCGGGGTGCCCACACGGAGAACGCGACGCCGTCGACGCCGTCGATCGTGCGGACGTGCGCGCCGAGGTGGTGCCAGAGCTGCTCGTCGCGGCCCTCACCGAACAGGTGCAGGTCGAGCTCGCCGAGCGTCGGGGCGAACCGGTACGCGTCGTCGGTCGTCCAGGTGGCGTCGTCCTCTTCCGAGGACTCGTCGAAGTCGTAGTCGGCCTCGACCCGGTAGCGCCCGAGCTCCTCGGCGGTGGCGCCGGCCCAGAGACCGTCGCCCTCGTGGGTCAGCTCGACGTCGTCGCCGTCGAGCCGGACGAGCCGGACCGCCTGCGCCAGGTGGCGCACCACGCGGACGCTCGTGCCACCGTCGACGGCGTGCGGGCCGAGGACGTCGTGGGGCTGGGACCAACGGCCCTCGGCGACCTGTTGGCGCAGCCACTGCTCGACCGGAGCCGGGCGCGGGCCCGTGCTGTCGGCGGTGGCGGGCTCGGGAGCCGGCGGCGTCGGGAGGGCGGTCGACGGCGCAACGGTGGACGGGCCTCCGGTCGGAGCGCCCGACGACGCGACGGCGTCGACGGACGGTACGCGCGGGTGCGTCGCGTCGGCGGGGTGCCCCGCCAGCGTGGCGGACTCGGCGACCCCGCGGTCGGGCGCCTCGCGCGGTGCAGCGGGAGCGCCTGGCAGGTCCTCGTCGGGGGCGGAGACCCGCGGCTCGTAGCGCGGCTCCGGCTTCGCGTCGGACGGTGTCCGCGCGGGCACGGGCGGCGGCGGGGGCGGGACCGGCGGCACGGCGGGGCCGCGGCGCGACGGCGGGGTCGGCTGGGGTGCGGTCGGGTCGTTCGTCATCGGTGCAGTCCTTCCACGACGAGCAGGTGCACGGGTTCCTGGAACGCGTCCAGGCGGACGTAGTTCGACGCGCCCCAGACCCAGCGCTGCCCGGTCACGACGTCACGGACGTCGAACCGGCTGTCGGCCGGCAGGCCGAGCGCAGCGAGGTCCAGGTGCACGGTGGTCTCACGCGCCGAGTGCGGGTCGACGTTCGCGACGACGATCACGGTGTCGGCGTGCCCGGAGCGGATGAACTCGCCGGACAGGTGCTTCGAGTACACGACGGTCGCCGGGTCGTCGGCGGCGTGCACGTGCAGGTTCCGCAGCTGGCGGAGGGCGGGGTGCGCGGCACGGAGCCGGTTGAGCATCGTCACGTACGGGGCGAGCGACGCGCCCTCGGCCTCGGCCAGGGCGAAGTCACGCGGCTTGTACTCGTACTTCTCGTTGTCGATGTTCTCTTCCGAGCCCGGTCGGGCGACGTCCTCGAACAGCTCGTACCCGGAGT
Source organism: Curtobacterium sp. PhB172 (assembly GCF_003752545.1). Taxonomy (NCBI): domain Bacteria; kingdom Bacillati; phylum Actinomycetota; class Actinomycetes; order Micrococcales; family Microbacteriaceae; genus Curtobacterium; species Curtobacterium sp. PhB172. The sequence goes on from NZ_RKIF01000006.1 coordinate 94,503, forward strand.
ACATGCCCCACGTCGGGGCGCCCGTCGCAGCGAGCGCGGCACGCACCTTGTAGCCGGCACGACCACCGAACTGCAGGTACTCCGTGAGGATGTCCGGCGTGTTCACGAACAGGTTCGGGCGCAGGTAGTCGCTCGTCTCGTGCGACAGCTCCTCGAAGTAGGACTCGATCTCTTCCTTCGTGTTCCGCCACGTGAAGTACGAGTACGACTGCTGGAACCCGACCTCTGCCAGTGCGCGCATCATCGCCGGACGGGTGAACGCCTCGGCCAGGAACACGGTGTCCGGGTGCTCGTCGCGGACTTCGCGGATGACGCGCTCCCAGAACCAGAGCGGCTTGGTGTGCGGGTTGTCGACCCGGAAGATCCGGATGCCGAAGTCGATCCAGTGCCGCAGGACGCGCAGGACCTCGGCGACCAGGCCCTCGGGGTCGGAGTCGAACTGGATCGGGTAGATGTCCTGGTAGCGCTTCGGCGGGTTCTCGGCCGTGGCGATCGAGCCGTCGGCGCGCTGCGTGAACCAGTTCGGGTGCTCGGTGACCCAGGGGTGGTCGGGGGAGCACTGGAGCGCGAAGTCGAGTGCCACTTCCATGCCGGTGTTCTTCGCGGTCTCGACGAAGTCGCGGAAGTCGTCTTCCGACCCGAGGTCGGGGTGGATGGCGTCGTGCCCGCCCTCGGGGGAGCCGATCGCCCAGGGGCTGCCGGGGTCGTGCGGCCCCGGGGTGAGCGTGTTGTTCGGGCCCTTGCGCGCGGTCGTGCCGATCGGGTGGATCGGCGGCAGGTAGACGACGTCGAAGCCCATCCGGGCGACGGCGGGCAGACGGCGGGCCGAGGTGCGGAAGTCGCCGCTCTTCCACGAGCCGTCCGGGTTCTTCTTCGCGCCTTCGCTGCGGGGGAAGAACTCGTACCAGGCGCCGACGCCGGCGCGGGTGCGCTCGACGTCGAGCAGCTGCGTCGGGGAGTGCGTCCGGAGCGAGGTGAGCGGGGCTTCCTCGACCTCGGCCACGATGCGCGGGTCGTCGACGGCGGCCAGGCGCTCGGCCGGGTCGAGGTCGGTGTCGCGCACCTTCGCTGCGGCGCGGGTGGCGGCGGGGGAGTCGGTCTCGTCGGCGAGCCGGTCGAGCAGCAGGGCGCCGTCGAGGAGCGTCGCCTCGGTGTCCACCCCGGCCGAGATCTTCAGCCGTGCGGCGTGCAGCCACGTTGCCCAGTCGTCGGAGTAGGACTCGACGTGCCAGGTCCAGACGCCGACGTGGTCGACCTGGACGGTCGCCTCGTACCGGTCGGTCCCGGGCGCGCCGAGGGCCAGGGGGACGGTCCTGGTGCCCCCGTCCGGGCGTTCGAGGACGAGGTCGGCGCCGATGATGCCGTGTCCTTCTCGGAAGACGGTCGCACCGAACGTGATCACCTCGCCGTCGAACGCCTTGCCGGGGAACCCGTTCGGCGTCCTCGGGGCGAGCTCGGTGATCGGGATGCGCCCGATCTTCGGTCGGCGGGGTCGGTCTGCGGTGGCCACGGAGCCGACGCTACCCGGAAGCCGCCCGGACGTTCCCCGGAACGCGTGTCGTGTGGACAGCTCGTCGGTCGCTCGTGCCGGTGGAGGGACGGACGGGAGGCGCGGGACGGGGCCGCCACGGGCCTCCCGTCCGACCGCCGATTGGGACCACGTTGCGCCCCGCCGTGGTCATCGCGCCCCGACTCTCCGGGGCGCGATGACGTTGACGGGGCGCAGCGGGCGCAGCGCGCGAGCGCCCGAACGCCCGGCGCTACGCCGGCTCGAACAGGTGGATGCCGGGGCCGTAGGCGGTGAACACCTGACCGGCGGGGCGGAGCCGCTCGTGGTCACGGTGCTTCTCGCTCGACCACGCGAGGCGGTAGCCGAGCACGTCCTCGCGCACCGGCAGCGTCAGGTCACGTGTGCGCCCGCTGCCGTGCACCACGACCAGCACGCGGTCGTACGGCTCGTGCTCGGGCGTCGACTCGGCGAAGTACTGCAGGACGCGGTGCACCGGCTGGTCCCAGCCCTCGATGGTCATCGGGTGCCCGTCCGGCCCGTACCAGGACATCCGCGAGGCACCCGGGGTCTCCTGCCCCTCGACGCCGAAGCGCGTCGGCCGGAGTGCGGGGTGCGCCTGCCGGAACCGGGCGAGTGCGGCGACGGCCTCGGTCATCGACTCGGCGTCCTCGTCATCGGACCAGTCCACCGGGGTGAGGTCGTCGGACACGACGTACGCGTTGTTGTTGCCGTGCTGCGTGCGGCTCCGCTCGTCGCCCGCGGTGAGCATCGGCACCCCGGCGGAGAGCAGCAGCGTCGCCGCGAGGTTCCGCATCGACCGGCCGCGCGCTGCCCGGACGCCGCGGTCGGCGGTGTCGCCCTCGATGCCGTGGTTGAACGAGCGGTTGTCGTTCGAACCGTCGCGGTTCTCCTCGCCGTTCGCCGCGTTGTGCTTGCCGTCGTACGACACCAGGTCGAGCAGCGTGAAGCCGTCGTGGGCGGTGACGAAGTTGACGCTCGCGAGCGGACCGCGGTCGGCGCCGAAGACGTGGCGCGAGCCGGTCAGTGCTCCGGCGAGGGCGCCGATGCCGGTGCGGGGCATGCCGTTGCGGCGTTCCTCGGCGATGTCCGTCAGCCAGAACTGGCGGACCGTGTTGCGGAAGCCGTCGTTCCACTCACTGGTCCGGTCGCCGGCCGCGCCGAACGAACCGGTCTTCCAACCGTCGGGTCCGACGTCCCACGGCTCGGCGATGACCAGGGTGTCCTGCAGGTCGGGGTGGTTCCGGATCCGCTCGAGCAGCGGGTGCTGCGGATCGAAGACGTGGTGGGCGTTGCGGGCGAGCGCGGCCATCAGGTCGAAGCGGAAGCCGTCGACCTGCACCTCGCGGGCCCAGTAGACCAGGCTGTCGACGATCAGGTCCGCCGTGGACTCCACCGAGGTGTCCAGGGTGTTCCCGCAGCCGGTGGTGTCGTAGTAGGTGTCCCGGAACGGCGGCGCGGCCTCGGTCCACCGGTACCGCTCCGCGCCGTCGATGCCGCGCAGGCTCGTGGTGGGTCCGCCGAGGCCCTCTTCCGCCGTGTGGTTGTAGACGACGTCGAGCACCACCTGGATGCCCGCTTCGTGCAGCAGCCGGACCATGCCCTTGAACTCGCGCAGGACCGCGGACGCGCCCTCCGACCGTGCGGGAGCCGAGGCGTGCGCGGCGTGCGGCGCGAAGAACCCGAGCGTGTTGTAGCCCCAGGCGTTCTCGCACCCGGCGTCCCGCAACCAGTTCTCGGTGTCGAACGCGTGCACCGGCAGGAGCTCGAGCGTCGTGACACCGATCCGGTGCAGGTGGGCGATGGTGCTCTCGTGCGCCACTCCGGCGTACGTGCCGCGCAGGTGCTCCGGCAGGTGCGGGTTGGCGGCGGTCAGGGTGCGGACGTTCGCCTCGTAGACCACGGCGCGGTCGAGCGGGACCGTGGGCTTGACGACGCCGCCCCAGTCGAAGGCGTCGTCCACGACGACGCTCGTCCAGCGGGGCGCGCCGGCCCCGGTGTCGGGTCCGGCCCCGGTGTCGGGTCCGGCCCCGGTGTCGGTTCCGGCCCCGGTGTCGGGTGCGCTCTCGGGCACGCCGGTCGGGGCGATGCCTCGGGAGTAGGGGTCGAGCAGGGGCCGGGTCGGGTCGAACTCGTTCCGCGGTCCGACGGGCCCGTCGACGAGCAGGTGGTACCGGTCGCCCGGGGCGACGCCTGGGGTCTCGGCCGTCCACAGGTCGGTCGCCGGCAGCCGCTCGAGCGGGTACCGGACCGGCTGCCCGCCCGCTCGCTCGACGACCACGACGACGGCCGTGGCGGTGGCGGACCGCAGGGAGAACCGCGGGACGTCGGCCCCGAGGTCGAACCCCGGGGTGTGGTCGATCGCTGTCTCGTGCACCCGACAAGGGTACGAGGACCGGCGCGTATCCTGGACACCGCTCGTTCCAGGGGGTGCAGATGCCGGTCTACCTCGACCACGCCGCGACGACGCCGATCCTGCCGGAGGCGCTCGCCGCGTTCACCGACGCGCTCGGAACCGTCGGCAACCCGTCCTCGATCCACAGCGCCGGGCAGCGCGCCAAGATGCTGCTCGAGGACGGCCGCGCCGCGGTCGCCCGGTCGCTCGACGCCGACACGGTCGAGGTCGTGTTCACCTCCGGCGGCACCGAGAGCATCAACCTCGCCGTGAAGGGCCTGTTCTGGGCTCGTCAACGCGACCGTGCCCGCCCCCGCATCGTCGTCCCCGGCGGCGAGCACCACGCCACCGTCGACACCCTGACCTGGTTGGAGACGCACGAGGGGGCCGTCATCGACGTGGTCCCGTTGGACGCGCAGGGTCGCGTCGACCTCGTCGGACTGGAGGCACGACTCACCTCCGCCGACGACGTCGCCCTGGTCACGTTCCTGTGGGCGAACAACGAGGTGGGCACCATCCAGCCCGTGTCACGGATCGTGGAGCTCGCGCACGCCGCCGGCGTGCCCGTGCACAGCGACGCCGTCGCCGCCTACGGCCAGGTGCCGGTGTCGTTCGCCGCGTCCGGCCTCGACGCCCTGAGCGTCTCCGCCCACAAGGTCGGCGGACCGGTAGGCATCGGTGCGCTGGTGCTCGGGCGGAAGGCCACCGTCGAGCCCCTCATCCACGGCGGCGGGCAGCAGCGCCAGGTGCGGAGCGGCACGCAGGACGCCCCCGCTGCGGCCTCGTTCGGCGTCGCGGCCACGATGGTCGCCGCCGAGCCGATGCCGCACCCGTCGCTCGTCGCCCTGCGTGACCGGCTCGTCGCCGGTGTCCGTGCCGCTGTGCCGTCCGCCGTGCTGATGGGCGACCCCGACGACCGGCTGCCCGGCAACGCGCACTTCACGTTCCCGGGCTGCGAGGGCGACTCGCTGCTGTTCCTGCTCGACGCGGCCGGGGTCGCCGTGTCGACCGGGTCGGCGTGCCAGGCCGGCGTACCCGAGGCGTCGCACGTGCTGCTCGCGATGGGCCTGTCGGAGCAGGACGCCCGCGGCGCGCTCCGGATCACGCTCGGGCACACCTCGACCGATGCGGACGTCGACGCCTTCCTGGCCGCGCTGCCGGACGCGGTCGCGCGGGCCGGGGCTGCCGGCATGGCGTCGCGGGAGCCGCTGCTCGGGCGCTAGAGCGCCCTCCGGCGGGGGTGCGACGCCGACCGGCCTGCCGCGCCGGTAGGATCGGTGACCATGGTCGAACTGGACTTCACCGAGCAGCTCTCCGCCCTCCGAGAGACCTTCGGCAACATCCGCTCGGTGGTCGACGTCGACCGCCTGCAGCGTGAGATCGCCGACCTCAGCGAGCAGGCGGGCGCCCAGGACCTCTGGGACGACGTCGAGCACGCGCAGCAGGTGACGAGCGCGCTCTCGCACCGGCAGTCGGAGCTCAAGAAGATCACCGACACCGAGCGTCGCATCGACGACCTCGAGGTGCTCGTCGAGATGGCGAACGAGGGCGACGACCAGGACTCGGCCGACGAAGCCGTCGCCGAGCTCAAGGCGATCCAGAAGACCATGGGCGACCTCGAGGTGCAGACGCTCCTCGACGGCGAGTACGACGACCGCCCCGCCGTGATCACCATCCGTGCCGGGGCCGGTGGCGTCGACGCCGCGGACTTCGCCGAGATGCTCATGCGCATGTACCTGCGGTACGCCGAGCAGCACGGCTTCAAGACCACCGTGATGGAGACGTCCTACGCCGAAGAAGCGGGCATCAAGTCCGCCACGTTCGAGGTCGACGCCCCCCACGCCTTCGGCACCCTGTCGATCGAGGCCGGCACCCACCGCCTCGTCCGCATGTCGCCGTTCGGTGCAGCGGGCAAGCGGCAGACCTCGTTCGCCGCGGTCGAGGTCATCCCGCTGATGCCGGAGACGATGGTCATCGACATCCCCGAGAACGACATCCGCGTCGACGTCTTCCGCTCGTCGGGCCCCGGCGGGCAGTCCGTCAACACGACCGACTCCGCGGTGCGCCTGACGCACATCCCGACGGGCACCGTCGTCTCGATGCAGAACGAGAAGTCGCAGATCCAGAACCGTGCGGCCGCCATGCGCGTGCTGCAGTCGCGCCTGCTCCTCCTGAAGAAGGAAGAGGAGAACGCGAAGAAGAAGGAGCTCGCCGGCAACATCACGGCGAGCTGGGGCGACCAGATCCGGTCCTACGTGCTGGCGCCGTACCAGATGGTCAAGGACCTGCGGAGCGAGCACGAGGTGAACAACCCCTCAGCCGTGTTCGACGGCGACCTGGACGGCTTCATCAACGCCGGCATCCGCTGGCGCAAGCAATCCGTCGACGCGTAGGGGTTCGTGAGCCGCGCGCCTCGCTTGCTTTCCAAGCGGGGCGACCTACCCTGATCCGGTCATGATCAAATTCGACCAGGTCACCAAGGTCTACTCGGGCAACCCGAGTCCGGCGCTCGACAACCTCACCCTCGAGATCCTCAAGGGCGAGTTCGTGTTCCTCGTGGGCGCCTCGGGTTCCGGCAAGTCCAGCTTCCTGCGCCTCGTGCTCAAGGAGGAGAAGCCCTCCCGTGGCCAGATCCACGTGCTCGGGCAGCGCCTCGGGTCCCTGGCGTCGCGGAAGGTCCCGTACTTCCGGCGCAACCTCGGCGTCGTCTTCCAGGACTTCCGACTCCTGCCCAACAAGAACGTCTTCGACAACGTCGCGTTCTCGCTGCAGGTGATCGGCAAGAGCAAGGGCTTCATCAGCGAGGCCGTCACCGACGTGCTGAAGCTCGTCGGGCTCGCGGGCAAGGCGACCCGCATGCCGCACGAGCTCTCCGGTGGTGAGCAGCAGCGCGTGGCGATCGCCCGCGCCGTCGTCAACAAGCCGGCGATCCTGCTGGCCGACGAGCCCACCGGCAACCTGGACCCCACCACGTCCGCCGGCATCATGGCGCTCCTCGAACGCATCAACCAAGGAGGCACCACCGTGCTCATGGCGACCCACGACGCGAGCATCGTGAACCAGATGCAGCGTCGGGTCATCGAGCTGTCGAACGGCACGGTCCTCCGTGACGAGCAGTCCGGCGGCTACCAGACCCAGGCGGTCCCGATCCAGCGCGGCACCGTGTCGAACACGACCGGCATCCAGACCATCCCGGGGCTCATCCGATGAGGCTCGGGCTCGTCATGTCCGAGGTCGGCTCGGGCCTGCGGCGCAACGCGTCGATGGTCGTCTCCGTCGTCCTCGTGACCTTCATCTCGCTCACCTTCGTCGGGACCGCGATCCTGCTCCAGATGCAGATCAACCAGATGAAGGGGTACTGGTACGACCGGGCGCAGGTCGCCGTCTACCTGTGCACCGACACCGACACCACCGGCAACTGCACGGGTGCCAAGGCCACCGAGGACCAGCGGAAGCAGGTCCAGGCCCAGCTCGAGTCGTCCACCCTCAAGCCGTACATCGAGAAGACGTACTACGAGGACCAGGACCAGGCGTTCACCCGCTTCAAGGAGCAGTTCAAGGACTCCGCGGCGACCGAGTTCGTCAAGCCCGAGTACCTCAACGAGACCTTCTGGGTGAACCTGAAGAACCCGTCGCAGGCCGACGTCCTCGTCGAGAGCCTGTCGAAGGTCGCCGGTGTGCAGAGCGTCGTCGACCAACGCGGCTACCTGCAACCGATCTTCAACCTGCTCAACGCGTCGTCGTACACGGCGATCGGCATCGCGGCGCTCATGCTCGTCGCCGCCGTGCTCCTCATCGCGACCACGATCCGGTTGTCCGCCTTCAGTCGCCGGCGAGAGCTCGGCATCATGCGGCTGGTCGGTGCGTCGAACCGGTTCATCCAGACGCCGTTCGTGCTCGAGGGGGTGATCGCCGCCGCCATCGGAGCCGTCCTGGCGGGTGGTGCCATCACCGCGGTGGTGTGGTTCTTCGTCCGGAACTTCCTGGCCGAGCGCTTCACCGGCACGGCGTTCATCGGCATGGGGGATGCGGCCATCGTGGTGCCGTCGGTGATCGTCATCGGGGTGTTGCTCGCCGCGGTGTCGGCGTCGATCGCCATCCGCCGCTACCTCAAGGTCTGATCCGCCGCGCCGGGAAGGTGCGTGGGGCGCCCGCTGTTGGGTAGTCTGTAGGGCTGCGCAGCGCAGTGCCCGGAACGAGAGGAGTCGTCATGGCGAAGGAACGCGGTGAGAAGATCGTCGCGACGAACCGTCGCGCCCGACACGACTACCTCATCGAGGACACCTACGAGGCCGGCATGGTCCTGTCCGGCACCGAGGTGAAGTCCCTGCGCATGGGTCGTGCCTCGCTGGTCGACGGGTACGCCTACATCGACCGGGGCGAAGCCTGGATCGATGCGGTGCACATCCCCGAGTACACCGAGGGCACGTGGAACAACCACGCACCTCGGCGCAAGCGCAAGCTGCTCCTCCACAAGCAGCAGATCGTGAAGATCTCGCACAAGACGGCTCAGGGCGGCTACACGCTGGTGCCGTTGCAGATCTACTTCCACGACGGCCGAGCGAAGATCGAGATCGCCGTCGCGAAGGGCAAGCGCGAGTTCGACAAGCGTCAGGCCATGCGGGAGAAGACCGACAAGCGTGAGGCCGAGCGGGCCATGCGCACGAAGAACCGCGTCGGCGAGTAGCGGCCTCGCACCTCGGTCGGCTAGACTGAGGGACTGCTCCGATCGGAGCAGTCGCAACACAACTCAACAGCGTGACAGCGGCTCGCACGTCCGGCCCGCATGGGGATGATCGGTTTCGACATTGCCTGTGTGCCGACGGGAAGCGGGCCGAGGACCCACGGTTATCTCGTGAACGATCCGTGGAAAACAACAAGTGCCAATTCCAAGCGCACTGACTTCGCTCTCGCTGCGTAAGCAGCCCAGCACATGAAGTCCGTCGGCCAGGTGACCGTCCCCTAACCTGATCCCGGCGTCATCCAGAGGACTTGCTGCACGGTTGCGCCTCAGGGCCGTGCGGGACTTGCACTGAGACTGGGCCCGTCGTCCTAGAAGCCGGTAGCAAAGGACGGGGCCGAGCAGAACGAACTATCCGGATACGCCCGTAGAAGACGTCGAATTGCAGCGATGGACGGGGGTTCGATTCCCCCCATCTCCACCATTCGCCGGTCGTCGAGCCGCTGTCACCGTTGACCGAACGCCCCGTCACCGTCCCTGGACGATGCCGGGGCGTTCGCTGTTCGGCCACTTCGCAGGACTACGATCCGTTGCAGGCGCCGGGACACGCCCGTGCCGACCCCGAACGGAAGGCCCCCACGTGGTGCAGGAGATCGCGATCCGAGTCCGTCTGCGCGAGCAGGAGCGAGTGGTGCTCGCCGACTACGAGCGGATCGTCGGGTCCGTCGCGACGGTCGCAGCCCTCGCTGCCTGGCTGCCCACGCCAGACGCTCGCCTGGTCGTCCGCGGCCGGGGTGCCGAGCCCGTGCGCCTCGAGACCGTCACCTACGGTTCGGTCGTCGAGATGCTCGTCGTGCTCGACCAGCGCTCGGCTGCCGTTGAGCGGGGTGCTGCAGCGATCGCGGCACTGATCGAGTCGGTGCGGCACGAGCACGTCGCCGACGACGTGGCCGGGGTCGCCGGTGAGCTGGACCGCCTGGACCGCGCTGCGCCGCGTGGGCGGTCGGTCGTCGAGCGGACGCTCCGCACGTTCCTCGAGGGTGCGCGGGCCGACGTCCTGGCACGCAGGACCACGACCCGTGTGCGGACCGCGCAGGCGCTGTTGCGTCTCGCCGAAGACGACGCGGTGCTCACCGTCGAGCGGGTCACCGACGCGCTCGCGCCCGTACTCGAGGAGCGCGCGGTCGATGTCGCGCTGGACACGGGTTCCGCCGTGGTCGTCGAGCCGATCGACGGGGTCGAGTCGCCGGAGCAGGCGACGGTCCTGCCCTTGCCCTCGGCGCAAGCGAAGCAGGAGAAGTCGGAGAAGAAGCCGTCCAAGAAGCAGGACGACGGCAAGAAGAAGTCGGACGAGAAGAAGTCCGACAAGAAGAAATCCGACAAGAAGAAGTCCGACAAGAAGGACGACGGCAAGAAGGACGACGGCAAGAAGAAGAAGTCCAAGAAGTAGCAGCCTGAGTGCTTATACAGCACAATTGTTTCCGGCGTGTTACAAAATCCGGCCAAGCCGCGGCCACGGTGCCAGAGTCGATGAGCGCGACCCCCGTTCGTGGGGCCCGCTCACTCGACGGGAGCAGCAGTGGCTACAACGACGACGCCGGCGTTGCCGGACTCCGGCCTCAAGCGGAACGTGGGCTTCATCGGGCTCATCTGGGCCTCGACGGGGTCGATCATCGGCTCCGGTTGGCTCTTCGGGTCGCAGGAGGCCCTGAAGACCGCCGGCCCGGCCGCGATCATCTCGTGGCTCATCGGCGGTGTGGCGATCCTCGTCCTCGCCCTCGTGCACGCCGAACTCGGCGGCATGTTCCCGATCGCGGGTGGAACGGCCAGGTTCCCGCACATCGCGTTCGGGGGCATCGCCGGTGCGTCGTTCGGCTGGTTCTCCTGGTTGCAGTCCGTGACCGTCGCTCCGATCGAGGTCGAGGCGATGATCAAGTACGCGCAGCACTGGCAGTTCGCGAACCCGTGGCTGCACACCACGACGGTGGACGGGGAGACGCAGCAGCTGCTCACCGGCGCGGGCATCGCGGTCGCCGTCGTCCTCATGGCGGTGGTCACCGTGATCAACCTGCTCAGCGTCCGGATCCTCGCGAACACGAACTCGGCGGCGACGTGGTGGAAGGTCGCCATCCCGCTGCTGGTCATCATCGTGCTGGCGTTCAGCGGGTTCCACGGCTCGAACTTCACGGCGGCCGACGGCTTCATGCCCGAGGGCGCCAAGGGGGTCCTGGCGGCGGTGTCCACGTCCGGCATCATCTTCGCCTTCCTGGGCTTCGAGCAGGCCGACCAGCTCGCGGGTGAAGCGAAGAACCCGCGGCGGGACATCCCGCGTGCCGTCATCGGCTCGGTGCTCATCGGGCTGGTGATCTACCTGCTGCTGCAGGTCGTGTTCCTCGGGGTGCTCCGGTCGGATGCGATCCAGGGGTCCTGGGCCACCGCGGACTTCACGAAGTACACCGGTCCGTTCGCCGACATCGCGATGGCTGCGGGCATCACGTGGCTCGCGGTGGTCATCTTCATCGACGCGATCATCTCGCCAGCGGGCACCGGCCTGATCTACGTGACCGCGACGAGCCGCATCTCCTACGGACTCAGTCGCAACGGGTACTTCCCGAAGGCGTTCGAGTGGACGACGAAGCAGGGTGTGCCGTGGGTCGGGCTCGTCACGGCGTTCGTCGTCGGCTGCGCGTGCTTCGCACCGTTCCCCTCGTGGCAGGGGCTGGTGAGCCTCATCACGAGCGCGTCGGTCCTGATGTACGCCGGTGCCCCGTTGGCGCTCGGTGCGTTCCGGAAACGGATCCCGGAGATCGAGCGCCCCTACCGGATGCCCGCCGCTGCGGTGCTGTCGCCGATCGCGTTCATCGTCGCGAACCTCATCATCCTGTGGACCGGGTGGGACACCGACTGGAAGCTCGGCGTCGCGATCCTCATCGGTGCCGTGGTGATCATCCTGAACAACGTGTTCCGCGGTGCCTCCAGCGTCCGGCCGCGCTGGGACTGGAAGGCGGCGCAGTGGCTGCTGCCCTACCTGATCGGCATGGGGCTCATCGTGTTCCTCAGTGACTTCGGTCCGCTGACGCACCCGGTGTTCCCGCTGTGGATCGACATCGTCGTGGTCGCGGTGTTCTCGTTGGTGATCTACTACTGGGCGATCAACTCCGCCTCGGACCGTGCGGAGATCCTCCGCACGGCCGACGACGTGCGTGACGTCGAGGAATCAGGCGTGGTCGAGCCGGTGCACCACTAGAAGTCGAACAAGTTCACCCCTAAAAGTCGAACAGGTTCGCCCGGATGCCCCCGGCGCCGTACTCCCGCCGCAGGAGCCCACGGCGCCGGAGCACCGGCACCAGGTCGCCGAACATCCGGTGGATCTGCGCCGGGTGCAGGTCGCCCGAGAAGATGATGCCGTCGTTGTCGGCGTCCGACCCGAGCTCCTCGATGAAGTCGGCGAACTCGTCGGCGGTCCCCACGAAGCCCTCGCGCGAGGACACCCGCCCCTTGCGGGCCTTGCGTTCCAGGAGCGCGCGCAGCGGGGCGTCCGGGGTGTCGCCGAGCAGCCCGCGGATCGTGCCGGCGGAGACGTGGTCACCGAAGGTCCCGTCGGGCACGGGAGCATCGAGGTCGAGCGTGAGCAGGTCCGTCTCGGAGTCGCTCGACCACGCGATCGCCGCGGTCCGCAGGTCGTCGTCGGACGGGTGCCTCGAAGCGGACACGATCCGGTCGGCTTCCTCGGGGGACGACACGATCTCGGGCTTCAGGACGAACAGGATCCGCAGGGAGTCCGCGGAACGCCCGGCGACGGCGGCCGCGGAGACCACCCGAGCGCGGTAGTCCCGCACAGCCGACGCCGACAACGGCGCGAGCGCGAGTTGCACGTCCGAGTGGGTGCCGGCGAACGCGAGGCCCCGACCGGAGCCACCGGGGGAGACGACCACCGGGTCCGAGTCGAGGGGCAGCGCGTTGAGCGGGCCGTCGGCGGTGAAGTACGCGCCCTCGTGGTGGAACGCGTCGAGGGCGTCGCCGTCGGCGAAGCGCCAGTCGGAGGGATCCCCGACGTACCCGGACGATCCCCACGAGTGCCAGAGCCGGCGGAGCAGCGTGATCCACTCCTCGGCACGGTCGTACGCCTGGTCGTGCGGCAGCGGTGGCAGACCGGCGTGCCGGGCACTGCCGACGTCGGTCACGACGTTGATGCCGAGTCGCTCGGAGGACAGGTGTGCCAGCGTGGCGAACTGTCGCGCGGCCAGGTACGGCGGCGTGAACCCGGCGTTCACGGTCGGCGCGATGCCGATGTGCGAGGTCGCCGCGAACAGGTACGGCGCGAGCAGCAGGGGGTCGTGCTTCGGGCCGCCGTACGCCTGGCGGATGCGCAGGTCGAGCGTCGACGGGTTGCCGAGCGAGATGGCGTCCTCGGCGATCACCAGGTCCATGCCGGCCTGCTCGAGCGTGCGGACGGACTGCTGGTACAGGTCGGGCTTGGTCCAGTCGTGGCCCCAGTCCCAGTCCGAGCGCCCCCACGCCTGCGGGCCGAACCCGCGTGAGAAGAAGTACCCGAAGTGTTGCGGTCGTGCCATCGTCTAGAGCTCCTCCGAGATCACGTGCGTGCCCGGGACCGAGTGTTCCAGGGACGCGCGCTCCGCGTCGGACGCGCCACGGGCCTCCCGGTCATCATCGCCGTCTGCAGAACGCAACGCGGCGAACCCGCGTTCCAGGTCGCGGAGCAGGTCCGCGACGTCCTCGATGCCGACCGACAGTCGGATCAGGCCGTCGTCGATGCCCTGGTCGGCGCGCTCCGCGGCGGTCTTGCCGGCGTGCGTCGTCGTCGCGGGGTGCAGGATCAGCGAGCGGACGTCGCCCAGGTGGGTCATCCGGCTGAACAGCTGGACGCTGTCGATGAAGGTGTGCGCGGCGGCTTCGCCGCCCGCCAGCGTGAACGCGAAGACGGAGCCGGCGCCACGCGGCAGGTAGCGCTGGGCGAGGTCGTGGAACGGACTGGAGGCCAGACCCGCGTGGTCGACGCTCGTCACCTCCGGCTGTGCTTCCAACCACTGCGCCACCGCCAGCGCGTTCGCGCTGTGGCGTTCCACGCGCAGGCTCAGCGTCTCGATGCCCTGACGGATCAGGAACGCGTTGAACGGCGACGGGGTCGGGCCGATGCGCGAGGCGACGACGTCACGAGCGAAGACGACGAAGGCCCGGTTGCCGTAGCGCTCGACGTAGCTGTCGCTGCCGAGCGATCGCTCCGGGCTGGTGAGGTGCTGCCAGCGCTCGGGGGAGGCGGACCAGTCGAACGTGCCGCCGTCGACGACGACGCCTCCGAGGCCCGCGCCGTGGCCGGACAGGAACTTCGATGCCGAGTGGATGACGATGTCGGCGCCGTGCTCGACCGGGCGGACCAGGTACGGCGTCGCCAGGGTGTTGTCCACGATCAGCGGGACCCCGGCACGGTGCGCGGTGTCGGCGACGCCGGTGATGTCGAGGACGTCGTTCTTCGGGTTCGGGATCGTCTCGGCGAAGAACGCCTTCGTGTTCGGGCGGACGAGCCGTGCCCACTCGTCGAGGTCGCGCTGGTCGGCGACGAAGTCGACCTCGATGCCGAGGCGGCCGAGGTTCTGCACGAGCAGCCCCTTGGTGCCCTCGTAGATGCTGCGGGCGGCGACGACGTGGTCGCCGGCCTGCAGGAGGCCGAGGAACGTGATGGTGGCCGCCGCCTGGCCGCTGCCGACGAGGATCGCCTCGACGCCCCGCTCGAGCAGGGCGACGCGGCGCTCGACGTCGGCGTTCGTCGGGTTGCCGAGGCGGGTGTAGGTGTAGCCGTCCTCGGTGCCGGCGAAGCGATCGCGCGCCTGGTCGAAGTCGTCGAAGAGGAAGCCGGAGGACATGTGGATGGCCGGGATCCGTGCGCCGTGCCCTGCGTCGGGCACGAAGCCGCCGTGCACCTGTTCGGTCGAGAAACCGTGATCGTCGTTCGCCATGGGACACCTCCGGGAGTCGTCTGGCGGTAGCCTCGCAGCCTTCGCTGCGTGGACAGGCGATTGCGGCGTTCCGTTACGCGGAACCGGGGTGCGGCGGGGTCGCGGCGGAGCCCTGGCGGCTGCCACGATGGGGGCATGGCGACCGACGAAGCGACCCTGATCATCCGCGATGTCCGTCCGTGGGGTGGTGCACGGTCGGACATCCGGGTGGCAGACGGCCGCATCGTCTCGGTCACCGCGACCGGAGCGGGCGACGGCGTCGCGAGCGGTGCCAGTGCCAGTGCCAATTCCGATGCCGATGCCGATGCCGATGACGGTCCGCGGGTCGTCGACGGGCGCGGCCAGCTCGCGCTGCCTGGGTTCGTCAACACGCACGCCCACGTCGACAAGAGCTGGTGGGGGCACGAGTGGGAGTCGTACGGCGGCGAGCCCGGCACGCAGGGGCGCATCGCGCACGAACGAGCTCGGCGTGACGCCCTCGGGATCCCGAGCGAACCCGTCGCCACCCGGGTCCTGCGCGAGGGGCTGCGCACCGGCACCACCCGGGTCCGCACGCACGTCGACGTCGACCTCGGCGTCGGGCTGCGGGGGATCGAGGCCGTTCGTGCGGCGGCCGACGCGCTCGACGGTGCGGTCGAGGTGTCGATCGTCGCGTTCCCGCAGGATGGCGTGCTGCGACGGCCCGGTGTGCTCGACCTGCTGCGGCAGGCGGCGACGGCCGGAGCCGACCACATCGGTGGGCTCGACCCGTCGCTGATCGACCGCGACCCGGTCGGGCAGCTCGACGGCCTGTTCGCCATCGCCGCCGACACCGGGTGCGGCATCGACATCCACCTGCACGAGCCCGCCGAGCTCGGTGCGTTCGCGTTCGACCTGGTGCTCGACCGGGTGGAGCAGCTCGGCATCGCACCGGGCAGGGTGAACATCGCCCACGGATTCGCGATCGTCGACGTCGATCCCGTGCGTCGCCGCGACCTGCTCGCCCGGATGGCGTCGCTCGGCGTCACGATGACCACGGTCGCCCCGGTACGGATGCGACAGCTTCCCCTGCACGAGTTCGACGACGCCGGCGTGCGGTTCGGCTTCGGCACCGACGGCATCCGCGATCTGTGGAGCCCCTACGGCGACGGCGACCTGCTCGGCATCGCGTGGCAGTACGCGCGGGCCGGCGGTGTTGTGCGGGACGCGGACCTGACCCGCGTGGTGGAGCTCGCCACGCGCGACGGTGCCCGGTTCGTCACCGACGAGGCGCACGACCTCGTGGCGGGGGCGCGTGCCGACGTGGTGCTGCTCGACGCCGAGAACCCGATGGACGCCCTGGTGCGACGGGTGCCGCGGTCGCTCGTGGTCTCCGGTGGCCGGGTGTTCGACCCCGCAGAGCTCGCGCAACGCCCCTGGGAGTAGGCGCAGGGCTGCGCACCCGTTCTGCGACATTGCACGAGTCGATCACCGCGTGGATCGTCGCGGACGTGGTGCGAGCACGACGAGCGAGGCGTCAGCCGCGGTAACCGACCGATGCGACGGCCGCCGACAGCCGGCCGGGCAGCCCCGGCGGGATCTCGGCCGGCAGGGCGTCGAGCACGAACCAGCGGACGTCGTCGCTCTCATCGCTGACCGCCGTCACCACCGACGGGTCGGCGAGGGCGACGAAGCCGACGTCCCAGTGCGCCGCGCAGGCGAACCCGCCGCCGAGCTCGTGCCGGTCCAGGTCCGCGATGCGGTCGTCGACGAGCTCGAGGTCGGTGATGCCGGACTCCTCGCGGGCCTCGCGACGAGCGGCGCCGGCCAACGAGACATCCGACGGCTCGAGGTGCCCGCCGAACTGCACCCAGAAGCCGCCCTTGCGGTGCAGGCAGAGCAGCACCCGGGCCAGGTCGGGTGAGAACACGAAGCACGACGCGGTGAGGTGGTCCGGGCCGCCGTCACGCCACAGGGAGGCATCCCCTCGGGCGGCGACGAACGCGGCGAACGCATCGCGGTGCCGATCGTCAGCGGTGGCGAGGGCGGTGGTGGCGGTGTCGAGCAGCACCGCACCATCCTCCCAGGTGGTGAGGGGGACGCGGTGGGTGGCGGCGACGCGGAACGACGAGGTCGACGTCGTACGACATCGAGGGCGTCGTTCCGCGTCGACCACGGCAGGCCGTCAGAAGAGTGCGCGCACGCCCGCAACCACGGTGTCCCAGACCTCGAGCAGCGGGACCCGTGCGAGCCACACCGCGAGGCCGTTCACCAGCACGAACAGCACGAACCAGACCCCCGCCGGCACCCGCATCTCGGCTGCGGCGATGTGGAAGTCCGTCTGCACGCGGGCGCCGGTGAGCAGCCACCGTGCGACCTGCACGACCGAGCGCAGTCCGTCGACGACGAAGAACGCCCCGACGGCGGCGACCACGAGCACCGTGACCTCGGACGGACGCAGCGCCACCCACAGCGCCAGGACGTCGAAGCCGAGCACGACGAGCAGCCCGAACCAGTTCCGCACGAACACCAGCGCCACGAGCCCGATCACACCGAGCACCGCGACGGGCAGCCATCGCGAGCCGTGCAGCACCCCGGTCACCAGGAGCACCCCGGCCCAGAGCGGCGCGCTGTACCCGGCGTAGAGGTTGAGGATCCGGACGAGCCAGCGGATGCCGCCGGGGACCCGGCCGAGCTGGACCCAGGCCTCGCCGGAGCCGTCCGGGTGCAGGTCGATGCGTTGGATGCGGCCGCCGAACGGGACGACGACGATGCAGTGCCCGACCTCGTGCGCGATGGTCGCGGCGATCCGCGCGACGCGTCCGCCGAGCGGCAGGAACGGCAGGAGCGCGCCGACGACGAGCGCGACGAACACGAGGGGCGGGGCTGCGGTGGTCAAGGGACCAGCATCGCAGCCGTGTCCCGCGAACTGCCCGAGACCCGGCGGCGACGACGATGTGGAACGACATCCTCGACGTCGTACGACATCGAGAACGTCGTTCCGAGTCGCCGCCCGGCCGGCCCGCGCGCGCCGGGGTCAGCCCAGGACGGTCGGCCCGGCCACCACGACGACGAGCACCGTCGTCATGGCGATCGCGAACGCCGTGAGCACGACCAGGAACGTCGTCAGGTGGTTCATCCGACCGCGCATCACTCGACCGTCACCGACTTCGCCAGGTTGCGCGGCTTGTCGACGTCGCAGCCGAGCTGCAGCGCGAGTTCGCGTGCGAGCATCTGCAGCGGCACGACGGCCTCGAGCGGACCCCACGGCGCCGCCATGGCGCCCCAGGCGAGTCCGCCGGTGCCGCGGCTGCCGAGCGCCGGGATGTCGGAGCCTTCGCCGCCGATGGTGATGACGAACCCGCCGCGGGCCCGGACCTCGGCGATCGCCGACTGGATCTTCGGCTCGCCGTGGTCGATCACGACGACGGGGGTGCCCTCGTCGACGAGGGCGAGCGGACCGTGCTTCAGCTCGCCCGCGGGGTACGCCTCGGCCCAGCGGTAGCTGAGCTCCTTGAGCTTGAGTGCGCCCTCGGCGGCGTACGGCAGGCCGGCACCGCGGCCGAGGAACAGGAAGCCGGTGGCCTCCTTCACGCTCGACACCAGGAGCGGCATCCGGTCGGCGGACACCTGCGTGGCGTGCTCGATGCGTGCCGGCAGGTCGAGCAGTTCGTCGACGAGCGCGTGGGCACGTGCGACCTCGATGCGGCCGGACGCCACGAGCGCGGAGATCACCGCGGCGACGCCGACGACGACCTGCGCGGTGAACGTCTTCGTCGCGGCGACGCCGATCTCCGGACCGGCGTGGCAGTCGAGCACGGCGTCGGCGCGACGGGCGAGCGAGGAGTGCATGTTGTTCGTGAGCGCGAGCACCGGGTGGCGGTCCTCGAAGCGGTCGAGCGCGCGGAGGACGTCGGCGGTCTCGCCGGACTGGCTGATCGCGACGACCAGGGTGTCGGGGCCGAGGACGGCCTGGTCGGCCTCGCTGGCGACGACGATGTCGGTGGGGACGCCGCCGATGCCGCGCAGCGCGGTGGCGATCACCTGGCCGGCGTTGAGCGAGGTGCCGCAGGCGACGATCGCCAGGCGCTGGAAGGCGGGCAGCCCGAGGCCGACCCACATGCTGCCGTCCGCGGTGCGGCGGGCGATGCGGTCCAGGATCGTGCTGACGACGTCGGCCTGCTCGCCGATCTCCTTCGCCATGTGGTCGGGGTGGTCGCCGAGGTCCAGCGCGGTGGCGGCGAACGGTGACGGGGTGGGGAACGGCACGGGGACGGTGATCCCGTTCGACGACCAGGTCCAGGCCTCGCCGAGCTCGACGACGTCACCGTCGCGGAGCGCCACGAAGGTCTCGCACCACTCGGCGATCGCACCGATGTCGCTCGCCACGAAGTCGCCGCGGGCGGACCGGGCGACGACGAGCGGGGAACGGTCCGCGGCCACGACCATCCGGCCGTCGCGGGCGTCGAGGACGACGATCGCCCACGACCCCTCGAGCTGCGCGGTCGCGATCTGCACGGCGAGCATCAGGTCCGGGTCGACGGCCAGGGCGCGCTCGACGAGGTGCGCGATGACCTCGGAGTCGACCTCGGAGCGGAACCGGTGACCCTGCGCTGTGAGCATGTCACGCAGGCGGTCGGCGTTCTCGATGATGCCGTTGTGCACGATGCTGATCCGGCGCGAGCAGTCGGCGTGCGGGTGGGCGTTCGCCTCGCGCACGGCACCGTGCGTGGCCCAGCGGGTGTGGCCGATGCCGACGCCGGTCAGGGCGTCGCCGGACCGGGCGGCGACGAGCGTGCGCAGGTCCCCGACGCGGGAGACCGAGCGGATCGTCTCGGTGCGTCCGGCGGCGGTCCGGACGGCGATGCCGGCGGAGTCGTAGCCGCGGTACTCGAGTCGTTCGAGTCCGTCGAGCAGGTAGGGCGTCGCGTCGTCAGACACGCGGGCCGCGATGATGCCGCACATCGGCTGTCCCTTCGGGGGAACGGGGTGGGGGAGTGGAGCGGGGGTTCGGCACCGACCGCCGTCGGGTCTGCCGCGCGTCCGGGCCCTCGCGGTCCTGACCGGCGCCCGTCCTCGGATCAGGCGAGGACGGACGACGGAGTGGGTGGGCCACGAGGTTCGGGTACCGGACGGGGTACCGCGGTCTGGCCCCTCGGGAGGGGCACGGCGGTCGGTGCATGAGAAGCCTCACCCGGCGACGCCGCCACGGCAACAGTCGTCGACTGCTCTTGCGGTTCCCCGCGTGCGGGGGACGCCGCGGTGCGGTCGCGTGCGGACTCCCGCAACGCACGCGCGCGACGCACACCGCGTCCTGGAAAGGGAAAAGGCGGACGGGAGGCCCGGTACCAGCTGGTACCGGGCCTCCCGTCCGCCTCGTGCTCGCGTCGACTACGTGAGCAGCGCGACCAGGTGGGAGCGCGACCGCGCGCCCACCTTGCGGTAGATCTGCGTGAGCCGCAGCTCCACCGTGCGCTGCGACATGAACAGCGACGACGCGATCTCGCGGTTGCGGTAGCCCTCCGTCACCTTCTGCACCACGGCGCGCTCCTCGGCCGTGAGCGAGGTGAGCACCGCGGAGGCGTCCGGAGCGCTCCGGGGCGTCCCCGGCATCGACGCGGACAGCACCGGTGCGGACCGGAGCGACGGACCCGTGCCGAACGGCGGCATGGCCGCTGCCGGTGCAGGGGTGACGAGGGGACGGCGCATGCCGGCCGCCTCGTACGCCGCTGCTGCTGCCGCACCGAGACGCGGACGCTCGGCGGGGTTGCCGACCGTCGCGAGGGCCGCGAACGTCCGTGCCCGCTCGAACTGCGAGTCGTGCGGCTGGAACAGCTCCAACGCGCGGCGACGGGCGGTGTCCCGGGTGGTGTCGTCGGCGACGAGCGCGAGGCTCCTCGCCAGCACGAGCGCACCCCAGCGACCCGGTCGGGCGTGGTGGTCCGCAGCGAGCCGCGCGGTGATGGTGCGGGCGTCGTCGATCCGTCCGAGGCGTGCGTACGCCTCGACCAGGTCGCCGAGGTGCCGGAGCACCGCGGGGTTCCGCAGGGACCGGCCGATGGCGTCCGCCGCTTCGAGTGCGGCGGCTGCCTCCTCCAGTCGGCCATCGAGCAGCAGGACCCGACCGCGGAGCGCGTGCAGCTTCGCCGTCGCGCCCCACAGGCGGCTCGTCGAACGGTGCTCGAGGCACCGGTCCACGACCGCCAGGGCATCGGCGGAGCGCCCCTCGGCGAAGTGCCGCCAGGCGATCGCGATGGCCCGCGACGGCTCACGGAGCCGTTCGACCACCGAGGAACCGGCCTCCCAGACGTCGATCGCACGGAGCGCCTGCCGGAAGTTCCCGGAGCGCACCTCGTTCTCGGCGGTCAGGTAGCGGGCTGCCTCGGTCCACACCGGCGCCGTCTGCGGGCCACGGGCGAGGACGAGTGCGAACACCCGACGCGCGCTCCGGTACCGCTCGGCGATGCTCAGCGCGTGGGCGAGGAGCAGCAGGGCCGGGTCGGACATCGCCAGCAGCACCGACGTCGCGAGTCCGTCGTGCAGGTCGGTGTCCGAGGGCAGGGTGCCGTCGATCGCGGCGATGAGCTCCCGCGCGGTCGTCGTGATCTCCAACGTGTGCGGAGACGCCGACGCCTCGAGGGGCTCGACGCGATGCAGCAGGTCCTTCGCCTGGTCGAGCTCCCACGCCTCGGCACGGAAGCACGCCACCATGGCCATCAGCCCGGCGACCGCGTCCACGTCGGCCGGCTCGGTCGCGTCCACCGACACGAGGAGTTCGTCCGCGTGCACGGCGTCGCCACTGAGGTACTGCGCCGAGTACTGCAGGCGCAGCCGGCGGACCTCGTGCGCCGTCGTCCGGAACGGACGGAGCGCGGCGAGGTAACGCGCGGCGAAGCCGAGCAGCCGGTTGCCGAGCAGGGCCTCAGCGACCCCGAGCAGCGCGACGAGCTCGTCCTCGGTGCCACCACCGACGTGCAGGGCACGCTCGGTGAGGGCGATCGCGGCGTGCACGTTGCCGTCCACCACGTAGGACCGTGCGGCGCTGAGCAACGCGACCACGTCGGGGACGTCGTCGACGAAGCTCCGGTGCCACGCGGCTGCCCGCGGGTCGGACTCGGCGCTCGCCGTGGCCAGCGCGGCGTGCGCCGCGCGGCGGTCACGGGCGGGCATCCGCCAGTACAGCGCGGACCGGACCAGGGGGTCGCGGACCGTCACGCTCTGGCCCCGCACGGTGGCGAGGCCTGCTCCGACCAGGTCGTCCAACTCGTCGCGGTCCCAGGCCGTGGTCTTCGCGACCGGCACCAGGGCGAGTTTCGCGAGGACGTCCAGATCTCGTCCCGCGGCGGACCCGAGTGCGAGGGCTGCGAGGGCCTCGGTCGTCGGAGTGGGTCGGAGCGGGAGCACGATCGGCTCCGCGCCGGTGAGCTGCTCGCGGCTGAGCACCGCGAGTTGTTCGCGGAGCGCGCCGGGGTTGCCACCGGTCTCCGCGGCGAGGACGGCGAGGACGCCGTCGTTCGCTTCTTCCGGTGCCATGGTCCGGGCGAGGATGAGTGCCTCGTCGGACGGCAGCGGCTCGATGCGGAGCGCCGGCAGGGCCGCGAGCGGACCGTCCGACGGCACCGAACGGACCGTCGCCACGACGCGCAGGGCGGTGCCTGCGAGTCGGCCGGCGAGGAACGCGAT
Source organism: Curtobacterium sp. PhB172 (assembly GCF_003752545.1). NCBI lineage: Bacteria > Bacillati > Actinomycetota > Actinomycetes > Micrococcales > Microbacteriaceae > Curtobacterium > Curtobacterium sp. PhB172. The sequence continues at coordinate 116,723 of NZ_RKIF01000006.1, forward strand.
GAGCTCCTGGCTCTCGACGTCCATGCGGTCGAGGTCGTCGATCAGCACGAGCGTCGGCGGCAGGGTGAGGGCGTGCACGGCGTCGAGGAAGTCGTGCGCCGCCGCCAGTCCGGCGGTCACGGGGACCGCCGTCTCACCCGTCTGCAGGAGATGGGCGATGTGGGCCGTCGCACGAGGGTCGTCGAGCGCGGTGAACAAGGAGGTCACGCCGGCCAGCGGCCAACGGGATTCACTCCCGTTGACACCGACCCGCACGACGGGGAGGGAAACGCGGTTCGAGACCGCGTCGAGGACGCTGCTGCGTCCGGAACCAGGGTCGCCGACCACGACCATCGCGGACTCCCGAGGGAGTACAGCGAGGGTCGCGATCCGGTCGACCTCGAGACGTCGACCGGTGAGTGCCATGACTCACCGGCCTCCGGGCCCGGAAGCGGATCCTGCGGAGAGGTCGTCGGCGAACGCTGCGAGCGCTGCGACGGGGCGCCGTGAGGCGGACCGGACTGCTGCACGGTGGGTGGCCGTGTCGGAGTGCGGACGGATGGCGGCGACTGCGCGCGCGCCGGAGCTGTCGTGGATTGAATGCGGTCGACGAGTGAGGGTGCACTCGGTTCCGCTCGGGAACGATGATGTCATCGTCTGTATCACCCCTCGGGTTAGGGTCTTCGGACGAACACGGGAGGCCGTGCACGTGCACTCGGATCTAGGGAACCCAGGTGCTTGCGTGACCTTCCGTACGAGCACGATAACTCAGGTCCTGACCATCTGAGCCGCCCCGCGCACCGCGTATCCGGCAACGGTGCCCCCAGTCCGGGGGGCCACGACGAGGGGGTGTCACCCACCCGGGGGGTGGGTCTCGCCCGCCCGGAGGCCGGTCGGTGTACGAACGATGGTGATGTCCAGCGCTCACCCGACCGACGCCCGCCTCGACGACCGCACGCGTTGGAGGGCCTTCGCCGTGTGCGTCGCGGTGGCCGCCCTGACGATCCTCGACCTGTCGAAGGTCAACGTCGGGCTGCCGTCGATCGAGAAGTCCCTCGGCGCCACCAGCTCGTCGCTGCAGCTCATCGTGGCGGGGTACGCGCTGGCGTTCGGCCTCGCCCTCGTGCCCGCCGGCCGGCTCGGCGACCTGAAGAGCCGCCGAGCCCTGTTCATCATCGGACTCGTGGCGTTCACCGTGTCGAGCCTGCTCTGCGCCGTGGCGCCGACCATCGAGGTGCTCATGGTCACGCGGATCCTGCAGGGCTTCGCCGCCGGCACCCAGATGCCGCAGGTGATCGGGCTCGTGCAGCAGTTGTTCCGGGGGCCGGAGCGCGGACGGGCCTTCGGGCTGTTCGGCGCCATGATCGGCATCTCGACGGCGCTCGGCCCGACGATCGGCGGTGGCCTCATCGCGATCGGCGGTGAGGAGAACGGGTGGCGGCTGTTGTTCTGGATGAACGTGCCGCTCGGACTCGTCGCACTGTTCTTCGCGATGCGGCTGCTGCCCAAGGGGGCGCAGGGACAGGCGAAGGACCGCGAGCTGGACATCGTCGGCATCCTGCTGCTCGGCGCCGCCATCATCACGCTGATGCTGCCGTTCGTGCTCACCACGGGTGCCGGCGATTCCGGTGCCCGGTGGCTCTGGCTGATCGCCTTCGTCGTGTTCCTCGGCCTGTTCGTGCTCTGGGAGGTCCGGTACAAGCAGCAGGGCAAGTCGCCGGTGGTGCACTTCGAGCTGTTCCGGCTGTCGTCGTACCGCAACGGGCTGTCGATCGTGGCCGTCTACTTCGCGGCGATCCCGGCATCCTTCCTGATGGTGACGCTGTTCCTGCAGGAGGGGCTCGGGCTGTCACCGCTGTTCGCCGGCATGGTGAGCATCCCGTTCGCGGCCACGAGCGCCGTGGGGTCCTACATCGGCGGACGGATCGTCGACCGGGTCGGACGGGCCCTGGTGGTCTTCGGGCTCTTCATGGTCGTCGTCGGCTTCCTGCTCCTCATGCTCGCCGCGGTGCTGACCCCGCCGGAGGTCACGCCGTGGGCGATGGCCGGGGCGTTCCTGGTCGGCGGGCTCGGCGGCGGGTTCGTCGTGTCGCCGAACCAGACGCTCACCCTGGCGGAGATCCCCGTGGAGCAGTCCGGGGTCGCCGGGTCGATGCAGCAGCTCGGGCAGCGCGTCGGGACCGCGATCGGGACCGCGGTGGCGACGAGCATCTTCTACGGGATCGTGCGGGGTGCCGCTGCCGGGGGCTCCGGCGGGAGTCGGCTCGACGCGTACCACGACGCGTTCCGGAGCGGCACGACGTTCACGGTGTCGCTGATGGCCCTCGCGCTCGTGCTGGCGGTCGGGGACCTGGTGGTGCGGCGGCGTGCTGCCCGGCGTGAGGCGGCGGCTGCGGCGGCCTGATCGACTCGGAACGACACCCTCGACGTCGTCCGACGTCGAGCGTGTCGTTCGGGGTCGTGCTAGCGGCGGATGACCTCGACGACGGCGTCGTGCACCAGGCCGTTCGTCGCGAGTGCACTGCCGTGCCAGGCCCCGGGGTCGCCGTCGAGTGAACTGAAGCGGCCGCCGGCTTCTTCCACGATGGGCACGAGGGCCGCGATGTCCCACGGCTTCAGGTCGGGTTCGCCCGCGATGTCGATGACCCCCTCGGCCACCAGCATGTACGACCACATGTCGCCGTAGGCGCGCGTCCGCCAGACCTTGCGGGACAGGTCGACGAGGGACTCGAGCCGGTCGTCGTCGTCCCACTGCTGGATGCTGTTGTAGCTCAGGCTCGCGTCGGACAGGTCCGCGACACCGGAGACGCGGAGGTCGCCGTCGAACGAGTGCGCGCCGAGGCCCTCGGCCGCCCACCAGCGCTTGCCGAGCGCGGGGGCGCTCACGACGCCGAGCACGGGTCGGCCGTCGACCGCCAGGGCGATGAGCGTCGCCCACACCGGCACGCCGCGCAGGTAGTTCGCGGTGCCGTCGATCGGGTCGATGACCCACTGACGGTGGCCCTCGCTCGTCGCTTCGGCGCCGGTGTCCGCCGTGGTCTCCTCGCCGAGGAACGCGTCATCGGGGCGCTCGGTCGCGATCCGCTCGCGCAGGGCGTGTTCGACGGCCTGGTCGGCGTCGGTCACGTGCGTGCTGTCGGCCTTCTTCGACACGTGCAGGTCGGCGGCGCGGAACCGCTCGAGGCTGATCGTGTCGGCGATGTCGGCGAGCGAGCGGGCGAAGTCCAGGTCGGCGCTGAGGTCCACGGGTCGAGCGTAGCGGGGCTACGCGGCGACGACCTCTTCCTCTTCGAGCCGGGTGACCTCTCGCTCGCGGGCGATGCGGGTGCGGCGGGCGACGAGGCCATGCACGACCACGCAGAGCAGGACGGCCGCGGCGAGCCAGAGGGCGAGCACCAGGGACGACCGGCCGAGCGAGGCGTCCGGGAAGTACTGCAGGTCCTGTGCCGCCTGCAGCCACGCGGCGCCGCTCCAGAAGGAGTGGAGCGCGGAGAAGAACCCGGGCACGAACGACGCCTGGAAGATGCCGCCGGACGACGTGAAGTTGAGCATCACGAACAGCATGGTGAGCACGGGTGTCGTCCACCGCCCGAGGACCGGGTGCAGGCCGACGCCGATCGCGACGATGATCGCGTCGTACAGCCAAGCGAACAGGAACACCTGCCAGTGGTGCGTGGTGATGACGCCGTAGATCGGTCCGGCGACGATGATCCCGATGCCGGCGACGACCCCGGCGGTGGCGAGGCCGACCACCGCGGTCCACACCGCGCGGAGCTTCGTCGCGACGGACGCCACGGCGATGGCCGATGCGTAGCCGCCGACGCTCAGGGCGACGAGCAGGAAGAACAGCCCCTGCCCGGTGCTGTCCTGCTCGCCCGTGGGGACGACGTCGACGACCCGGAACGGCACGTGCTGCTCGTAGGCGATCGGCAGGAAGACCTTCTGCGCGGCGCTCGCGGTCGTCTCCGATGCCGCGGTCGACACGTAGAGCGTCGCGCCCGTGGTGGTCGGGGCGTACACGGCGGCCAGGTCGCGGTCGCGGATCTGCCGCTCGGCGTCCTTGGTCGACGCGACGACGTGGGCGACGAGGGCACCGTCGGACTCGTCGGTCACGGTCTGGGCGAACACCTGGGTGGCGGCGGCCTGCCCGACGATGCCGACCGGCAGTTCCTTCGGCGCGGGGGCGTGGAAGGCACCGAGGTACGCCAGGCCCATCCCGGCGGCGAGGAACAGCGGCACGAGGATGTGCGTGGCGAAGGTCAGGAGCACCCGTCCGAGGCCGGCCGGGCGCAGGACGCTGTCGGTGCGCTGCGGTCGGGGTGCTCGGGAGGACTTGTGGGTGGGGGAGTGGTGCGCGTGCGACGTCGTTGTCGTGCTCGAGGACGGGGCGTCGACGGCGGGGGTCGGCGCAAAGTTGTACTTTGCAACTTCAGACACGAGGGTCCACTGTACAACACCGCTGCACACTTGTCGACGTGTGCTGGGTGGGGACGGAGGGCGCTCGGGCACGGTTGGACGAGGTGCCGCGCCCGAGCGCCCTCCGCCGAGGTTCCGCAACATGCCGTGCGCGGTGCGCCGAGGTTCCACGATCGGCCCGAACCGACGAGGTGCCGCGCCCGAGCGCCCTCCGCCGAGGTTCCGCAACATGCCGTGCGCGGTCCGCCGAGGTTCCACGAACGGCCCGAACGGCGGCCGAGATGTGCAGATTTCGGAACCTCGACGGGCGCAACGGGTCCGACGGGGCACGGACGCGGGAGCGCGCCGCGGGCTACTCGAGGCCGGGGTCGGAGGCGCCCATGCCCGTCAGGAGCGCGCGGAACGAGTCGAGCCGTTCGACGCCGGTGATGCCGAGCTCGCCGTCCTGCACTCGGTCGACGATCTCCCAGTCGTGCGCCTGCGCCAGGGGGATGCCGTCCCGCGCAGGGCGAACCGGGATCGCGTGCGAGGCGAACGCGCGGAACACGTTCGCGGGGTCGACGTGCCCGAGGCCGAACGACCGCACGCCCGGGGTGTCGATGATCCACCCGCCGTCACGGACCCGCAGCGCGATCGACGACGACGAGGTGTGCCGCCCACGACCAGTCACCGAGTTGACGACGCCGATCGCCCGCGTCGACCCGGTCAGGGCGTTCACGAGCGTCGACTTGCCGACCCCGGAGTGCCCCACGGTCACGGTCACCTTGTCGTCGAGCAGGTCGTGCAGGGCCTCGAACGGGACGTCGTCGGACCGGCTCGTCACGATCCGGAGGTCGAGGCACGCGAAGTGCGCCAGGAACGGTGCCGGGTCGGCGAGGTCGGTCTTCGTGATGCAGAGGATCGGGTCGAGCCCGGCGTCGAACGCGGCGACCAGGTACCGGTCGATGAGCCGGGTGCGGGGCTCGGGGTCGGCGGCCGCCACGACGATGAGCATCTGGTCGGCGTTCGCCACGATGACCCGCTCGACCTCGTCGGAGTCGTCGGCGCTGCGGCGGAGCAGCGTGGTGCGCTCGGCGACCTTCACGATGCGCGCCAGCGATCCGGGGTCACCCGAGACGTCGCCGACGAGCGAAACGTGGTCGCCGGTGACGACCGACTTCTTGCCGAGCTCGCGGGCCTTCGTCGCCGTGATGACGTGCTCGGCATCGGCATCGGAATCGGGATCGGAGCCGGAACCCGTCCCCACCAGCACGCCGAACCGCCCACGGTCGACGTTCGTGACCCACCCCACGGGCGCGTCGTCGTACGTCGGCCGGGTCTTCGTGCGGGGCCGGTTGCCCTTCGGGTTCGGACGCACCCGCACGCTCGACTCGTCGTACTGTCCGTACGGCTCGTCCGCGTCGGAGTCGTCACCGTCGACGTCGTCCCACCAGCTCATGCGTCAGGCCCCCGCGTCCCCGGTCGAGACAAGCGCCGCCCACAGCTCGGGGAACTGCGGCAGCGTCTTGGCCGTACACCCGATGTCGTCGACGGCGACGCCGTCGACGACGAGGCCCACGACGGCGCCGGCCGTCGCCATACGGTGGTCGTCGTACGCGGCCCAGTCGCCGCCGTGGAGCGCGGCAGGTTCGATGCGCAGGCCGTCGTCGAGTTCGTGCGCCGAGCCTCCCGACCGGTTCACGTCCGCCGCGAGCGCGGCGAGACGATCCGTCTCGTGCCCACGCAGGTGGCCGATCCCGGTGATCTCGGTCGGCCCGCCGGCCAGCGCGGCCAGCGCGACGAGCGCCGGTGCGAGTTCGCCGCCGCGGCTGAGGTCCAGGTCGAGACCCGGCAAGGAGGCCCCGCCCCGGATCCCGACGCCGCCGTCGACGACCAGGTCGTCGCCGTCTCGGGCCACGGTCGCGCCCCACAGGGGCAGGAGCGTCTCGAGGTCGGCGCCGACCTGCGTGGTCTCGCGCGGCCAGGTGCGGATGCGGACGGTGCCGCCAGCGACGAGCGCGGCGACCGCGAACGGCGCGGCGTTCGACAGGTCGGGCTCGATGGTGACGTCGCGCGCGGCGATCGGACCGGGGTGGACGACCCACTCGCCGACCGCGGGTTCGTCGACGGTCACGCCGCGGGCACGGAGCGCGGCGACGGTCATCTCGATGTGCGGCAGGCTCGGCAGGCGCTCCCCGACGTGGGTGAGGTGCAGGCCCTCGTCGAAGCGGGGCGCCGAGAGCAGCAGGCCCGACACGAACTGCGACGACGCCGACGCGTCGATCGACAGGGCGCCACCGCGCACCGACCCGGTGCCGGTGAACGCGAACGGCATCGAGCCGTCGCCGTCGTCGGTGACGTCGACGCCCAGGTCGACGAGCGCCCCGATGATCGCGTGCATCGGACGCTTGCGGGCGTAGGGGTCGCCGTCGACGACGACCGGGCCGACCGCCAGGGCGGCCAGCGGCGGCAGGAACCGCATCACGGTGCCGGCGAGGCCGCAGTCGACGCGAACACCGCCGTGCATCGGTGCCGGGGTGATCCGGAGGTCCGGGCCGTAGGGGTTCGGCTGTGCACCAGGTGCCGGCTCGACCTCGTCGATCCCGACGCCGAGCTGCCGGAGCGCCGCGATCATGAGCGCCGAGTCGCGCGAGTGCAGCGGCAGGCGGATGACGGAGGGGCCGTCGGCGAGGGCGGCGAGCACGAGCTCGCGGTTCGTCAGCGACTTCGAGCCGGGCAGCGCGACGTCGCCGCGCAGGGGACCGCGCGCGAGCGGGGCGATCCAGGGGGCCGGGTCCGCGGCGGCCTGTGCACCGCTCTGGGAATGCGTCGTGTCTGCCATCGGTTCACAAGACTACTGAAACGATCGGGAGGACCCTTGGCGACAGCACTCGCACCCTCGCGGACGCGCCTGCCCGGCGTGTCCACGTCGCTCGCTCTAGACTGGCCCGCGATGACGACCGACGAGCCGCAGGCAGCACCGCACGACCTGGTCGAGGAGACCGAGGAGCAGCTCGACGCGGTCGAGGCGGAGGAAGAAGCGTCGTTCGTCGACGCGAAGACCGTGCCGGCCGACGAACTCCGGGCCCTCTTCGAGACCCAGGCACTGCCCTTCATGGACCAACTGTACGGCGCGGCGATGCGGATGACCCGCAACCCGGCCGATGCGTCGGACCTGGTGCAGGAGACCTTCGTCAAGGCGTTCGCCGCGTTCCGCCAGTTCAAGCAGGGCACGAACCTGAAGGCCTGGCTGTACCGGATCCTGACGAACACGTTCATCAACACGTACCGCAAGAACCAGCGGAACCCGTACCAGGGCACCATCGACGAGCTCGAGGACTGGCAGCTCGGCGGCGCTGAGAGCGTCACCCAGTCGATCTCCGCACGGTCCGCCGAGGCCGACGCGATCGACCACCTGCCGTCGTCTGCCGTCAAGGACGCCCTGCAGGCCATCCCCGAGGACTTCCGGATGGCCGTGTACTTCGCCGATGTCGAGGGCTTCTCGTACCAGGAGATCGCCGACATCATGAAGACCCCCGTGGGGACGGTCATGAGCCGTCTGCACCGTGGTCGCCGGCTCCTCCGGGGGCTCCTGGCGGACCACGCCCGTGAGACCGGCATCGTCCCGGACGCAGCGTCGACGGCGACGATGCGCGGACGAGGCCGGAAGACTGCCGCGACCGAGGGTCGCGTCGATGGGAAGGAAGCACGATGAGCGGCTGCGACTGCTCCAAGGCGAAGGCCGAGCTCGAGGAATTCCTGCACGGGGAGCTCTGCCGCGAGGACGCGGCGGACATCCGTGAGCACATGGACGACTGCGAGGACTGCACGACCGAACACCGCGTCGGCGTCGTCCTGATCGAGACCGTGCGCCGCGCGTGCAAGGAGACCGCTCCGGAAGAACTGCGTGGCGAGATCCTCGCGCGCATCCGGCTGGAGCAGTCGACCCACTGAGGTCCTCCGCTCCGTCGTCACACGGCGGGTCGGGTCGGTAGTGTCACGGACATGACCCTCCTCGTCGAGTCGATCACCACCTGGTCCGACACGGACGTCTCTGACGTCGCTGCCCTCGTCCGCCTGCTCGGCCACGAGGTCGACGACGCGGCGATGCGCGCTCGCCTCGAACGGCTCACGCCGGAGGCCGGACACCGCACCTGGGTGGTGCGTGGGGACGACGGACGGCCGGTCGCCGTCGCGGGCGCGCAGGTCACCTGGGCGTACGCGAGCGACGAGCCGACGGCGCAGCTCCTGCTGCTGGTGGTCGATGACACGGCCAGGAGGCTCGGCACCGGTTCCGCGCTCATCGGCACCTTCGAAGCATGGGCCGTCGAGCAGGGCGCTCGTCGCCTGAGCGCCGTCAGCGCGGCTGCCACGGACAGCGCGCACCGGTTCTACCAGAAGCGCGGGTACCACGACGCGGGTGTGCGCTACACGAAGATCGCGTAGCGCACACCCGCGTCGGGGGTCCGGGCCGAGTGCCTAGCCGAGGGCTCTTTCGATGACCTCGGTGGCTTCCTGTGCGGAACGCTTCGACGAACCGGTGGCCGGCGCGGCGCTCGCGGCACGGGCGGCGACCGACAGTGGCCGACCGTCGAGGTGCGGCGACAGGTTCATGCAGACGAACGGCCAGGCGCCCTGGTTCTCCGGCTCCTCCTGCGCCCACACGACGTCGGCGTCCGGGTAGCCTGCGAGCACCTCGAGGATGCGCTCGCGGGGGAGCGGGGCGAGCTGCTCGAGCCGGACGAGGGCGACGTCGGTCACCCCGCGCTTGTCCACCTCGGCGCGCAGGTCGTGGTGCACCTTGCCGGAGTGCAGCACCACGCGACGGACCGCCGCCTTGTCAGCCACGCGTTCGTCGTCGATCACTTCCTCGAACGTGCCGTTCGTGAAGGCCTCGACCGCGCTCGTCGCCTGGCGCAGGCGGAGCATCGCCTTCGGGGAGAACACGATCAACGGCTTCTGCGGACGCTCCCACGCCTGACGACGCAGCAGGTGGAAGTACGACGCCGGGGTCGACGGACGGGCGACGACCATGTTGTCCTCGGCGCACAGCTGCAGGTAGCGCTCGATGCGGGCGGACGAGTGATCGGGTCCCTGGCCCTCGTAGCCGTGCGGCAGCAGCAGGACGAGGCCGGAGCGTTGCCCCCACTTCTGCTCGGCGGACGAGATGAACTCGTCGATGACGGTCTGGGCGCCGTTCGCGAAGTCGCCGAACTGCGCCTCCCACAGCACGAGTGCCTCGGGCCGCTCGACCGAGTAGCCGTACTCGAACGCCATCGCCGCGTACTCGCTGAGCAGCGAGTCGTAGATGGTGAACCGGGCCTGGTCCTCGGTGAGGTTCGACAGCGGCAGCCACTCCTGGCCGTTCGACCGGTCGTGGAACACCGCCTGGCGCTGGACGAAGGTGCCGCGGCGGGCATCCTGGCCGGCGAACCGGACGGGCTTGCCCTCCACCAGCAGCGAACCGATCGCCATGAGCTCGGCCATCGCCCAGTCCACACCGCCGTTGCGCGTCATGTCGGTGCGCTTCGACAGCAACTGCTGCAGCTTCGGGTGGATCGAGAAGCCGGCGGGCGGGTTGCTGTGCGCGTCACCGATGGAGCGGACGAGCTCTTCGGACACTGCGGTCTCGCGGACCTCGACCTCGGAGTCGTCCTGCTGCGCCGCCGGGCGTTCGAGCCCCTGCACGGCGCCGTCGTCGTCGACCTGGATCACCGGGATGGTGCCGGTCTGCGCCTCGTGCGTCTCGGCGAAGGCACGCTCCAGGCGGTCCTGGAAGTCGCGGTGCGCCTCGTCGTACTCTTCCTGCGTGATGTCACCGCGACCGACGAGGGCCTCGGTGTACAGCGTGCGGACGGACCGCTTCGCCTCGATCAGGTTGTACATGAGCGGCTGGGTCATCGAGGGGTCGTCGCCCTCGTTGTGCCCGCGGCGGCGGTAGCAGATGAGGTCGATGACGACGTCACGGTGGAACGCCTCGCGGTACGCGAACGCCAGGTCGGCGACGCGTGCGACGGCCTCGGGGTCGTCGCCGTTCACGTGGAAGATCGGCGCCTGGATCGTCTTCGCGACGTCGGTGGAGTACACCGAGCTGCGCGCCGACTCGGGCGGGGTGGTGAACCCGACCTGGTTGTTGATGACCAGGTGCACGGTGCCGCCCGTGCGGTAGCCACGGAGCTGCGACATCTGCAGCGTCTCGACGACCACGCCCTGGCCGGCCATCGCCGCGTCGCCGTGCACGAGCACCGGCAGGACGTTCGTCGAACCGGGGCCCTGCTTGTCCTGCTTGGCGCGGACGATGCCCTCGAGCACGCCGTCGACGGCCTCGAGGTGGGACGGGTTGGCAGCGATCGTCACGGGGATGCTCGAGCCGTCCGACGTGCGGAACAGCCCCTCGGTGCCGACGTGGTACTTGACGTCGCCGGAGCCCTGACCGGACACCGAGCCCGGCAGGGACGAGCCCTCGAACTCACGGAAGATCTGGCCGTAGGTCTTGCCGGCGATGTTCGTCAGGACGTTCAGACGACCGCGGTGGGCCATGCCGATCGCGACCTCGGCCAGGCCGACACCGGCGGCGTGCTGGATGAGCGTGTCGAGGAAGGCGATGGTGGACTCGCCGCCCTCGAGCGAGAAGCGCTTCTGCCCGACGTACTTGGTCTGCAGGAAGGTCTCGAAGGCCTCGGCCTCGTTGAGCTTGCCGAGGACGCGGAGCTGCTCGTCCTTCGACGGCTTCGAGTACGGGACCTCGATGCGTTCCTGCACCCAGCGGCGCTGCTCCGGGTCCTGGATGTGCATGTACTCGATGCCGACGGTGCGGCAGTAGGCGTCGCGCAGGATCCCGAGGACGTCGCGCAGCGGAGCACTCGTCGTGCCGGCCAGCCCGCCGGTGACGAACTCGCGGTCGAGGTCCCAGAACGTCAGTCCGTGGCTCTCGATCTCGAGGTCGGGGTGCGTGCGCTGGCGGTACTCGAGCGGGTCGATGTCGGCCATCAGGTGCCCGCGGACGCGGTAGCTGTTGATGAGCTCCTGCACGCGAGCCGTCTTGTTGACGCGGTGCGCCAGGTCGACGTTGATGTCGTTCGCCCACTGGATCGGCTTGTACGGGATCCGGAGCGCCGCGAAGATGCCGTCGTAGAAGCCGTGCTCGCCGATGAGGCGTTCGTGCACGTGCTTGAGGTACTCGCCCGAACCGGCGCCCTGGATCACCCGGTGGTCGTAGGTGCTCGTGAGGGTGATGGTCTTGCCGATGCCGAGCTCGACCAGGGTCTTCGACGCCGAGCCCTGGAACTGCGCCGGGTACTCGAGGGCTCCGGCGCCGATGATCGCGCCCTGCCCCTTGGTCAGGCGGGGGACCGAGTGCACGGTGCCGATGCCGCCCGGGTTCGTGAGCGAGATCGTGGTGCCCTGGAAGTCGGCCGGCGTCAGCTTGTTGTCGCGGGCCCGCTTGACCAGGTCTTCGTAGGCCGACAGGAACTGGCCGAAGGTCAGGGTCTCCGCACGCTTGATGCTCGGCACGAGGAGCGACCGGGTGCCGTCCTTCTTCGGGACGTCGATCGCGATGCCGAGGCCCACGTGCGCCGGGGCGACGACGAACGGCTTGCCGTCGCGCTCCTCGTAGAACACGTTCTGGCTCGGGAAGTCCTTGAGCGCCTGCACCATCGCCCACCCGATGAGGTGGGTGAAGGAGATCTTGCCGCCGCGGGCACGGCGCAGGTGGTTGTTGATGACGATCCGGTTGTCGATCATCAGCTTCGCCGGGATCGTCCGGACGCTCGTGGCCGTCGGGACGGTCAGCGAGGCGTCCATGTTCGACGCCAGGGTCTTCGCCATGCCCCGGAGCGGGGTCGCCACGTCCTCGTGGGTCTCCTCGTGGTCGTCGGCGGCGTCGTTGGCCTCGGCCGGGATCGGCGGCGGGGTCGGCTGGCGCGACGTGGTCTTCGCCTGGATCGGACCACCCTGCGCTGCCGCCTGCTGCTGCTGGGCCGGCGCGTCACCGGTCGCGGGCTGCTGCGTGGTCGACTGCGCAGGCGTCGAGGACTGCTGGTCAGCTGCCGGAGCGCCGCCGACCTGCGTGCGGTGGTAGCTCTCGAGGACCGGCCACCAGGACTTGTCGACCGACTCCTTGTCCGCGACGAACTGCTCGTAGAGCTCGTCGACGAGCCACTCGTTCGCCCCGAATTCGCCCGCGGTCTCGTCCGTTCCGGTCAGATGGCTCGACACAGCCGATCGCCCACTCTCCGTCGATAGATGCTCGTGTGTGTCGTGCGGTGCAACCCTGCCCCGCACAGGTGCCAAGCCTAGCCGCTCGCACATGTCCGTTCGGTGTCAGCCGCGGCGCGAGTCGGGGCCCGGTCCGGCCTCCGGGCGGAGCCGTACAGTGGGGCCCATGAGGTTCTACGAGACGCGGCCGACACACGACCTGACCTACTCCGACGTCTTCCTCGTCCCGAGCCGATCCGGCGTGACGAGCCGCTTCGACGTCGACCTCGCGTCGAACGACGGCAGCGGTGCGACGATCCCGATCGTGAGCGCCAACATGAACTCGGTCACGGGTCCGCGCCTCGCCGCGACCCTGGCCCGGCGTGGGGGCCTCGGCGTCCTGCCGCAGGACATGCACCTGCAGGACCTCGACGCCGCGATCCGCTGGGTGAAGGACCAGCCGGTCGACTACGACACCGCTTACGACATGGGCTCGTCCACCACCGTCGCCGAGGCGCTCGAGCAGCTGCTGCCCGTCGCCGGTCGGGGCGTGGTGGTCCGCGACGCCGCCGGGGAGTACCTCGGGTGCGTCCCCGCCAGCCGGCTCGGCGACGCCGGTCCCGACGCGACGCTCGGCGACCTGCTGCACGGCGCCTCGACCGCGATCGACGCCGAGGACGCCGGCACGCCCCGCCACGTCTACGACGTGCTGAGCGGCGCCGAGGTCGACTTCGCGCCCGTCGTGCGGCACGGCAAGGTCGTCGGCACCACGAGCCGGACCAGCGCCATCCGCTCGGACATCTACACGCCGGCCGTCGACGTCTCGGGTCGTCTGCGCGTCGCGGCTGCGATCGGCATCAACGGCGACGTCGCCGCCAAGGCGCAGGCCCTCGCCGCCGCCGGGGTCGACGTCCTCGTGCTCGACACGGCGCACGGCCACCAGGAGAGCATGCTCCGCGCGCTCCGCACCGTCGCGGGGCTCCGGCTCGGCATCCCGCTCGTCGCCGGCAACGTCGTCACCGCCGACGCCGTGGCCCACCTCGTCGACGCGGGCGCGGACATCATCAAGGTCGGTGTCGGACCCGGCGCCATGTGCACCACGCGCATGATGACCGCCGTCGGTCGGCCGCAGTTCTCCGCCGTCCTCGAGACCGCGGCGGCGGCGCGGTCCCTCGGCGCGCACGTCTGGGCCGACGGCGGGGTCCGGTATCCGCGCGATGTCGCCCTCGCCCTGGCGGCCGGTGCCTCGGCCGTGATGATCGGCTCGTGGTTCGCGGGCACCCTCGAAGCGCCGGGCGTGCTCCGTCGCGACGCCGCCGGCAAGGCCTACAAGGAGAGCTGGGGGATGGCGTCCGCCAAGGCCGTCCGCGAGCGCTTCGAGCGGCTCGACCCGTACGAGCGGGCCCGCAAGGAGCTCTTCGCCGAGGGGATCTCGTCGTCGACGATCTACCTCGACCCGGAGCGGCCGAGCGTCGAGGACCTGCTCGACATGATCACGACGGGCGTCCGGAGCTCCGCCACGTACGCTGGCGCGTCGTCGCTCGCCGAGTTCTCGGAGCGCGCGTTGGTCGGCATCCAGTCCGCCGCCGGCTACGAAGAGGGCAAGCCGCTCCCCGTCAGCTGGTAGCGCGCGCAGGCGGGTGCGGCCCTGGTCGCGACCACGAACGGACGGGAGGCCCGTGGCGGCGTTGCCACGGGCCTCCCGTCCGCCATCGCGAAAGCGACAGATCCCTGCGGAACGTTCGCGGGAATCTGTCGCTTTGGCGGAACTGGCGGTGCGGCTACCGGCGTCGGGTCGCGTCCTCGACCTCGCCGACGAGCTCCTCGAGGATGTCCTCGAGGAAGAGCACGCCGAGGGTCCGGCCGTCGGCGTCGAACGCCCGCGCGACGTGGCGGCCCGCGGCGCGCATGGTGGCCAGGGCGTCCTCCAGGTCCATCTCCGTGTAGAGCGAGATGAGCTGGCGGATGCGCTTCGGCGGCACCGGGTCGTCGAACTCGTCCGGCCGCAGGTCGATGACGTCCTTCACGTGCACGTAGCCCGTGGGGGAGCCGTCCTCGCCGACGAGCACGTACCGCGAGAACCCGCGCTGCGCCACCGCACGCTCGACGTCCGCCGGGGTGGCGTCCTCGGGCAGGGTGACGAGCTCGGCCATCGGCACGGCGACGTCGCGGACCTTCTTCTCGGTGAACTCGAACGCCAGGGCGAGCTTGCCGTCGTCGGTCAGGGTGCCCTCGCGGCGGGACTGCTCCACGATGGTCTGCACCTCTTCCACCGTGAAGGCGCTGACGGCTTCGTCCTTGGGCTCGACGCGGAACAGACGCAGCACGGCGTTCGCGACCTCGTTCAGGCCGACGATGACCCAGTGCAGGCCGTGGCCGATGTACCAGAGCGTCGGCACGAGCAGCAGCGCTGCGCGGTCCGGCATCGAGAACGAGATGTTCTTCGGGACCATCTCGCCGAACACCACGTGCAGGAACGAGACGAGCAGCAGCGTGACCACGAACGCCACGGTGCCGATGACCTCGACGCTCCAGCCCGTCAGGTGCAGCGGGACCTCGAGCAGGTGGTGGATCGCCGGCTCGGAGACGTTCAGGATGAGCAGCGAGCAGACCGTGATGCCGAGCTGCGTGGTCGCGAGCATGCGGGTGGCGTGCTCCATGGCCCACAGGGTCATCTGCGCGGCCTTGGAGCCTTCTTCTGCGCGCGGTTCGATCTGGGAGCGGCGGGCGGAGATGACGGCGAACTCGGCGGCGACGAAGTACGCGTTGCCGAGCAGCAGCACGAAGAGCCAGAAGATGCCCCACCAGTCGGAGCTCATCGGGTACTGCCCTTCGTGGCGGTCTTGGTGCCGGTCTTCGTGGCGGGGATGATGATGGCGGTCGCCGCGGTGTCCGTCGGTGGGGGCGTCGGGGTCCAGCGGATGCGGTCGATCCGACGGCCGTCCAGGCGTTCGACCCGGAACACGCCACCGTCGAGCGGGACCTCGTCACCGACCACGGGCAGGCGGCCGAGCGTCGACATGAGGAAGCCGCCGACGGTCTCGTACGGGCCGTCCTCCGGCACCTTCACGCCGGCGCGGTCCTCGAGCTCGTCGGGGCGCAGCAGACCGGGGAAGGTCAGCCAGTCGCGGGAGCGGACCACGTCGATGCGCGCGCGGTCGTGCTCGTCGGAGACCTCGCCGACGATCTCCTCGATGAGGTCCTCGAGCGTGACGACCCCGGCGGTGCCGCCGTACTCGTCGACCACGATGACCATCTGGTAGCCGCGGCCGCGGACCTCGGCGAGCAGAGTGTCGCCCGGCATCGTCTCGGGCACGCGTTCGGCGTCGGTCATGAGTGCCCCGACGGGGACCTCCGGGCGCTTCTCGCGGGGGACGGCGACGGCCTGCTTGACGTGCACGATGCCGACGACGTCGTCCGCGTCCTCCTCGATGACGGGGAAGCGGCTGAAGCCGGTCTTGCGGGCGAGGGCGATGACGTCCTGCGCGGACTCGGACACCCGGATGGTGGAGAGCCGCGGGCGCGGCGTCATCACGTCGCTGGCGCTGAGCTCCGAGAACGAGATCGTCCGCTGGAGGAGCGTCGCGGTGTCCTGCTCGAGCGACCCCTCGGACGCCGAACGGCGGAGCAGCGAGGTGAGCTCCTCGGCGCTGCGAGCACCGGAGAGTTCCTCTTGCGGCTCGATGCCGATCGACCGCAGCACGGCGTTCGCGGTGCCGTTGAGCACCGCGACCGCCGGCTTGAACACGGTCGTGAAGGCGATCTGCAACGGCACGACGAGCTTCGCGGTCTGCAGCGGCAGCGCGAGCGCGAAGTTCTTCGGCACGAGTTCGCCGAGGATCATCGACAGCAGGGTCGCGATGACGAGCGCGATGATCGATCCGACGGTCTCGACGATGCCCTCGGGCAGGTTCATCGCCAGGAACGGCGCCTCGAGCAGCTTCGCGATGGACGGCTCGAGCAGGTAGCCGGTGAGCAGCGTGGTCAGCGTGATGCCGAGCTGCGCACTGGACAGGTGCGTCGAGGTGACCTTCAGCGCCCCGATGACGGGTGCGAGGCCCGGCTCACCGCGGTCGCGACGGGCTTCGACGTCGGCGCGGTCGAGGTTGACCAACGCGAACTCGGACGCGACGAAGACGCCGGTGCCGAGTGTCAGCAGGATGCCGCCGACGAGCATGACGATGTCGATCGGACTCATGATTCACCCCCGTCCGCGCACGGGGATGACGTGCAGCTCACCGAGTGAGCGGCGGATGAGTGAGGCGAAGAACTATTCGGGGGATCGTCCACAGTGCTGCCAATCGTACTGCCTGCCCGAGGGGCCGACCGAGAATCCGTTCAGGAAGGCCGCGCGTCTACGCCGTGACCCGCGCGCGGTGGTACTGCTGCGGCTCGTAGTCGACGGTCACGCCGAGCTCGACGGCCACACGCAGCGGGAAGCCCGGGTCGCGCAGGAACTCGCGGCCCACCATCACCACGTCGGCCTGTCCGGTCGCGACGATCTGCTCGGCCTGGAAGCCCTCGGAGATCATGCCGACCGCGATGGTGCCGATGCCGGCGTCGCGCTTGATCGCCGCGGCGTGCGGCACCTGGTAGCCGGGGCCGACCGGGATCGGCGCGCTCGCGACGTTGCCGCCGGTCGAGACGTCGGCCAGGTCCGCGCCGTGCTCCGCAGCCCACCGGGCGACCTGCGTGGTCTCGTCGAGCGTGAGCCCGCCGTCCACCCAGTCGGTCGCCGAGAACCGCACGACGATCGGGAAGCCCTCGCCGACCTCGGCACGGACGGCGTCGAGGACCTCGAGCAGTGCCCGGGCGCGGTTCTCGAGCGACCCGCCGTACTGGTCGGTGCGGTGGTTGCTCAGCGGCGAGAGGAACTGGTGCAGCAGGTACCCGTGGGCGGCGTGGATCTCGACCAGGTCGAACCCGGCCTCGACGGCGCGGCGAGCGGACTGCGCGAACGCCAGTGCGACGACCCGGATGTCCTCGGTCTCCAGCTCTCGCGGGACGGCGTAGCCGTCGAAGGCCACGGCGGACGGGGCGACGGTGGACCAGCCGCCCTGGTCGGCGGGGACCGAACCGTGCTCGGACTCCCACGGGCGGAACGTCGACGCCTTGCGGCCGGCGTGTGCGAGCTGGACACCGGCGGCAGCACCCTGCGCGTGCAGGAAGTCGACGATCGGCTTGAAGGCGTCGCGCTGCTGGTCGTTCCAGAGCCCGAGGTCCTGCGGGCTGATCCGGCCCTCCGGCACCACGCCGGTGGCCTCGACGACCACCGCACCGGCGCCGCCCTTGGCGAAGCCGCCCAGGTGGACGAGGTGCCACGGGGTCGGCACGCCGTCCTGCTCCTCGGCCGAGTACTGGCACATCGGGGAGACCCAGATGCGGTTGCGGACCGTCAGGTCGCGGATGGTGATCGGCTCGAACAGGGCGTGCGTCACGCGGGACTCCTCAGGGGACGGGCGCCGGCTCGGCCGCGAGTTCCGTCAGGAACGACCGCAGTGACGCCGACGACGTGTAGTGGTGGCCGACCGCCCCGATCGCTTTCGCGCCGGTGGCGTTCTCGGCCCTGTTGTCCACGAACACCATCTGCTGCGGCTCGATTCCCAGACGCGCGCACGTGTCGCGGTAGATGGATGCGTCGGGCTTCAGGACGTGCTCCTCGGCGCTCACCACCACCGTCTGGAACAGCGAGCCCATCGGGGAGCGTCGGTACGGGTCACCGAAGTCGAATCCGGCATTGGACAGCAGCGCCACCCGGGTCCCCGCGTCGTGCAGCTCCTCGACGATCGCCAGGGTCTCCGGCTCGACCTCGAACCACCCGGTGAAGTCGACGGCCCAGAACCGGTGGATGTCCGTGATGCTCCAGGTCCGCCCGACGCGCTCGCCGATCGCCCGCCAGTACGCCACGACGGACAGGTCGCCGCGGTCGAGGTCGTGGCGGAGCTCCTGGTAGACGGGGAACAGCTCGTCGGCCGGCACCCCGGTCAGCTCGACGAGGGCATCGCGTGATGCGTGCGGCGTCCGGCTGATCACCTCGCCGTAGTCGAAGACCACCACGCGACCAGGCAGGAACAGGCTCATGCGCTCCACCGTAACGTGGGGCCGGTGAACGACTTCGTGCCCGTCCGACCGTCCGATGCCGCCGCGTGGGTCACCGCGCCGACGGGGGAGTCCACCAAGTACCGCCGTGGGGTGCTCGGCATCGCGACCGGCTCGGACCAGTACCCGGGTGCCGCGGTGCTCGGGGTCGACGCCGCGGTGCACACCGGTGTCGGCATGGTCCGGTACGTCGGGCCGTCGCGGGCGTCGGACCACGTCCTGGCGCGTCGCCCCGAGTCCGTCGCCGGCGTCGGTCGGGTCCAGGCCTGGCTCGTCGGCTCGGGCATCTCGGCGTCGTCGCTCGGTGATCTGGACGCCACGACCGCCTCGGCCTTCACGCACGCTTCGGACGACGGCGTCCCGGTCGTGGTCGACGCGGGCGCGATCCCGCTCGTCGACCTCGGCCCGCTCGCCGTCCTGACCCCGCACGCGGGCGAGCTCGCGTCGTTGCTCGGCGTCTCCCGCGAGTCGATCGAGCAGGATCCCGCCGCCGCGGCGCTCCGTGCGGCCGAGCAGACCGGCAGCGTCGTGCTGCTCAAGGGCGAGCGCACGCACGTGGTCACGCCCGACGGGTCGGTCCGGTTGGTGGCGTCGTCGGCGACGCCGTGGCTCGCCGCCGCCGGTGCCGGGGACGTGGTCGGCGGGGTGCTCGGCGCGCTCGTGGCGTCGCGGCAGGGCTCCGTCGAGGCGGCTGGTTCGTCGCTGACGCCGTCGGACCTCGCGCACCTGGCCGCGTCGGCCGCGGTGGTGCACGGGCTCGCGGCGCGGCGGGCGTCCGGCGGCGGGCCGTTCCCGATGACCGGGCTCATCGGCGAGCTGCCCGGGGTCGTGCGGGACCTGGTCGTGGACGGCGACGCGCGCGGGTAGCGGTCGGTGCGCGGCGACGCAGCACGACAGCGTCGACGTCGTACGACATCAGTGATGTCGCCTGTTGCGGACGCCGCGTGACGACTTCCTCGTTGTCGTGCGACGACGAGGAAGTCGTTTTTTGCGTGCGCCGGTGGTTGCACACGCGCGGTGACGACAGCATCGACGTCGTACGACATCGAGTTCGTCCTTCCTTGCGTGCGCCGGTGGTTGCGGGCGCGGGGTGACGACAGCATCGACGTCGTACGACATCGAGTTCGTCGTTCCTTGCCCACGCGCATGGTTGCGGGCGCGGGCTGACGACATGGTCGACGTCGTACGACATCGATCGTGTCGCCTGTTGCAGACGCGAGCGGGGACGGACGGGAGGCCCGGTGCCAGCTGGCACCGGGCCTCCCGTCCGCTCGTGCGCACGTCACGGGCGTGACGCGCGTCGCGGACGTCAGCTCGCGGGGGTCGCGTGCACCAGGAACTCGACCGTGCCGGAGTCGTCGACCTTCACGAAGCCGAGGCTCGGCGCCTGCACGCCGTAGTCCGAGAACGTGACCGGGATCGAGCCGGAGATGTCGACGCCGTCGCCGTTCAGGCCGACCTGCAGGTCGGCGGTGACGTCCTTCGTGACGCCGTGCAGCGTGAGCTTGCCGGCAGCGGTGACCTTCGTCGTGTCCGAGCCGCTCGGGACCGCGTCGGCGATCGGCTCGGAGAGTTCGAACGTGGCCTCGGGGAAGGCGGCGGTGTCCATCGCGGAGTCGCGGAAGTAGGAGTCGCGCTGGTCGGAGTCGGTGGCGATGTCGGCGACCTGCACCGTGATCGTCGCCTTCGTGATGCTCGTGCCGTCGACGGTGGCGGTGCCGGAGACGCTGTCGGTGCGGCCGGTGACGGTGACGTCGGAGCCGTTGAGGACCTCGTGCAGGCGGTAGCCGGCCTCGGAGTCGCCGCCGACCGTCCAGTCGCCGGACAGGTCGGAGTCGTCGAGGGTGGAGGCCTCGCGGCTGGCGGCCACGGACGGTGCCGCCGAGGCCTTCGCGCTCTCGTTGCTCGTGTAGACGTTCGTCGCGACGATCGCCCCGATGACGCCGAGCACGACGACTGCGGCGATGACGGAGATCCAGATGACGGCCTTGCGGCGCTTGCGCGGGGTTTCGGTGGTCACGAGCAAGACGGTGACACGTCATGGTTGGGGGAGCCTGGGACTCTCTGCCGGTTCGGGTCCGCTCGCCGCCGGTTCGGGAGCGCTCGCTGCCGGTTCGGGTGCACTGCTGCCGGTACGCTCGTCCGGTGCGCAGGACCGGGAACCCGTGGATCGAACGCGTCGGGTTCGTCCTGGCGTTCGCCGCCGTGCACGCGGCGCTGTGGTGGCTGACCGCGATCTCGGCGAACCTGCCCCTCGGCGACGTCACCATCACCTACAGCCGGTGGATCGAGACCGGGCGGAGCGCGGACTTCTGGGTCGGGATCGACGGCGAGTGGGTCTACCCGATCCTGGCGATCGTGCCGATGGCCGCCGCAGCACTCGGTGGGATCGCGTCGATCGGCTCCGGGTGGCTGCTGCTGATGGTGCTGCTCGACGCCGTCGCGTGTGCCTTCCTGTGGCGGTTCCGGGCGCGTGGCGCGTTCGGCTCGCGTGCGGACGGCTCGTCGGCGCGCGGCGTGCGCGTCGTGTGGTGGTGGCTCGCCTTCCTGCTCGCACTCGGGCCGATCGCGCTCGGTCGCATCGACACGGTGGCGACGGTGTTCGCGTTGGTCGGGGTGGCCTTCGTCGCCTCGCGGCCGGCGGTCGCCTCGGCGCTGTTCACCGCCGGTGCGTGGACGAAGGTCTGGCCGGCCGCCCTCGTCGCCGTGCTGCTGCTCCTGCGCAAGGGGCACCGCCGCGGTGTGCTGGCCGGTGCCCTCGTGCTCAGCGCGCTCATCGTGCTCGTCGACGTGCTCTGGGGCGGAGCGCCGTACCTGCTGTCGTTCATCGGCGAGCAGACCGGCCGAGCGCTGCAGATCGAGTCGCCGCTCGCGACGCCGTTCATGTGGGCGGCGGCGTTCGGGGCTCCTGGTGCGGCCGTCTTCTACAACCAGCAGATCCTGACGTTCGAGGTCTCCGGTGCCGGCACGCACGCCGCTGCCGCGGTCTCGACGCCGCTGATGGCCATCGTGGTCGTCGCCGGTGTCGTCCTCGCGCTGTGGGCCGCACGCCGTGGCGCCCGTCGGGCCGAGCTCGCTCCCGTGCTCGCGCTGCTGTTCGTCGCCACGCTCATCGCCACCAACAAGGTCGGGTCGCCGCAGTACATCGGGTGGCTCGCCGTGCCGATCCTGTGGGGACTGGCCGCCGGGACGCCGAGTGTGCGCCGGTTCGCGCCGATCGCGATCGCCGCGCTCCCCACCGCCGTGTTGACGCAGCTGATCTACCCGGCCTACTACGACCAGGTGCTCACGCTGCAGCCGTGGATGCTCGTGGTGCTGACGCTGCGGAACGTGCTCGAGGTGGCGATCCTGGCGTGGACCGTGGTCGAGCTGGTGCGGATGGGCCGGGGCGCGGGCAGGATGGACGCATGATCGTCGCCTTCTCCGTTGCTCCGTCCGGTGGTCCCTCCGAACAGGCGGACGGCTCCGTACACGACGCCGTCGCCGCAGCCGTGCGGGTGGTCCGCGAGAGCGGCCTGCCGAACCGCACGTCGTCGATGTTCACCGAGCTCGAGGGGGAGTGGGACGAGGTCATGGACGTCGTCAAGCGCGCCACCGAGGCCGTCGGCGCCTACGGCACGCGGGTGTCGCTCGTGCTCAAGGCCGACATCCGACCTGGCCACACCGGCGAGATCGACGGCAAGCTCGAGCGGCTCGAGGCTGCGCTCGGCGAGTAGCGCTCAGCGGCCGGCGCTGTCGCTCGGCGCTGTCGCTCGGCGCTCGCGTTCGGCGCTGTCGCTCGGCGCTCGCGCTCAGCGCTTGTCGCGCCGCCGTGCCCGGGTGCGCCGGCGGGGGTCCGGCCCGAGCACCACGAACACCGTCAGCAGCGCGATGCCGGCGAGCGCCGCGATGAGCACGACGACCATGCCCATCGGGTCGGTGGCGTCCTCGCAGTTCGCGGGCGCACCGGCGACGCAGGAGGCGATCACGGTGGCAGCGAGGGTCACGTGCTCATTGAACAACGAGGGCCCGCACGACACGCCGATACCCTCCCGCGGATGTCGGTGGTCGGGTGTCTCATGGCCCCTGTCGAGCCACATCCGGTGGCCCCGAGACGACGAGGAGCGCGTGATGACCCACGACGGCTGGTGCCCCGACTGCGACCTGCGAACGGTCGTCATCGACACGGACGAACAGGGCGAGAACGCCTGGGCCACGTGCGCCGAGTGCGGCGCCGGCTGGACGCACCGCGACGAGCTGCCCGAACTCGCCCCTGCGTCGACGCGTCCCGCCCACACGGAGCGTCAGGCGGCCTGACCCGATCCTCCTCGGGTACGGCCGGGCCAGCTCGGTGCGACCCGTGCCGGCCGCTCACGGCGACTTCCGTTCGGCCTTTGGAGCGGTCTACACTGCTGGGACCGGATGGTCGTCGCCACCCGGACCGTCCCGTTCGCTGCTGAACCCGGACCGGCACCCCGTTCGGGCGTGGCCGCGCTGCCGATCGGCACGTGCGCCGCGACGACCACGGGACGCCTCCGTCACCACCGTCGCCCAGGCGACACCGTCCAGCCGACACCCCGATCCGACGCCGCCCGTGCAGGACGTCGTCCGAGAACAGGCCCCATGTCACAGCTCACGCCTGCGCGTCGCACCGCCGCGCTCATCTCGCTCGCCCTCGGCGGCTTCGCCATCGGGTCGACCGAGTTCGTCGCGATGGGCCTGCTGCCGAACATCGCGCAGGCACTGCTGCCGCAGCAGTACGGCCTCGACCCGGATGCCGGCATCGCGCACGCGGGCTGGCTCGTCAGTGCCTACGCCCTCGGTGTCGTCGTCGGTGCTCCCACCATCGCGGCGATGTCGGCGAAGTTCCCGCGCAAGGGCCTGATCCTCGTGCTGCTCGTCGGGTTCGTCCTCGCGACGATCGCGAGCGCGCTGCTGCCGTCGTTCGGCCTGGTGCTCGTCGCCCGGTTCGTGGCGGGTCTGCCGCACGGCGCCTACTTCGGCATCGCCTCGATCGTCGCGGGCGACATGATGGGCCCGGGCAAGCGCGGCAAGGGCATCGCGATGGTGCTGCTCGGCCTGTCGGTCGCGAACGTCGTCGGTGTCCCGGCGATCACCTGGGTCGGCCAGCTCGCCGGCTGGCGGATCGCCTACGGCGTCGTCGCAGCACTGTTCGCGCTCACGTTCCTCGCCGTCGCGGCCTTCGTGCCGAAGAGCGCCCGAGACGAGCACGCAACGATCGGCCGGGAGCTCCGCGCCTTCCGCGTGCCGCAGGTCTGGATCGTGATGGGCCTCGGCGCCGTCGGGTTCGGTGGGTTCTTCGCCGTCTACTCGTACATCTCGCCGCTCGTGCAGCACGTCACCGGCATGCCGGAGTCGTTCGTGCCGATCGTCCTGGTGGTCGTGGGCATCGGCATGGTCGTCGGCGGTGTGCTCGGCGGTCACCTCGCTGACCACAGCGTGAAGCGCACGATCTACTTCGGCATGTTCTCGCTCATCGGAGCGCTGCTGCTCACGGTGCTGACCGCGCAGTGGCTCTGGGGCATGCTGCTCGGCGCCTTCCTGCTCGGTGCGACCTCGTCGGCGATCCCGCCGGCGGTGCAGTCCCGCCTGATGGACGTCGCCGGCGACGCCCGGACGATCGCCGCGGCGCTCAACCACTCGGCGTTCAACATCGGCAACTCGCTCGGCGCGGCACTCGGCGGTGCGGTCATCGCTGCCGGCTTCGGGTTCGTCGCACCGGGTTGGCTCGGCATCGTCCTCGCGCTGCTCGGCGTCCTCGTCACGATGTTCAGCTACTCGGTCGAGCGTCGCACCACGCGCCGTGCCGCGCTTCGCTCGCCGTCGCCGAGCACCGGCCCGATCACCGCGCCGGTCCCCATCCACTGACCGCGCGCGGGCGCCGCCAGCGCAGTTCGCGAAAGCGACAGTCTGCCGCGAACTGTTCGCGGCAGACTGTCGCCTTCGTGGAACGGACCGCCGGCATCCGCGCCACAGTGTCGCTGTGGCGGGACAGACCGCAGGCCGGTCCCGATCCACTGACCGCGCGCAGTGGGCGCGCCCACGCATCGGACGGGAGGCCCGTGGCGACGCCGCCACGGGCCTCCCGTCCGACGTGGTGTTGCGGCAGACCGCCCATGGTGAGCAGAAATGGTCGGTTCCCGTGATGGGACCCGACCATTTCTGCTCACGAAACGGGCAAGCGCCCACGTGCGCCGCGCGCTACAGGCCCAGCGGGCCGCCGTCCTGCACGATGATGCCGTCGGTGATCGCCCGCTTCCGGAGCGCGACCTTCGTGCCCACGTCGAAGCCTGCCACGCGGTACTTCTCGCGGATGCGCTTGAGGTAGCTCTTCGCGGTCTCCTCGGAGATGCCGAGCTGGTACGCGACGCTCTTCACGGGCTCGCCGCCGCCGTACAGGGCCATGACGCGACGCTCCTGGGCGCTGAGCTTCGGGACGCCACCGACGTCGCCGCTGTTGATGGCCAGGTCGAGCTCGGCGGAGACGTACTGCTCGCCGCGCTGGGCGGAGCGGATCGCCTCGACGATCATGTCGGCGTCCTCGCTCTTCACCAGGTAGCCGAGGGCACCGGCCGCCAGGGCCTCGCGCACGACGTTCGGCTCCGAGTAGGTGCTCATCACGACGGTCTTCACACCGGCGGTCTTGAGCGTCGAGATCTTCAGCGACACCGGGATGGAGTCCTTGAGGTCCAGGTCGAGCAGCACCACGTCCACCGGGAACGCCGGGCTCGTCAGGAGCTCGGGCCAGGTCGTGACCGCGGCCACCAGCGTGATGTCGTCGGCGGCGCTCCGGATCCACTCCGTGAGCGCGCCGAGGAGCATCCTGTGGTCGTCGACCAGTGCGAGTCGGATGGGTTCCTCTGGAGTCGCCATGCGGGCGTCCTTTCTCGGGGGCAGTTCGTGCCCGATCCTAGGAGGGAGGGGCACGTGGCACGGGCAGGCTGTCCGGGTGTCCGGCAGCTACATCGACGGATGTCGGTCCACGACGCAGTGGGCGACGATGTGGAGCGCGCCGTCGCGGACGGTCTCGGTGTACGGACCGATGCGTTGCAGGGCGCTCCAGGCGGTGGGGCCGAGGCGCCGGCGCTGGACGCCGCGCGACTCGATCACGACCGGCACGTCCATCCGCTCGTCGGTGACGGGGTGGCCGTCGGACCCGACCGGGCCGAGCGTGACCGAGACGACCGGCAGGCCTGGGGTGGCGGTGCGGCCGTCGCCGACCATCTGCCACAGGGCCTGCAGCAGCCCGTCGCGCTGGGCGGGCGAGAGGTGTCCGGCGAGGGCGCCCGGGTCGGCGACGCTCACCGAACGGCCGAGGTGGTCGGACTCCGTGATCGCGTGGTACAACCAGGTCTCGCGTCGGCCCTCGATGAGGTGCAGGCGGAGCTCGGTCGCGAGCGAGGCCGCGACGGAGCTCGAGGCGTCCGACAGCGGCAGGGGATCGGTGCCGTTCGCGACGGCGTCGAGCAGCTTCTCGGCGGCCAGGTCGAGTCGGGCGAGCTCGTCCGAGGCGAGCATGCCGACCGCGAACTGCGGCGCCTGCACGTTGCTCTGCACGAGCACCCGGTCGAGTTCCCGCTGCACGAGCTGCCGGAACCGCTGCACGACGTACAGAGCGATCGACGGCGGCACGACGACCAGGGCGAGCAGGGACACGATGCCCGGCAGCGTGTCGTTGGTGATCGGGGTCGAGGCGACGCTCATGCCGACGAACGCCAGGCCGAGCACCGCGATGGCGGCGGCGACCTCGCGGGCGGGTCGGAGCGTGGCGATCGGCAGGAGCGCGAAGCCCGCGGCGATCGACGCCGATGCCGTGTGGGCGATGTCGTGCTCGGGCCAGATGCCGATGAAGTCGAGGGTCACGACGCACGCCAGCACGACGCAGATCAGCACGAAGGCCAGCCCGGTCAACCGCTCGCCGTAGGTCAGCACGCTCAGGCCGACACCGACCGCGGCGACGATGTAGAGCATCCAGGCGGCTGCCGGCAGCCACGGGTCGGAGAAGTCGGACCAGCGGACCAGGAAGTACACGATGCCGGAGACGGCCTCGATGGCGGTGAGCACCGCGGCGCCGAGGCCGAGGTACCCGGCTCCGAGCGAGGCGCCGGGCTTGGCGGCCTGGCGGAGCGACCGTGCGCCGGTCGAGGTGGAGGGGAGCCCGCGGGCCTGCCGACGCTCGCTGGTGCGGTAGCGCTCGCGCGCCTCGCGACGGGTGCGGGGCGGCTGCTGGCCGGTGGACTCGCCGGGCAGGCCGCGGCTGATGGTGTCCTCGGGGACCCGGGTCATCGCGGTGCCTCCAGGACGACGGTGGTGCCGGAGCCCGGCGCGGAGAAGAGCTTGGCGTCGCCGCCGACCTCGCGCAGCCGGCTCACGACGCTCTCCTTGAAGCCGAGTCGTTCGGCGCTGACGGTGGTCAGGTCGAACCCGACGCCCGAGTCCGTGACCATGGCGCGCACCATGTCGTTGTCGTGCACGATCGTGACGTGCGCCTCACCGACACCGGCGTGCCGGCGGACGTTCTCGAGGCACTCGCCGAGCGCGAGCAGGAAGGCGTCGAGCACGTGCGACGGCAGCAGCACCTGGCCAGTGCCGTGCCAGCTGACCTCGAGGCCCATCCGCCCGAAGCGCTGCTTCACCGACTCGAGGGTCTGGCCGAGCGGCGACTCCTCTTCGCGGGTGAGCGAGTAGTCGCCGGACTGCGACGGCTGCGGGGTCGCGCCGAGTCGCAGGTGGCGGAGGAGTCTGGCGTCCTCGGCGGCCTGCTCGCGCATGGCCTGCTCGGAGACCCCGACGCCGGAGTGGGCGAGGAGCGTGAGCGTCGCGAGGACCGTGTCGTGCAGCAGCCGCGCCCCCTGCCGCCGCTGTGCCTCGGTCTCGCTGGCCTGGCGTTCGGCGCGGTGCGCGGTGCCGATGCTGTAGATCCGTCGGGCGACGCGGGGGATGCTGCGCGAGATCCACACGGCCACGACCGCGATGAGCACCCAGCCGAGCAGGGCGCCGCTGACGGGCGTCGACAGGAGCCCGCCGGTGGCCCACACCATCACGACGACGACGATCGCGCCGGTGCCGATCGTGAGTCCGAGGCCGAACGGCTGGCCGCGCTGCGCCATCAGCGGGGCGGACAGCGAGCCGCCCGCGAGCGGCATGACGGCGCTGGCGACGAGCGGGCGGACCGACTCGTCCACGCCGGAGAACAGCAGCGCGAGCGAGGCGAGCCCCGTGACGAGGATCGCGGCGGTCCACCACACGGTGCCACTGCGCCCGAAGAACACGAACGCGGCGACCATCGCGGCGATGCACAGCAGGGCGCCCACGAGCGGCAGGGCGGAGACCGCGGCGGCGGAGACCACGCTGACGACGCTGATGAGCGCGCAGACGATGCCCACGACACGGGTCGTCGCCCGCAGCAAGCGGTCGCGTTCCTGTGCGATGAATTCCATCGATGTCCTGGTTGGTGACGAGCTGGTGTGACGGGTCGTGCGGGGAAACCGAGCCTCGTTCAGTCCGGGCTCGCAGCCATCCAACCACGGGCGACACCCGTTGGGGGGTGTTCGGCGCGCCGTGCCGCGCGTGCCGTCACACACCGGTGCGTGCCGCCGCGGGTGCCGTGCGTGCCGCCGCCGCCCCGGTGCGTGCCGCGGCCCCTGTGCGTGCCGCCGCCCCGCCGCGTGCCGTGTCGCGCTCAGCCGTCGAGCAACCGCCGCAGGTGCGCGCCGACCTGCTCGTGCTCGATGAGGAACCCGTCGTGCCCGAACTCACTCTCGATCACCGCGGCCGTGTCACCGTCGAGCGTGTCCGGCACCCCCGCGGCGATCCGGTGCTGGTCCTCGATCGGGAACAGCCGGTCACTCGAGATCCCCACGACGAGCGTGCGGGCCGTCACGAGTTCGAGCGCGGCAGCGACACCGCCCCGCCCGGCCCCGACGTCGTGGGAGTCCATCGCGTGCGTGAGGGTGATGTACGACGACGCGTCGAAGCGCCGGGTGAACTTGTTGCCGTGGAAGTCGAGGTAGCTCTCGACCGAGAACCGCCCGTCGTCGCCGAGCGGGGACACGTCGCTCTGCCACGACCGGGCGAACCGGCCGTTCAGCTCGTCGGACGCCCGGTAGGTCATCAACGCCATCCGCCGCGCGAGCGCCAACCCGCGGTGCGGGCCCTCGCCGGCATCGGCCTCGTAGTAGTCGCCGCCCGCGAACGCCGGGTCCATCTGGATCGCCGAGCGCTGCAGGGAGTTCGCCGCGATCTGGTCCGCCGTCGTCTGGGCCGTCGATGCCAGCACCGCCAGCCGCTGGACGCGTGCGGGGTGCGACACCGCGAACTCGAGGGCGTGCATCCCGCCCATCGACCCGCCGACGACGGCCGCGAACACGTCGATGCCGATCCGGTCGGCGAGCTGGCGCTGCACCTCGACCTGGTCGCGCACGGTGACGAACGGGAACCGCGAGCCCCACTCGACCCCGGTGGGTGCCACCGACGACGGCCCGGTGGTGCCCTGGCAGCCGCCGAGCATGTTGGGTGCGATCACGAACCAGCGGTCGGTGTCGATCGCCAGGCCGGGTCCGACGACGTCGCCCCACCAGCCGGCGGTGCGGTGCCCCGGACCGGGTGCGCCCGCGACGTGCGAATCCCCGGTCAGCGCGTGGAAGAGCAGGACGGCGTTGTCGCGCGCCGCGTTGAGCGTGCCCCACGACTCGTACGCCACCCGCACGGCCGGCAGCCGCCCGCCGCGCACCCACTGCTCGCCGAGGGATGCGAAGTGGCGGGCACCCGGGTGGTCGCCGGGGCGCCAGGCGCCGGTGACCGGCGGCTTGCCGATGGTGCCGAGTTCGGCACCGGGCACCAGGGTGGACGGCACGGAGTCCTCGGGGGTCGTCTGCCAGTCCATGGTGCGTCCAGTCTGCCGGGAGGCGCGGGTCGCCGCCGCCGTGTTACGTCACGCCCGCCCCGTGGCCGGGTCGCAGGCCGCGCTCGCGTCGTCCTGGTCCGGGCGTCTGCGGGCGGGTGCGCGGGCGGGTGCGTCTGCGGGTGGGTGCGCGGGCGGGTGCGACAACGTCGACGTCGTACGACATCGAGGAAGTCGCACGGCCGCGTCGGCAACTGTTGCACAGGCGGGGAGACGACAAGGTCGACGTCGTGCGACGTCGACCTTGTCGTTCCGAGTCGGTGCCCGGGCGGGAGGAACGCTAGGCGCGCTGCCCCTCCTGCGAGACCGCACGGGCCGCGGCGAGCCCGGCCTCGAGGTCGGCCTTCAGGTCCTCGATGTTCTCGATGCCGACGGACAGGCGCACCAGGCCCGGCGTGACCCCGGTGGTGAGCTGCTGCTCGGGCGTGAGCTGCGAGTGCGTGGTCGACGCCGGGTGGATCACGAGCGAGCGCACGTCGCCGATGTTCGCCAGGTGCGAGAACAGCTGCAGGTTGTCGACGAACGCCTTCCCCGCGGGCACCCCGCCCTTGAGCTCGAACGACAGCACGGCGCCGACGCCCTTCGGCGCGTACCGGTTCGCCGCGGCGTACCACGGCGACGTCGGCAGGCCGGCGTACGCGACGGTCGCGACGTCCGGGTGCTGGTCGAGCCACTCGGCGATCTCCTGCGCGTTCGACACGTGGCGCTCGATGCGGAGCGACAGGGTCTCGATGCCCTGCAGGAGTGCGAACGCAGTGTCCGCCGAGTTCGACGCCCCGAGGTCGCGGAGCAGCTGCACGCGGGCCTTCACGATGTAGGCGAGCTCGTTGCCGACGGCCTCGGCGAAGACCGCGCCGTGGTACGACGGGTCGGGCGTGTTGAACTCGGGGAACTTGTCCGGGTGCTGCGACCAGGCGAACTTCCCGCCGTCGACGATGATGCCGCCGATGACGGTGCCGTGGCCGCCGAGGAACTTCGTCGCCGAGTGCACGACGATGTCGGCCCCGTGCTCGAACGGACGGATCAGGTACGGCGTCGCGATCGTGTTGTCGACGATCAGCGGGACGCCGGACTCGTGCGCGACGTCGCTGACGCCGGTGATGTCGAGGACGTTGATCCGCGGGTTGCCGATGGTCTCGGCGAAGAAGAGCTTCGTGTTCGGGCGGACGGCGCGGCGCCACTCCTCGAGGTCGTCCTGGTCCTCGACGAACGTGGTCTCGATGCCGAGCTTCGCCAGCGTGTACTTGAACAGGTTGTACGTGCCGCCGTAGATCGACGACGACGACACGATGTGGTCGCCCGCACCCGCGATGTTCAGCACGGCGTACGTCTCCGCCGCCTGGCCGGACGCCACGAGGAGTGCGCCGCTGCCGCCCTCGAGTGCCGCGATGCGCTGCTCCACGACGTCGTTCGTCGGGTTCATGATGCGGGAGTAGATGTTGCCCGGCTTGGCGAGGGCGAACAGGTCGCGGGCCTCGTCCGAGTTCGCGAAGACGTACGAGGTCGTCTTGTAGATCGGGGTGGCGCGGGCGCCCGTGGTCGGGTCCGGCTGTGCGCCGGCGTGGACCTGCGTGGTCTCGAACCGCCACTGCGCGGCGTCGTGCTCGGTCATCTTGGTGCTCCTGTCCGGTGCGGCTGGGTGATGGGTTCGGGTGAGCTCGAGGGGCCACGCCGGCCGGTCCCGAGCAGACGCGCCAGCGGCTGGTCGGCCGTGCCCGGTGGGGATGCTGCTTTGCGTCGGGTGTCACGGTACGCAGGTGGCCGGGCCCGCACCACCGCATCCGCCTTCGGACGTAACGCGCGCGCCCGACGCGCCACGGGCCTCCCGTCCGTCCGTCCGCACCGTGCTGTCACTGTCGGACGGTGCGAGGTCGGTGGTGCGGTGCGGCGCTGCCGCGCCGCACCGAACGGGCAAGCTCGCACCGGCCGGAGGAACGCGCACGGTGCGAGGGGGCACCGCTACGCCGCGTCGCGACGGAACAGCCAAGCGACGTTCGGTTCGAGCAGCCAGCGCATCCCGCGCCGCACGAAGGGCTGCGCCAGGAAGAGGCTGACCGCGCAGGCGATCGCGACCATCAGGAGCACGAACGGCCACGCGGAGTGCAGGCCGGCGAGCACGCCGGACTCGCGGATCGGGTAGAGCACGAAGGTGTGCAGCAGGTAGACGTACATCGTCGCCGCACCGAACTGCGTGAGCCAGATGTTCCGGCGGGGGATGAGCACCAGGAACGAGGCGGTCAGCAGCGTCGCGAGCAGCATCAGGCCGAAGCGCACGGCACCCGCCCACCAGGCGTCCTCGCCGAGACCCGAGTACGAGTCGTCGTAGAAGAACCAGTGGTGCAGGTCGAACTCCTTGAACTGCGGGATCCACACCGCGCAGGACACGGCCCACGCGGCGAACACCACGCCGGCGGCGACGCGCACCCGCACCACGGTGCGACGCGAGGCCTCGTACCAGCGGTCGAAGAGCCCCCACTGCTTGACCTGCCACCCGAGCAGGAAGAACGGCAGCAGGCTGATCGCGCGGGACAACGAGAGCGTGGAGTCGACGTTGTCGAAGTAGCCGACGCCGATGCTGAACACGACGGCCCAGAACAACGGCCACCGCAGCTGCGCCAGGTACGGCAGGATCAGCTTGAAGATGCCGAGGGCCAGCAGGAACCACAGGGTCCAGGTCGGCTGCGTCGGGTTGAAGTCCTTGCCGCCCTCGACGATGCCCTGCACCACCGTCCAGATCGTCTGCATGATGATGTACGGCACGACGATGTCGGTGATCGTCCGGCGCATGCGCTTCGCCGTCGGGGTGTCGGCCGACGAGAAGTAGCCGCTGATCACACCGAACGCGGGCATGTGGAACGCGTAGATGAACGTGTAGAGCGCCAGGGCGTGCTCGCTCGCCGTCGTCTGGCGCTGGATCGCGTGGCCGATCACCACGAGGGTCACCGCGACGAACCGCGCGGTGTCCCACATCGGGATACGGCGCGGTGCCCGGCCGGGTTCGAGCTGCGTCGCCGGGGCCGAGGGTGCGGGAGGGGCGGCATCCGTCGTCATCGTCGGTCACGTTACCGGATCGTGACCTGGGAGGGTCGGTACGGTTGGGGTCCGGAGCGAGCAGTCGCCCCGACACCGGGGCGATCCGTTGCCCCGACACCGACGCAGGAGGCAGATCACATGGCAGCACGGCGCGCAGTCGTCACCGGAGCGAGCTCGGGCATCGGGGCGGCCACCGTCCGGCTGTTCCGATCGCGAGGCTGGGACGTGCTCGCCGTCGCACGCCGGGCGTCCAAGCTCGAGGCGCTCGCCGCGGAGACCGGGGCCGAGGTCCTGGTGGCGGACATCACGAGTGCTGCCGACGTCGAGGCGCTCGCCGCCCGCGTCGCCGAGCTCGGCGGCGCCGACGTCCTCGTGAACAACGCCGGCGGCGCGTTCGGCTCGGCCAGCGTCGAGGAGTCCGACGTCGACGACTGGCGGGCCATGTTCGAGGTGAACGTGATCGGCACGAAGCGCGTCGTCGCCGCGCTGCTGCCGCACCTGCGGGACCGTGCGCGCGACACCGGGGGAGCGGACATCGTCACGGTGACGAGCACGGCCGGCTTCGTGGCGTACGAGAACGGCGGTGGCTACAACGCCGCGAAGTTCGCCGAGCACGCCCTGGTCGGGGCGCTCCGGCTCGAGCTGAACGGCGAGCCGATCCGCGTCGTCGAGATCGCCCCAGGCCTGGTGAAGACCGACGAGTTCGCGCTCACCCGCTTCCGCGGCGATGAGCAGAAGGCCGCCGCGGTCTACGACGACGTGCCGGACCCGCTCGTCGCCGACGACGTCGCCGAGGCGATCGTGCACGCGGTGGAACTGCCGCCGCACGTGAACCTCGACCTCGTCACGATCCGACCGGTCGCGCAGTCGGCGCAGCACAAGCTCGCGCGCGGGACGCTCACGCCGCGCTGATCGCCTGCGCAGCGCCCGGGCGGTGGCCACGGGTCGCGGGCGCGGGGTCCCTGCCGGTACCGTGGACGGATGCCGATCAGCAGCGAACCCGAGCCCACGGCCCCGGCTCAGTCGACCGTGACCGTGACGAGCGGGCCCGAGGTGCTCGGATGGCTGGAGTTCGGTGACGCCGCACGCCTGCTCGCGAAGGACGTGCTGTCCTCCGGCTTCGAGCCCGAGGTCGTCGTCGCCGTGGCCCGCGGCGGGCTGATCATCGCCGGTGCCGTGGCCTACGCGCTCGGCACCAAGGAGTGCGGCTCGATCAACGTCGAGTTCTACACCGACGTCGAGCAGCGCCTGGACGAGCCCGTCGTGCTCGCACCCGCGCTCGACGCCCCGAGCCTCGCCGGCAAGCGCGTGCTCGTCGTCGACGACGTGTCGGACTCCGGTCGGACCCTGCGCCTGGTGGTCGACATCATCCGGAACGCCGGTGCCGACGTCCGCAGCGCCTGCCTGTACTCGAAGCCCGGCACCGTGCTCGAGCCCGACCACGTGTGGCGCCGGGTCGACGGCTGGATCACGTTCCCGTGGAGCGCCCTCGCACCGGTGACGGCCGAGTCGTGAGCATCCACCTCGTCGGCGGCGGACTCTTCGCCGCCTCGGACGCCGCAGCGCCCTTCCTCGCCGAGGCCACCGCGCGCTCGGCCGCCGTCGGCCGGACGGTCCCGCGCATCGCCCTGCTCTCCGTCGCCGGCCCGGACGGCGGCAGTCCGTCGTCGACCGCCGACATCGCCGAGGCGCTCGGCGGTGCCCGCGCGGCCGAGGTCGTCGTCACCGAGGTCGCGGCCGGCCAGGTGTTCGACACGACCGTCCTGAGCGACGTCGACGCGCTCGTCGTCGGTGGCGGCGTCACCCCCGACTACCTGGGCGCGATCGCCCCACTCGTCGACCAGATCCGGTTGCTCGTCGCCGACGGCCTGCCCTACCTGGGCTACTCGGCCGGTGCGATGATCGCCGCCGACCGCGCGCTCGTGGGTGGCTGGCGCATCGGCGGCGTCGAGATCTGCCCCGAGGGGGCGTCCGAGGGCCTCGACGAGGTCGAGCTCCGCGAAGGGCTCGGCCTGGTCGACCTGACCATCGACGTCCACGCGGTACAGGCCGGCACCCTCGCCCGCCTGATCGCGAGCGCCGAGGCGGAGTTCGTCACCGCCGGCCTGGCGATCGACGAGGACACCGCCCTCGTCGTCGGCGAGGGCGCGCTCGAGGTCCGGGGCACCGGCAGCGTCTGGCGGGTCATGGCCGGCGAGGAGTCGGTGGCCGTCGCCACGATGGGCGCGTAGCCGTCGTGGAACCACGACCGCTCGCCGACCTGGTCGACCCGGGCTGGGCGTCGGCGCTCGCTCCGGTGGAGGCCGACGTGCACCGCATGGGGGCCTGGCTCCGTGACGAGACAGCGGCTGGCCGCACCTACCTGCCGGCCGGCGCCGACGTGCTCCGGGCCTTCACCACGCCGTTCGACGCCGTGAAGGTGCTCGTGGTGGGGCAGGACCCCTACCCGACGCCGGGCAACCCGATCGGACTGTCGTTCGCCGTCGACCCGGCAGTTCGTCCGGTGCCGCGCAGCCTGGCGAACATCTACAAGGAGCTCAGTGCCGACGTCGGCGTGACCCCGCCGGCGCACGGTGACCTGCGCGCGTGGTCGGACCAGGGCGTGCTGCTGCTCAACCGTGTGCTCACGGTCCGTGCGGGCGACGCCGGCAGTCACCGCGGCAAGGGCTGGGAAGCCGTCACCGACCAGGCCGTCCGCGCACTCGTCGCCCGGGGGACCCCGCTCGTCGCCGTGCTCTGGGGCGCGCAGGCCGCGTCCGTCCGGCCGCTGCTCGGCGACACCCCGGTGGTGGCTTCGGCGCACCCGAGCCCGTTGAGCGCGTCGCGGGGCTTCTTCGGCAGCCGGCCGTTCTCGCAGGTCAACGCGCTGCTGCAGGAACAGGGCGCGGCGCCGGTCGACTGGTCGCTGCCCGCTCAGTAGGCTCGGCACGTGCTCGAGGAGGAATACCAGCGACGGCGGGTCCTGCCGCGACACCTGCGTGCCCGGCCGGCGAGCGAGACCGCGTTCGAGTACCGGATCCGTGCCGCCGAGGCGAGCGACCTGCCCGACGTCCGTGAGATCCACACGCACTACGTCCGCAACTCGTCGGTGACCTTCGACCCGTCGGCGTTCACCTTCGCCCGGTGGAAGCAGCGCTACGACGACATCCGGAAGCGCAAGCTGCCCTTCCTGGTGGCCGAGAACCCCGCCGGACAGATCCTCGGCTACGCGCTCGTGGACGCCTGGAACCCGCGCGACCGGTCGAACCGGGTCGTCGAGGACTCGATCTACCTCGGAGCGGCCTCGGGTGGCAAGGGGCTCGGCCGTGCACTCATGGAGGCCCTGCTCGACGAGTGCCGGTCCGCCGGGGTCCGCGAGGTCGTCGCCGTGATCGCCGACCGGCAGGCCGAGGCCTCGATCCGCCTGCACGAGCGGCTCGGCTTCGAGGAGGTCGGCCGGATGGGCAAGGTCGGCTACAAGTACGACCGGTGGCTCGGCACGGTGACGATGCGCCTGCGGTTGCGCGGACCCCGCCTCTTCGCGCGCAAGTAGTCGGTCCGTCGTCCGTCGTCGTTCGGTCGCGGTGGGCCTCGCCGAGGTTCCGAGATCTGCGCATCTCGGCGTGCGATCGCGCGCGTTGTGGAACCTCGACGACCAGCGCACGGCGTGTTGTGGAACCCGGGTGGCTGTCGGACGGGAGGCCCGTGGGCGCGTCGCCACGGGCCTCCCGTCCGTCGTTCGGTCGCGGTGGGCCTCGCCGAGGTTCCGAGATCTGCGCATCTCGGCGTGCGATCGCGCGCGTTGTGGAACCTCGACGACCAGCGCACGGCGTGTTGTGGAACCTCGGCGGTCAGCGCCCGGCGTGCCGGCCCTCGCCCGCCCCCGCACCCCGCACACCCCGTCAGGGCCGCGGGGCCTCCGCGATGAACTCGTCGCGCGTGACGCCGACGAGCGCCGTCGTCGCGGCCGCCGCGGCGGCCCCGTCACCCGTGACGAGGGCGTGCCCGACGGCCTCGTGGCGGAGCGCTGCCTCGCGCGTCCAGCGCGTGATGGTGTCGCGCGACTCCGACGTGCGGGTGCGCAGCAGCGCCTCGACGGTGCCGGCGAAGTGCGCGAAGACGGCGTTGCCGGAGCCGGTGAGCAGGGCGCGGTGGAAGCGGACGTCGGCCTCGAGGTACGCGCGGCTGTCCTCGCGCGCGCAGGCGGCGAGCATGTCCTGCGCGGCGTCGAGGACGGCGGACGCCCCGGAGCCGCCTGCGGTGAGCGACGCCGCGACGGGTTCGACGCCGAGCCGCAGTTCGAGCAACTCCCGCTGCTGCACGAAGTAGGCGGGCGAGGCGCCACGCCACCGGATGACCGTCGGGGCGAGCAGCTCCCACGACCCGATGCCGAGCACCTGCGTCCCGACGCGCTGCCGGGGTTCGACCAGTCCGAGCGACTGCAGGACGCGGAGCGCCTCGCGCACGACCGACCGGGATACACCGAACTCATCTGCCACGAGCTCGGGGCGGACCACCGTGCCGGGGTCGAGCGCACCGTCGACGATGCGCTGCCCGAGGGTGTCGAGCACGTGGGCGTGGAGTCCGCGGGCTGGGGGCATCGT
Organism: Curtobacterium sp. PhB172; assembly: GCF_003752545.1. Lineage (NCBI taxonomy): Bacteria > Bacillati > Actinomycetota > Actinomycetes > Micrococcales > Microbacteriaceae > Curtobacterium > Curtobacterium sp. PhB172. Next base: position 153,914 of record NZ_RKIF01000006.1, read on the forward strand.
TCCTCCGTGCAGTACGGGTCGCGCGGTCGGCGTGACGTCGGTCCCATCGAAACGGCAGACTGCGTCCGAGGGCGGATGGCGCGCGGCGGATCGTCGTATAGTCTGATTAATCAGATTATTGAGGGTCGGCGCGCGCAGCACCAGCCGCCCCTCGACACGAAGGCGACGGAGCCGCGCGGCAGCGGCTCCAGGAAGGGGCACCGATGCCTCACGCTCCAGTCCACCTGCTCGCCCACCCCGTGGGCACGGTCCTCGCGGCCGATGGCGGCGGTACCGAGACCGTCGACCCGTCCGGGCCGATCCCGCAACTGATCATCGCGGCCCTGGTCGGCATCGTCGTGATCATCGCGCTCATCACCTGGCTCAAGGTCCACCCGTTCATCGCGCTCGTGATCGGTGCCCTGGGCGTCGGCATCGGTGCGGGGCTCGCGCCGGACAAGGCCGTCGTGAGCTTCGGCAACGGCTTCGGAGCGACGATGACGAGCGTCGGCATCCTGGTCGGCCTCGGGTCGATGTTCGGCAAGATGCTCGTCGACTCCGGCGCCGCCGACCGCGTGGTCGACACCCTGGTGCGCAGGTCGTCGAAGGCCGCGCTGCCGTGGACGATGGCCCTGATCGGTGCGCTGATCGGCCTGCCGATGTTCTTCGAGGTCGGCCTCGTGCTCCTCATCCCGATCATCGTGCTCGTCGCGAAGCGCAGCTCCGTGCCGATCATGAAGATCGCCGTGCCCGCCCTGGTCGGCCTGTCGACGATGCACGCGTTCGTCCCGCCGCACCCCGGCCCGCTCGTCGCGATCTCGACCGTCGGCGCGAACCTCGGCACCACGCTCGCCTTCGGCATCGTGCTGGCGATCCCGGTCATCATCCTGGCCGGGCCGGTGTTCGCCCAGTTCGCGGCCCGCTGGGTCGACATCCCCGCGCCCGACATGTTCGGGTCGCGTGGGTCGGACTCCAGGTCGGCGTCCGGTCCGCAGGACCCCGCCTCGGGCGGACGGGAGGCCCGGCGCGGCCCCGCCACGCAGGACACCGCGTCCCTTCCGGGCGGCAAGAGCGACTTCACGCGCGTCATCAGCGAGCCCCGCAGCCCGTCGTTCACCGTCGCGCTCATCGGCATCCTGCTGCCCGTCGTCCTCATGCTCGCCCAGGCCGTCCGCGAGGCGACCATGCCCGACGCCGCTGGCTCGTGGGTGAGCCTGCTCGACTTCCTCGGGTCGCCGATGATCGCGATCGGCATCGCCGCGATCTACGCGATGGTCTTCTTCGCGATCGGCGGCGGCATGGACCGGTCCGCCGTGGCGAAGTCGCTCGAGAGCGCGCTGCCCCCGGTCGCCGGGGTGCTGCTCATCGTCGGTGCCGGCGGTGGGTTCAAGCAGGTGCTCATCGACACCGGCATCGGCGGCGTGATCGCCGACGCCGTGAAGGACTCCGGCGTCTCGGTGCTCCTCGTCGCCTGGGTCGTGTCCGCCCTGGTGCGTGTCGCCACCGGGTCGGCCACGGTCGCCACCGTGACCGCGGCGGGCATCATGGCCCCGATCGCCGCCGACCTGTCCACGCCGATGACCTCGCTGCTCGTACTGGCGATCGGTGCGGGCTCGGTGTTCCTGTCGCACGTCAACGACGCCGGGTTCTGGCTCGTCAAGGGCTACCTCAACACCACCGTGGGACAGACCTTCAAGACGTGGACGGTGCTCGAGTGCCTCATCTCGGTGCTCGGTCTGCTCGGTGTGCTGCTGGCCGGGGTGTTCATCCGATGAGCGGCGACTCCGCTCTCGACGCTTGCGTGCTGGTCGTCATGGGGGTCTCCGGTTCCGGCAAGTCGACCGTCGCCGCGATGGTCGCCGAGCAGCTCGGGTGGGACTTCGCCGAGGGCGACGCCATGCACCCGCAGGCGAACGTCGACAAGATGCACGCCGGCACGCCACTGACCGACGAGGACCGCTGGCCGTGGCTCGACGTCGTCGCCGGCTGGATCCGCGGGCACCTCGACGCCGGCACGCACGGTGTCGTGACCTGCTCGGCGCTGAAGCGGTCGTACCGCGACGTGCTGCGGGCGCCCGGCGTGGTGTTCGTGCACGTCGCCGGTGACGGCGCGTTGATCGAACAGCGCATGTCGCAGCGGTCTGGCCACTTCATGCCGACGTCGCTGCTGCAGTCCCAGCTCGCGACGCTCGAGCCGCCGCAGGACGACGAGGCGCACCTGACGATCGCGGCCGACCGCACTCCGGAGGAGGAGAGCGCCGAGGTCGTGGAGCGGCTCGGGCTCGGCGACGGCCGCTAGCTGCTGTCGGAGTCCGAGCCGGATCCGGTGTCGGCGCGGCTGGCTTCGGACACCAGGTGCGCTGCAGCGGCGGCGAGCTGTGTGTTCGACGTCACCGCTGTGCCGTCCTCGAGCACGCTCGTGTCCTCGAGCCCGGTGCGGATCGCGTGGCCCCGGGAGAGCGCCCGTCGGCTCACCTGCCACGAGGCGGCGCCGATGCCGTGGTGCAGTTGGGGGAGTCGGACCCCCGCGGCCCGGACGATCGACTCCATCTCGGCGTCGAGCGCGAGCGCGTCGTCGGCGTCGTGCTCGAGGGGCTCCACCACGAGTCGGACGAACCGGTCGTGTCCACCCTTCCGGACGAACCGCTCCACGTCGGCAGTGCTGAGGACGCAGGCCTCGACGCCGACGCCGCGTCGCGCGAGGAGATCGGTGACGTCGTCGATCCCGTCCTCGCCCTGGTTCGCGGCGATCAGGTCGGGCAGCTCCGTCCACGAGGAAACGAGGTCGAGGCGTTCGCGGGGGTCGGGCACGATCGCTGCGAAGGTCGTGACGTTGAGCGGGATCCCCGGGCACGCCGCCCGCACGGCGCGGAGCATCCGGCCGACCGGTCCGGCGGCGAGCGACTCGGCGCCGTCGTCGTCGAAGGCGTGCAGGTGGAGGAGCGTCGCGCCCGCCGCCACACACGCTGCCGCGTCGCGGGCGATCTCCTCCGGTGTGCGCGGCATCGCCGGGTGGGTGGTGTCGCCGTTCAGGGCGAGTTGCAGGTCGGGCACGTGGTCGCTCCTCAGCTGAACCGGATCGGGGTGCCGACGGGCAGGGCGGCGAGGGTGCGGGTCATCTCCGCCGAGATCCGCACGCACCCGTGCGAACTGCCGGTCGGGTCGGGGTAGTAGTGCAGCGCGGTCAGTGCCGCGTTGCCGCCGTACGACGGGATCCGCGACGAGTGCGCCCCGGTCAGGATGATCGGGTTGCCCTGCGTGTACGTCACGCGGGTGTCCACGTACGCCGCCTCGACGTAGGTGGCGGTGTCGGACGGCGTGGGGTCCTCGGGGGTGCCGAGCCGGGCCGCCTCGGTCGCGGCGACATGGCCGCTCCGGGTGACGACCGAGACCGTGCTCCGGGCGACGTCGACACGGATCGTCCGGTCGGTGTCCGTGACCGTGAAGTCGGCTGCCCGTGCCCAGGCGAACGTGGCGCTCGGCGCGTCCGGGTCGCCGCCGTCACCCGGGGTGCGGTTCCGTGCCGGGGTCGAGACGAGGAGCATGCCGCCGTCGACTCCGGGCGACCGGCCCCAGACGGCGGTGGCGGCGGGCAGGTCGATCGTCGACACCCGGTGCGACAGCGTGGCCACCGGGCGGGCGTGGCTGGACGGGCTGGCGTACAGGGCCACGAGGTCGTTCCGAGGGGTGGCGATCTGCCAGGTGTCCGCGGGACGGACGTCCCCGCCGTCGAGCAGTTCGGGGACGACGCCGTCGTGGAACGCCAGCGGCAGGGCGGCGAGGGTGGCGGCCGACGGCGCGCGGGGGACGGCCGCGAGCGTCGGGGTGGGGGTCGGCGTCGCGGTCGCGGTGGCCCGTGCGGTGTGGGTCGGGTCGGCGCCCGGACGGTCGGCGGTCACCCCGACGACGACGGCGGCCGCGACGGCGAGCGCAGCCGCACCCCCGACCACGGCGATCCAGCCCCTGCGTCGCATCGGCATCCCCCTGTGCTCCTGGTGTCGGTCAGCGTTCGTGACCCGGTCAGCGTTCGGTGACCCGGCCGGCGTCGACGTGCCACTGCCGGTCGAGGCGGACGGTCTCCAGCATGCGCCGGTCGTGCGTGACGAGCAGCAGCGTGCCGTCGTACGACTCCAGTGCCTGCTCCAACTGCTCGATGGCCACCAGGTCGAGGTGGTTCGTCGGCTCGTCGAGCACGAGCACGTTCACCCCGCGGGCCTGCAGCAGCGCGAGGCCGGCGCGGGTCCGTTCGCCCGGGGAGAGCGCCGACGCGGGCCGTCCGACGTGGTCGGCCTTCAGCCCGAACTTCGCAAGCAGTGTCCGGACGTCGGCGGTCGTGTACTCGGGCACGATCGCCTCGAACGCCGCGGCGAGTGACTGGTCGCCGGTGAAGGCCGCACGGGCCTGGTCGACCTCGCCGACGGCGACGCTCGACCCGAGCGAGGCGGTGCCGGTCGTCGGCACCTGCTTGCCGAGCAGTGCCCGGAGCAGCGTGGACTTGCCGGCGCCGTTCGGTCCGGTGATGCCGATGCGGTCGCCACCGTCGACCTGCAGCGACACCGGGCCGAGCGTGAAGTCGCCCTGCGTGAAGGTGGCGTCGGACAGGGTGGCCACGACGGCCGAGGACCGGGGCGCGCTGCCGATCGTGAACTCGAGCTGCCACTCCTTTCGGGGCTCCTCGACCTCGTCGAGCCGCGCGATGCGGGACTCCATCTGGCGGACCTTCTGCGCCTGCTTCTCGCTCGACTCCGAGGCGGCCTTGCGCCGGATCTTGTCGTTGTCCGGGGCCTTCTTCATGGCGTTGCGCACGCCCTGGCTCGACCACTCGCGCTGTGTGCGGGCGCGGGAGACCAGGTCGGCCTTGGTGGAGGCGTAGTCCTCGTACGCGTCGCGCTTGTGCTGCCGGGCGATCTCGCGCTCCTCGAGGAACGAGTCGTACCCGCCGCCGAACAGCCGGTTGGACGACTGCGCCAGGTCGAGCTCGAGGACGCTCGTCACCGACCGTGCCAGGAACTCCCGATCGTGGCTGACGAGCACGACCCCGCCGCGCAGGCCCCGGACGAACCCCTCGAGCCGGTCCAGGCCGTCGAGGTCGAGGTCGTTGGTGGGCTCGTCGAGCAGGACGATGTCGAACCGTGACAGCAGCAGCGCCGCCAGCCCGACCCGAGCGGCCTGCCCACCGGACAGCGCGGTCATGAGCGAGTCCGGTCCGACGCCGTCGTCACCGGCTCCGGTCTCGAGGCCGAGGTCGGCCAGGACGGCGGGGATGCGGTCTTCCAGATCGGCGGCGCCCGCGGCGAGCCAGCGGTCGAGCGCCGTCGAGTAGCGGTCAGCGGCAGCGTCGCCGGCGTCGGGGTCGCCGAGCGCGGCGGCCGCGGCGTCCATGGCCTCGGTCGCCTCGGCCGAGCCGGTCCGTCGGGCGATGTACGCGGCGACGGTCTCGCCCGCGATCCGCTCGTGCTCCTGGGGGAGCCAGCCGACGAACGCGTCGGTCGGTGCGAGCGACACCGTGCCCGCCAGGGGCTCGTCGACACCCGCCAGCAGTCGGAGCAGGGTGGACTTGCCGGCACCGTTCACGCCGACGACGCCGATCACGTCGCCCGGTGCCACCGTGAGGTCGAGGGAGTCGAACAGCGTGCGAGCGGCGTACCCGCCGGACAGGCCCTTGGCGACGAGCGTGGCGGTCATGCGCCAATCGTCCCACGCGGCGGCGCACGCACGGCACCGCCCCCGGAGCGCCAGGTGCTCCGGGTGCAGCACACTGGACGGATGGCATCCTGCGTCTTCTGCGCGATCATCGCCGGCGACGAACCGGCCGTGTGGGTCGAGCGCGAGGACCACGCCGTCGCGTTCGCGCCGCTGCCCGGGTCCGCGCTCGCACCCGGGCACACGCTCGTCGTACCGGTCGAGCACGCCGACGACCTGCTCGGTGCCGCCCCGGTGGCGCTGGCCGCGACCGTCGCGCTCGCGCAACGTGTCGCCCGGGCGATGCGGGGCGCACTCGGCGCCACCGGCACCGTCGTGCTGCAGGCCTCCGGCGCCGATGCCGGGCAGAGCGTGCGGCACCTGCACTTCCACGTCGTGCCGTGCTGGCCGGACGACGGCACGACGCACTGGCCGGAGCCGCCCTCGGCACACGTCGTCGACGGTGACCCGCACGCACTCCTCGCCGAGATGTTCGAGTAGCCGATCCCGGGCAGCGGTGCGCGGAACGGAGTGGAGTGGGCGCTGCACCCGTCACCCGTCCCACCGACACCCGCAGGAGCACACCATGACCACGAAGATCACCCTGATCATCGACAACCCGGCCGACCCGTCGGCGTTCGAGCAGTCCTACGTGGAACTCGAGGCACTCGCCGCGAAGCTGCCCGGCCTGCAGCGGCTCGAGGCGGCGAAGGTCTGGCCGAAGGAGGACGGCACCCCCACACCGGCGCACCGCACCCTCGACCTGTACTTCGCCTCGTACGGGGACGCCTCCGACGCGGTGGCGACCGCCGAGGCCGGCGCGTTCTTCGAGCGGCTCGGCGGCACCGGCGCCACGTTCACCGGCCGGTTCTCCGACATCGAGCACGAGTAGCACCGGGCCAGGCCAGGCCAGGCCAGGCCGGGCGCCGGGCGCCGGGCGCCGGGCGCCGGGCCCGTGCCCGTGCCCGGGTCTCGGGCTCAGCGACACTCCTCGGGTCCCGCGCCGCGTGGAGAGTCGCTCAGCGCGAACCTCGGCCCGGCAGGCCCGGCACGCCCGGCAGGCCCGGCACCGGCGCCAACCGGCCCGCGCCGACGGGCAGCACACCCGCGCGGTACTCGAGCACCTCGGCATCGCCGACGGTCACCGTCGCCGCACCGAAGCGCCATGCCCGGTTGAACAGGTACACCCCGATCACGGTCCGGCCGTCGTCGGCGACCGCCCACGTGCCGGTGCCCCACTGCGCCGGGTGCCCGACCCCGTCGATCGTGACGGTCGGGCGGGCGAACCAGGTGAGCAGGGGGCGAGCGAGCCGGAGCTCGATCCGGCGCTTCGTCGTGCCGGAGGGGAGAGTCGTGTCCACCTCCGCAGGATACGTGGACTCCGCACCTGTGCCCGCCGCACCCCCGCACCCGTAGCGTGGCGGCCATGACCACCACCGTCCTCGTCGCCGGCGCCACCGGAGACCTCGGCGGACGCATCGTCCGCGAGCTCCTGCAGCACGACACCCGCGTCCGCGTCCTCACCCGCCCGTCGAGCACCGGCGCCCAGCGGCAGTTCGCCGACGACGACCGCATCGACGTCGTCATCGCGGACTACACGGACGCACCGGCGCTGGTCACGGCGCTCGCCGGGGTCGACGTCGTCGTCTCCACGGTCAGCGGTACCCGCGCCGTGATCGTGGACGCCCAGCGTGCCCTGCTCGAGGCCGCGGTCCAGGCCGGCGTCCCGCGGTTCATCCCCTCGGACTACGCCGCCGACTACCGCTCGATCACGCCCGGCTCGAACCGCAACTTCGAGCTCCGCCGCGAGTTCGCCGCCGCCCTCGACGCTGCACCGATCCGTGCGACCTCGGTGCTGAACGGGGCGTTCACGGACATGCTCACCGGTCAGGCGCCGCTGATCCTGTTCGACCGCCAGCGGGTGCTCTACTGGTCGTCGGCCGACCAGGTCCTCGACTTCACCACGAAGGACGACGTCGCGCGCGTGACGGCGCTCGTTGCACTCGACGCGGACGCACCCCGTGTGGTCGAGGTCGCCGGTGACCGCGTGACGGCACGGTCGATCGCCGACACGATGTCCCGACTGACCGGCACCCCGTTCCGGCTGCAGTGGGCGGGGACGACCGGCACGCTGTCGGCGATGGCACGGATCGGCCGTCGGCTGTCGAAGGACGACGCCGAACCGTTCCCGGCCTGGCAGGGCATGCAGTACTTCGTGAGCATGTTCAGCGGCGAGGCCGAGCTCCACCACGTCGACGCCGACCGCTCCGGTCCGCACGGGTGGACGAGCGTCCGCGACGTGCTCGCCGCCCACCTGGGCGTCTGACGGTCCGACGGGGAGGCCCGCCCCGCGTCGCGCAGGACGGCCGGCGGTCCGCCGCCGTGGCCGTCACGGGCACGCGCCGGCCGGGTCCTGCGCTGACGGTCAGGCGCCGCGGACGGCCCTGACGATCTCCTGCCGTGCTGCTCGTCCGCTGCGCGTCGGCAGCAGGGGGAACACGTGCAGCGCGCCGGGGCGCTCGCGCAGCGTGACGTCCACGCCAGCGGACCGGGCGGCCGCGACGAGCAGGTGCGCGTCGGGGTTCAGCACGTCGTGGGTCCCGGTGTGGACGAGCATCGGGCCGAGGCCGTGGAACGAACCGGTCAGGGGACTGACGACCGGGTCGTCGATCGACAGGCCGTCGGCCCACAGGTGACCGAGGACGCGGCCCCCGTCGCGACCGAGCCACGGGTCGCTCGGTTGCACCTCGGGGATGCGCGGGTTCGAGAAGCCGAGGTCGAGCGCCGGTGACACCAGGACGGTCCGGAGCGACGGTACGCCCTCGTCGCGCAGGGTCTGGGCGACCGACAGCGCGATCTGCCCGCCGGCGGAGTCGCCGGCGAGCTGCACCCGTCCGCGCTGGTCGATGACGCGGCGTGCGACGTCGCGGACCAGGTCGTGTGCCTGCCGGGCGCTGCCGTCCGGCAGGAGCCGGTAGATCGGGACGGTCACGGTGGCGCGCGCCTCGGCGGCGAGCTGGGCGATGAGCGCCCAGTGCTGCGGGGCGATCTCGTGGACCCACCCGCCGCCGTGCACGTAGACGACGTCGCGGAGCGGTGGCTGGCGGCTCGGCGTCACGGTGTACACCGGGGCGCCGCCCTGCCGGTGGACGTCGACGCGCACGTCGGGCCGGAGGCGCTTCGGTGGTCCGAACGGCTCGGGGCGGAGGGCCTGTCTGCGGACGGCTCGGTGCGCTCCCGCTTCGGTGACGAACGGCGCGTTCGCGTGCGTGACCCGCAGGAACAGCGGGACCGCGGCTTCGGGGACGATCACGCTGTACCTCCGGTGTCGTCGAGGTCGTCGGCACCGTCGGGCTCGCGCGCCGGCTCGCTGAGTCCGAGGAGTGCACCCCGCACCGCGGCGACGCGGATGGTCGCGGCGTCGTCGTAGAGCACCGTCTGGCTGACCGCGCCGACGTGCGCGGCGACGACCGCCCGGGTGAAGACGTCCGGTGCGACGGTCAGTCGCCGGCCCTGTGCTGTGACCGACTCGACGAGCAGCGGTTCGAGTGCCGCGTGGAAGGCGTCGGTGTGCGCTCGGAGCAGTGCCCGGAGCTCGGGTTCGTGTCGCGCCCGGGACAGCAGGACCGAGCGGATCGCGTACCACTTGCCCTCGGGTGGCAGGCCGCCGAGGACCCCGGACACGATCGCGTCGGCGGACTGCGGGTCGGTCGTGCCGAGCGCGGCCCGGAAGCCGTCCTCGAGCCGCTCGACGACCACGGCCTCCTGCGCTTCGTACACCGCGAAGAAGAGCTCGTCGGTCGTCGCGAAGTTCGAGTAGAAGGCTCCGCGCGTGAACCCCGCACGCGTGACGATCGCCTCGACGCTGGCCGAGGCCGAGCCGGTCTCGTCGAACAGCGCCTCGGCCGCGCGGACGAGCTCCGCGCGGGTGCTGCTGCGCCGCCGAGTGGGGCGGGCGGGTGCGGCGGTGTCGTCGCTCACTCGTGGGGACATCGGCTCATCCTAGGAGGCGTCGTCCGACCGGCGCGGGTCGGCCAGGTAGTCGTGCACGGACCGCACCGGCGCGAGCGTCAGGTCGGTCAGGACGTGCGAGGCGCTGATGACCTCGAGCACCGGCAGGTCGGCCATCGGCGCGAGGGCGTGCTCGAACAGCTGCAGGCGGGCTGGCCCGGTCCAGGCCCCCTTCACGACGATGTCGGTGATCTCGGTCCGCACGAGGTCGGCGGCGCGCAGCCCCAGGGTCGTCACGTCGGGGACGAGCTTCACCATCCAGGTCGGCACCGTGATCTGCGCCGCGGCCTCGACCGGGTCCATCGGCTCCCACTGGTACGCCATGGTCGCCGTCGCCACACGCTCGGCACCGCGGTCGAGCGTGCCGACGAGGGCGCCCTGGTCGACGCGCAACCCCGGGGTCCCGAGCACCTTCGGGTAGGCGCTCAGTTCGCGACCGGCGAGCGTCGCCGCGGAGTTGTCGAGGTACATGGCGTGCAGGTACTCGCCGACCTCGCCGTCGTGGGTGACCTGGATCGCCTGACCGGACTCGACGTAGGGGCCGTAGCCGTCGACGTCGCCCATCTTCATGACCTCGAACCGGACCAGCGGCGCGTCGACCCGCAGCGGCTCCGGCACGACGGCGCGGAGGGCGTCGGGGTCGGTCCGGTACACGACGTTGAAGTACTCGCGATCGGTGAAGCGCGTCGGGCGCAGCGGGTAGACCGGCGCGGTGAGGGGTGTGGTGGCGTGGCGGAGGACGTCCGAGGCCTGCATGGGAACTCCTTGTCGAGTTGCGATACGTTCCGTACTGAGTACGTTGTGTATCGAACCTACACCCGAGAGCGAAGGACACCATGGGCTTCTCCCTGCCGACCGACATCCGCAACCGACCCGTCACCGTGATCGGCGGTGGGACCCTCGGCCGTCGCATCGCCCTGGTGTTCGCCAGCGCCGGCGGCGAGTCCCGCGTGTACGACCTCGCCGAGCCGGTCCGCACGGCCGCCGTCGAGTACGTCGAGCGCGAGCTCCCGGCGCTCGCCGCGGCGCGGGACGGGGGCGCGGTCGGCACCGTCCGCGCGTTCGACGACCTGGACGAGGCCGTCGCCGGTTCTTGGCTCGTCGTCGAGGCGATCCCGGAGCGCCTCGACCTCAAGACGACGGTGTTCGGGCAGCTCGACCGCGCCGTCGGGGCGGACACGATCCTGGCGAGCAACTCGTCGTCGTACGCGAGCCGACTCGTGATCGACGAGGTCGAGCACCCCGAGCGCGTGCTGAACATGCACTTCTACATGCCGCCGGCGCAGAACGCCGTCGACCTGATGAGCGACGGGGAGACCGACCCCGCGGTCATCGACCTGTTGCTCGAGGTCCTGCCGACCTACGGCGTCCGGCCGTTCGTCGCCCGCAAGGAGTCGACCGGGTTCATCTTCAACCGCATCTGGGCGGCCATCAAGCGCGAGTCCCTGGCCGTCGTCGCCGACGGGGTCTCCACGCCGGAGGACGTCGACGCCATGTTCGCGGTGAACACCGGTTCGCCCGCGGGGCCGTTCCGGATGATGGACCAGGTGGGGCTCGACGTCGTCCTGGACATCGAGGAGCACTACGCGGCGGAGGACCCGCACCTTCCCGAGGGTCCGCGGCAGCTGCTCCGGCAGTACGTCGACGCGGGGCACCTGGGCGTGAAGACCGGCCGCGGCTTCTACGCGTACGACCAGCACTGAAGGACGACCGGCACCGTCGGACGACCAGCACCGTCGCCGCCTAGGCTCGGGAACCGTGTTCGAACTCCACCACCTCGCCGCGCAGGAACTCTGGGACTGGATCCGCCGGGGGGAGGCGACCGCGCTCGAGGTGACGGAGCACTACCTCGCCCGCATCGAGCGCCTCGACCCGGCCCTCGGCGCGTTCGTGACGGTCACGGCGGACGCCGCGCGCTCGAGAGCCGACCGTCTCGGACACCTGGTGCCGACGTCCAGACCGTTGTGGGGCCTCCCGTCCGCCGACAAGGACCTGTACGACCGCGCCGGGGTCCCCACGCGCTCCGGCACCGCGAGCCTGCCGGAGCGCCCTGCCGGGGCCGACCACCCGCTCGTCGCGGCGCTCGACGCCGCCGGCACGGTGAGCCTCGGCAAGACGGCGTCACCGGAGTTCGGGATGTCCTCGTCGTCGGAGACCCGGTTCGGCGTGACGCGGAACCCGTACGACACGACCCGCGCGCCCGGGGGATCGTCGAGCGGAGCGGCGGTCGCCGTGGCGGCCGGGCTGCTGCCCGCGGCCGTCGGGTCCGACGGCGGGGGATCGGTCCGGATCCCGGCCGCAGCGACCGGACTCGTCGGTCTGAAGCCGAGCCGCGGGCGGGTGCCGTCGATGCCCGGCCGCTCCGGCGTCGGCGGGCTCTCCGTCGCCGGCCCGCTGACCCGGTCCGTCGCGGACGCGGGGATGCTGCTCGACGCGCTCGTCGCGCCGACCGGGTTGCCGGAACCGTCGCCGTACGCACTGGTCACGCCGTCCCGCGGTGACGGCCCGTTCACCGCGGCGGCCGTCCGCGGTGAGGGCCGCTTCGTCGTCGGGCTGCTCGACGGCTCACCGTGGGACGACACCGTCGACGTCGTGGTCGACCCCGCAGCGCGCGCCGCCGTCGAGGCCGCGGTGCGGGTGCTCGGCGAACTGGGGCACGGCGTCGAGGACGTCCGGATGCCGCGGGCGCCGTACGCCGACGCGTTCCGGGTGGCGTGGGAGAGCTCCGCGGCGCGGCTGCCGATGGTCCCCGGCATCGACCTGACGGCGCTCACGCCGCTGGTGGCGTGGCTCGTGGAGCGAGGACGGCGGCTCACCGGTACGCAGGTGCTCGACGCGATGACGGCGCTCGACACGTTCTCGGCGACGCTGATCGGAGCGTTCGACCGGTTCGACGCGGTCCTGTCACCGACCCTCGCACTGACCCCGCGGCCGCTCGGCTGGTACGGCGACGACCCGGACGAGGACTTCCGCCGCCAGTGCGCGTACTCGCCGTGGACCTCGATGGCGAACGTGGCCGGGCTCCCCGCGATCACCCTGCCCGTCGGGGTCACCGCCGCCGACCACCCGGACGGCGGTGGCCTGCCGATGGGCGTCCAGTTGATCGGGCGTCCCGGGGGCGAGCGGGTGCTGCTCGCGATCGGGGCCCAGCTCGAGCGGCGGCTGCGCTGGCAGCGGCGGCACCCGGCTGCCTGGACCGCCTGACCGCCTGGGGAGATCGATGCGGAACGACATCATCGTCGTCGTACGACGTCGATGATGTCGATCCGAGTCGGCCAGACCCGCCGCCGCCCGGGCTAGCTCTGCTTCTCGATCGCCTCGGAGTACTCGCGGCGCATCTTGTCCCCGGCGGCCGACACCCACGTCGCCCGTGCGGCCTTCACCTTCGCCAGGTTCGTCCGCCCGAGCACGTAGTCGTTGCACACGCTGTTGAACGCGGTGCTCGCCGACGCCGTCGCCGCGGCCGAGGGGGAGTAGAAGCCGTCCACCGGGTTCTTCACGAGCATGTCCTGGGTCTTGGTCTGGTACTGGTGCGACTGCCGCAGCTGCTCGTCGATGCGGACCGCGGTGTTCAGCACCTGCGGGCCGGCGCCGAGTCGGTACAGCGCGCTGGCGTTGATGGTCTGCTCGCCGGCCTTCGTCAGCGTCGCGTCCGGGCCGCTGCCGGTGTGGTGGACGCCCTTCTCGCCGTGGGTCAGCGTGAACGCCTCCTTCGACCCGAACGGTGCGGAGAGGTAGTCGATGAGCCGGAGCTGGGCCTTGATGCGTTCGGGTGTCGTCTTCTTCAGGGCGGCGAACGAGAAGCTCGACGTGCCCTGGTAGTTCGCACCGGGGCCGCCCGTCGCACCGAAGGGCACGATGCCGCCCGTGACGATCCCCTTCGGCATCGACACGTCGAGCAGGGCGGAGATGCCGTCGAGGTGCATGAGCACGGTGCCGTTGTTGATGTACGTCTTCGCCTTCGCGCTCTCGAGGCTGGGGGTGTCCGGGTGGAAGACGCCGAGGTTCCAGAGCTTCTTGACGTAGCTGAGGGTCTCGAGCCACGCGTCGGTCTCGTTCTTGTGGGTGAGTTCGCCGCCCTTCGACATCGCCCACTGGTTCGGCACGCCGAAGGTGGCGCCGATGAAGTCGTACGCCCAGTCGACACCGCTCGCCCCGCCCTGGCCGGCGATCGCGTACCGGCCGGCCTTGGCGTCGGTGACGGCCGTGCACAGCTCGGTGAACTCGTCCTTGTCCTTCGGGGCCGGTGCTGCACCCGTCAGCTGCTCGATGAGGTCGGGGCGGCAGATCATCACCGACCCGAACGGCGGCCGGTGCTCGGGGACGCCGTAGATCTTCCCGTTGATGCGGGCGCTCCGCCACGACGCGGTGGGGATGTTCGCCAGGTTCGGGTAGTCCTTGACGGCGTCGCCGGAGAGGTACTCCGACAGGTCCGCGAACCTCGCGTCGAGCAGCTGCGGGAACCGGGGCGGCATCGCGAACGTCAGGAACTCGACGATGCCCGGGATGTCGTTGCCGGCGGTCATCGTCGCGAACTTCGCGGCGAACGAGTCGCCGGGCACGAACGTCAGGTCGTACTCGGTGTCCGTCAGGCCGCCGACGTAGTCGAGGAACGAGTTCTGCGCCGGCGGCGGCGCCGCGTAGGTGACGACGAACCCGGTGGTCTTCTCACCGTCGCCGACCTTGCCGGTGACCGAGGTGAAGAGCTCGCTGTCCTGCGGGTACGAGTAGTACACGGGCTGGACGACGCCGTTGCCGGGTAGGTCGGGCTTCGGCCCCTTGGTGATGGGGACGTAGGTCGGCAGCGCGGCCACCTGGTCCGAGATGGTCGCGGCGTTGCCGCCGGTGGAGCACCCGGTCAGGCTGCCGGCGGCGCCGAGGGCGACGAGGCCGAAGGCGGCGCCGGAGATGAGGGTCCGGCGGCTGAGGCCGCCGGTGGTGGTGTCGGTCATGGTTTCTCCCGTGAAGCGTCGGGTGGCAGTGGGGTGGTGGGGCCGTGTCAGCCCTTGACGGCGCCCGTCAGGACGCCTTTGGTGAGGTGGCGCTGCACCAGGGGGTAGGCGGCGAGGATGGGGATGATCGCGATCATCACGACGGCCATCTGGATCGACTCCGCCGGCGGCTGCATCGAGGCGTCGGACCCGGCGCCGGACACCAGGCTGGAGCCCTGCAGGACGTAGGTGCGCAGTACCAGCTGCAGCGTCCACTTCGTCGAGTCCGACAGGTAGAGCAGCGCGTTGAAGAACGCGTTCCAGTAGCCGACGGCGTAGAACAGGCCGACGACGGCGATGACCGCGCGGGACAGCGGCAGGACGAGCTGCCACAGGATGCGGAACTCGCCGGCGCCGTCGATCTTCGCGCTGTCGATGAGCTCCTGCGGGATGCTCATCATGAAGCCGCGGACGACCACCATGTTGAACACGCTGAACGCGCTCGGCAGGATCAGCGCCCAGTAGTTGTCGAGGAGTCCGAGCTGCTTCACCATCAGGTACAGCGGGATCATCCCCGGCGCGAACAGGAACGTGATGAGCACGAAGGTCAGCAGCGGCCGTTGGAACAGCGATCCCTGTCGGCTGAGCGCCCACGCGGCGAGCACCGTCGACGCCAGGCTGATGACGGTCCCGACGACCGTGACGAGCAACGTGACCACCACGGCGCGGGTGACGACCCCGCCGGACAGGATCTGCACGTACGCGGACAAGTCGAACGACCGCGGCCACACGACGTAGCCGCCGGCTGCGGTGACGTCCGCCTGGCTCGACACGCTCGTCGAGAAGACGATGAGGAACGGGAACAGCACGACGGCGAGGATCAGGACGATCGCGACGGCCTTGAGTGCGAGGACGACGGGTGTGGGTTTTCCGGCCCAGACCGGACGGGCGATGGTGCTCATGACCGTGAATACACTCCCTGCTCACCGAGCATGTGGGCGGCCTTGTTCGCCGCCATGATGAGGACGAACCCGACCAGGCCCTTGACCAGACCGACCGCGATGCCCGTGGACCAGTTCCCGTCGACGACGCCGTGGTAGTAGACGTAGGTGTCGAGGACCTCGGCGGCATCGGCCCCCACGGCGTTCCGTTGCAGGATGATCTGCTCGAACCCGACGGACAGAGCCTCGCCGAGCCGCAGGATCAGCAGGAGCACGATGATGGGACGGATGCCCGGCAGCGTGACGTGCCAGAACCGGCTCCACGCTCCCGACCCGTCGATCGCGGCCGCCTCGTACAGGTTGTCGTCGATCGCCGCGAGCGCCGCCAGGAAGATGATCGTGCCCCAACCGGCGTCCTTCCAGATCACCTGGGACGTCAGCAGCAGCTTGAACGTCTCCGGGTCGCTCATGATCCCGATGGTCCCCGTGTCGAGCTGCCGCAGCGTGTGGTTGACCACACCGCCGGACCCGAGCGACTGCTGGAAGAAGCCCACGACGATCACCCACGACAGGAAGTGCGGCAGGTAGAGCACCGACTGCACGGTCGCCCGGAGCCACGGCCACACCAGCGAGTGGATGAGGATGGCCAACGCGATCGGCACCGGGAAGAACAGGATGAGCTGCAGGAACGTGATCTCCAGCGTGTTCACCGTCGCCCGCCAGAACTCCGGGTCGGCGAACATCAGCTGGAAGTTCGTGAACCCGACCCACGGGCTCTGGGCGATCGGGATGTACGGCTGGTAGTCCATGAACGCGATGACGTTGCCGATCATCGGCACGTACACGAACAGCAGCAGCAGGACCACCGCCGGCGCCACCATGAGCAGCAGCGGGTAGTCGCGTCGCAGCCGAGCGAGGAACGGGACCTTCCGCGGGGCCGGGGCACCACCGGACCGGGTGGTCCGGGGCTCGGTGGTCGGATCGACCAGCGTCGCGCTCATGTGGCTCCTTTGCTCACGTGGCTGGGGGTTTCGTCATCCTGTGGCGTCCGTATGATGACGGTCAAGCCGCGGTATTCACCCGCACACGAATCGAACACTGGGAGCGACGATGCACCCGACCAGACGCCACGAACGGATCCTCGCCGAGCTCCGCGTGCACGGGACCCTGTCCGCCTCGGACTTCGCCGAGCGCGAGGGGATCTCGGCCATGACGGTCCGCCGCGACCTGTCCGAACTCGCCGACCGCGGCGTGCTCCGGCGCGTGCACGGCGGCGCCGTCTCCGTCGAGACCCTGCCCACCGCCGGCGCACCGCACCGACCCGCACCCCGCCCCGACCGGGACACCGCCGACGGCAGCGGCGCGCTCTTCACCCTCGGGCTCGTCGTCCCCGACCCCGGCTACTACTTCCCGAAGATCGTCGCCGGCGTCGCCGAACGCACCGAGGCCCTGGGCGGCCGCGTCGTGCTCGGCGTCTCCCGCTACGAACCCGCCCGCGAACGCCAGCAGGTCGAACGCCTCATCGCCGCCGGCGTCGACGGGCTGCTCGTGACCACCACCGTCGCCGACGCCTTCACCACCCTCGAGCTCCTCGACCACGCACCGATGCCCGTCGTCGTGGTCGAACGCTCCGTGGTCGAGGCCCCCGTCGGCTCCGCCCTCGAGTCCGTCCGCAGCGACCACGAGTCCGGCGCCGGCATCGCGGTCCGCCACCTCGCCGAACTCGGGCACCGCCGCATCGGCATGGCCGTGTTCGACACACCGACCACCCCGCAGCTCCGCACCGGCTACGACCGCGCCGTCCGGCAACTCGGCCTCGACCCCGACGCCCCGGTCCAGGTCATCCCGGACGACCAGGGTGTGGGCGCCACGACCAGGGCCTTCATCGAGCGCTGCCTCGCCACCGGCACCACCGCCGTCTTCGTGCACTCCGACCAGTACGCCGTCGAGTTCGTCGAGACCGTCACCGAGATGGGCCTGTCGATCCCGGACGACCTGTCCGTGGTCGCCTACGACGACGAGGTCGCGGCGCTCGCCGGGGTGCCGCTCACAGCGGTCGCGCCCCCGAAGAACGACGTCGGCCGGTTCGCGGCGACGATGTGCTTCGAGCGGATCTCGGCGACGGCGCAGGTCGGCTTCGCCCGTCGGCACATGACCCTGGCGCCGACGTTGAGCGTACGGGCGTCGACCGCGGCGGTCATCCCCGGTCCGTGAGCGGCCGGCACACGATCCGTGCGATCCGCGCGCCCGTCGTGTGCACTTCGTGAGCGTTTGCGCCCCGCGGCTTGACTCCGCACACCGCCGAACGCTGGCATGGGGATGCCGTACCCCCGGAGAGGAACCGTCCGACGATGACGTCACGCCCCGTCACGCCCCGAGCGCAGCCTGCGCCCCCGGCGATGCCCGTGCCCCCCGCCCCACGCGGCCACGCGCACCGCTCGCCCGTCCCCGTCCCCGTCGCCTTCGTGATGCCCGAGGCGACCTTCACCCGGGTGTTCGACCCCGGCGACCTCGCCGCTCTGCACGCTTCCGAGGCCGTCCGGCTGGTCGCCGACCGTCCGCTCGACCCGGACGACCCGTGCGACCTCCCGCTGCTCGCCGACGCCGAGGTGCTCGTCACCGGGTGGGGCAGCCCCGTGCTGTCCGCGGACCGTCTGGACCGGATGCCTCGGCTCCGCGCCGTCGTGCACTCCGCCGGGTCGGTCAAGCCCGTCGTCGACACCGACGTGTGGGAGCGACGGATCGCCGTGGCGTCGAGCGCCGCCGCGAACGCCGTCCCGGTCGCCGAGTTCACGGTCGCGGTGATCGTGCTCGCCGCCAAGCGGGCCTTCGCCAGCGCTGCCGCGCTGCGTTCGGGCGAGACCCCGGTCGACGTCGAGGGCTCGTGGCCGGTCGTCGGCATGCACGGCGTGACCGTCGGTGTCGTCGGCGCCTCGCGCGTCGGGCGGGCCGTCATCGAACGGCTCCGCGACTACGACGTCCGCGTGCTCGTGAGCGACCCGTACCTCGACGACGACGAGGCCGCGCTGCTCGGCGTCACCGCCGTCGACCTCGGCACCCTCGCCGCCTCGAGCGACGTCGTCACCCTGCACGCGCCGCTGCTGCCGTCGACGCGGGGGCTCGTCGACCGTGCCGTGATCGGGCGGATGCGGCCGGGTACCACGCTCGTGAACACCGCGCGCGGGGCGATCGTCGACCAGGACGCCCTCGCCGACCGCCTGGACCGCGGCGACCTGGCCGCCGTCCTCGACGTCACCGAGCCGGAACGCCTGCCACCGGACGCCCGACTGCGGTCGACGCCGAACACCTTCATCACGCCGCACATCGCCGGGTCCCTGGGCAACGAGCTGCGTCGGCTCGCCGACAACGCGGTGCGCGAGACCATCGCGTTCGCGGCCACCGGCGCGTTCACCGACCCCATCGTCCCCGACGGCTTCGCCGTCCAGGCCTGAGGCGACCCACCAGCCGCCACCACCGGCCGCTGCCCACCAGCTGCCACCACCCGTCCACCACCGTCACTGCCCGGAGACCCACCCCATGACCGTCACCGTCGACGCCCCGTCCTTCACCGACCGGTTCACCCCGGCAGCGCGCGCGGCGCTCCGTCCGCGCACGTGGCGACCCGCGCCTCCCGTCAGCGACCGCCCGGCGTGGGCGCACGTCGCGGACGCCGACCGGGAGGCCCTGCTCGCGGTCGCGCACGACCGTCGCGCCGCCGCGGCGGTCACCTTCCCGACCCTCGCCCTGTGGGCGACGTACAGTCGCGACGGGAACCGCCAGCCGTACGAGCGGGCACAGCGGAACCTGCTCGAGTCCGCCGCGACCGCGGCCCTGGCACTCGGCGTGACCGGCGACGCCGAGTGGGCGGACGTGCTCGGCGACCAGGTCTGGCGGATCCTGGAGCTGCGCGCCTGGTGCCTGCCGTCGCACTACGCGCTGCCCGAGGACGGCAGTCGGCCGTTCCTGCCCGTGCCCGGTCGGGACGTGCTCGACCTGTCGGACGCCTACGTCGGCGGCATGCTCGCGGCGATCGACGCGATCGCGGGGGAGCGACTCGAGCAGGACCGCCCCGGCATCCGCGCGCACGTCCACCACGAGATCCGCCGCCGCGTGCTCGACCCGTGGGAGCAGGAGGTGTACTCCTGGCACGGGGTCGACGGGCCGCCGAACAACTGGGCGCCGTGGATCGTGTCGAACGTGCTCGTGTGCGCCGCCGTGGTCGAGCCCGACCGCGATCGCCTCGCCGCGACGATCGACCGTGCGCTCGTGATCCTCGACCGGTTCCGCGCCGGCTACGACGCCGACGGCAGCTGCGACGAGGGTGCCACGTACTGGTGGTGGGCCGGCGCGACCCTGTTCGAGGCCCTGGACCTGGTCGAGGAGCTCACCGGCGGCGCGTTCGACGGCTTCTCGGTCGAGCCGGTCGCCGCGATGGCCCGGTTCCCGATGGGCATGCAGATCGGTGCCGCGACGCAGGTCAACCACTCCGACGGCTCCCCGGCGCTGGCCGAGAACGCGAACTGGAACCTGCTCGCCCGCTTCGGGGAGCGCGTCGACGACGACCGGGTCGTGCGGCACGCCCGGTGGATGGGCCGGCAGCACGCCCTGCGGTTCGACGGACAGCTCGCCGCACTGTTCCGTCGGACGCTCGCCGAACTGCGGGACCCCTCGTGGACCGACGGCCCGGCCGAGCCCGGGATGCCCGCGTCGCTGTGGCTGCCCGGCACCGAGGTCGCCGTCGCCCGTGCCCACGACGGCGCGACCGACGGGTTCGTCCTCGCGGTGAAGGGCGGGCACAACGACGTCAGCCACAACCACAACGACGCCGGCGGGGTGATCGTCTCGCTCGACGGCGAACCGGTGCTCATCGACGTCGGGGTGGGCGTGTACCGCCGCGAGACGTTCATGCCGGAGCACCGCTACGGCATCTGGACGATGCGGAGTGCCTGGCACACCGTCCCGCTGCCGAACGGCGTCGAACAGCACGAGGGCGCCGCGTTCCGCGCGACCGGCACGGAGTTCGAGGACGACGGCGACGTCGCGTCGTGGTCCGCCGACCTGACCGCCGCGTACCCGACGACCGGCGGACTGCGATCGCTCCACCGCACCGCGACGCTCGACCGGGCGGTGTCCCGTGACCGCGCCACCGCACGCGTGGTCGTCCGCGACACCTGGACGTTCGCGGAGCCCGGCACGATGACCCTGGTGCTCATGACCCGCGACGAACCCGTGCCCGTCGACGGCGGGCTGCGCGTCGGCCCCGCCCACCTGTCCGTCGACACCGAGCGGTTCGCGGTGCACGTCGAGCGGCGGGACGTCGACGACGCGAAGCTCGAGCGGGTCTGGGGCCCGGCGGTGCACCGTGTGCGGCTCGTCGCGCGGCAGGCGTCCACCGACGGCGAGCACGCGCTCACCGTGACCCGGGCGACCCCGTGAGCGCGGTCCTGCTCGGCGGCTCCGGACGCTGGACCGACCCGTGGCACCCCTTCGCCGAGACGAACGCCGCGGTCACGGCGCTCGCTGCGTCGGCCGGCGTCGTCCTCGAGCAACCGGAGGATGTCGACACCGCCCTGGCCGCCTTCGCGACCGGACCCCTGCCGTCGCTCGTCGTCGTCGACGTCGGGCTGCCCCGGGACGAGCGCCCCGTCCCGCTCGCCGACGCCCGGGCCGGCTTCCACCACCTGCTCGCGAGCGACGTGCCGCTGCTCGTGCTGCACGTCGCCGCGACGTCGTTCGCCGACGACCCGCACTGGGAACGTGCCCTCGGCGGGGCGTGGGAGCGCGGCACGACGATGCACCCGCCGTTCGGGCCCGCGACCGTCCGGGTGGTCGACGCGGCGCACCCGATCACCGCCGGCCTGCCGGACTTCACCCTGGAGGACGAGCGCTACACGCACCTGCGGGTCTCGCCTTCGGTGCGGGTCCTGCTCGACCACGAGCACGAGGGGGAGCGGCACCCGCTCGCCTGGGTGCACGAACGACCCGGCGGCGGCACCACCGTCTACGACGCGCTCGGCCACTCCGCCGTGTCGTTCGCGTCGCCGGAGCACCGCGCGTTCCTGACGCGCGCCGTGACGTTCCTCGCGCGCTGACGTTCCTCTTGCGCTGACGTTCCTCTTGCGCTGACGGGACGGGGTGGGGGTGACCGCCTGGAGGCCCGGCACCGGTCTCGTGGACCGGCACCGGGCCTCCAGGCAGTCGCGTCTCAGGCGATGGTGACGTCGCCGACGACCAGCCAGCCCGCCTGCTGCGCGCCCTGCGCACCGAGCTCGATGCCGGGGGCGTTGCCCGCGGTGGTGTCGACGATCGCGATGCCCCACCGGTACGCACTCGCCGCGACGCCGGCCAGCGACGGACGGAACGCGTACGACGTCGGCGACCCCTTCAACCACGTCGACGGGTCGGACGCGGTGTCCACGAACGTCCCCGCCACGCTGCCGTCCGCACGGAGCAACGCGACCGCCGCCTTGTACTTGCCGTTCCACACCGGCAGGTTGTCGGGCAGGTACCCCCAACCGGTGTTCGTCCACTCGTGCGTGACGTCCACCGTCGCGCCGGCGGACGCCGAACCGGGCACGACCACGCGCGACGGGTGCAGGCGGTAGCCGCCCTCGGCGTCGAACCGCTGCGTCAACGGGAAGGTCTGCGCCGCGAACCACGACAGGGCCTCGCCGTTCCGCAGGTCCATCATGTTCACGTGCGCCTCGACCGAGTCGTCGAACTCGCCCTGACGGACGTCGGCGGTCGTCACGTACCCGCGCGGGTCCTGCGTGACGTCGTGCTGGGCGGTGACCCACCCGCCCTCCATGATGATCGGCCGCCTGTACCGCCACTTCGCGGCCATCGACTTCTCCCAGTCCGCGTAGTACGTGGTCATGCCGAAGGCGTCGTGGCGCAGGACGTAGCCCTTCTCGTACGCACCGTCGAGCATCCGCTCACTCTCGGGGTCCGGGGTGCCCCAGTCCTTCGGACCCCCGATCATCCGGTGGTAGTTCAACGCCAGCGGCACCCGGGTGAAGTGCTCCTGGTACAGGTCGATGATCCAGTCGAACACCGGCTCGCGGTTCGCGGCGTCCTGGTACAGCATCGAGTGGCCCTCACCCCACTTGCCGAGCCCGTACCCGTCGATGAAGTCCGTCGTGGCCGGGTCGTCGTACTGCTTGCCGAAGGCCGCGACGAACGCGGCGTACTTCGCCTGGAACACCGGGTCGTCCGGGTACGGACTCCACACGGTCTTGCTGCCGGTCTGCGTCTCGTACCCGGCGGCCCCGGCGGCACGCACCCACGCGGGCGTGAAGTCCGACGACTTGTCGCGACTGTCCACCACGACGCGGAAGGCCAGCCGCAGCCCACGGCGACGGGCCTCGGCGAGGATGCCCGCGAACGCCGCGTTCGTGTCCCAGCCGTACACGCCCTCGGACGGCTCGAGGATCGTCCACGAGACCCGCATGTACATGACCGAGGCGTGGTCGGACACCGTGACCGTGGTGCCGTCGGGCAGCGGGACGTCGTCGTACTGCGTCCAGTAGTTCGCGGGCGGTGCCGACGAGCCGTACAGCGCCCAGCCGTTCAGCGGGTTCCGCAGGACCGTGGTGGTGTCGGCGGCGAACTCCCGCTCGACCGCTGCGGCGAGGTGCGGGCGACCGGGGTGGCCGGGGCCGGGGCCGGCGGGGCCTGCGCCTGCGCCGGGGTGGGCGCGGCCGTGGGCGCTCGCCGGCGTGCTGCCGAGCACCCCGCTCGCTGCCGATGCGGTGGCGACGATGCCGAGTCCGAGTGCCGTGCGCCGGGTGATGTCGTGCGACTTGCTCATGCGTTCTCCCCTTCGAGAAGCGATCGGTGCAGGTCGATCGTCCCGGCGTCCCGCTCAGTGGGCAAGGAGTCCCGCCCAGTCGAACAGGAGTCGCACACCCCTGGCGACGCGGAACGACACTCCCGATGTCGTACGACGTCGATGTTGTCGTCGTCGCGCGCGCACAACTGTTGCGGGCGACCTGGAACGACACACTCGATGTCGTACGACGTCGATGTTGTCGTTCCGAGTCAGAGCCCGCCCCGCCCCGCCCCAGCGCCCCTACGGCAGCGTCGGCGCAGCCTCCACCAGCGCCCGCGTCACCGGGTGCACCGGCGCGTCGAGCAACGACACCGGCCCGTGCTCCACGATGCGCCCGGCCGACATCACCGCGACGGTGTCGCACAGCCGCTGGACCACACCGATGTCGTGCGACACCAGCACCAGGGTCAGCCCGAGGTCGTCGGCGAGCGAGCGGAACAGCTCGATGACCCGTGCCCGCACCACCACGTCGAGGGCGCTCATCGGCTCGTCGCCGAACAGGATCCGCGGCCCGTGCACCACAGCCCGGGCGATCGCGATGCGCTGCCGCTGCCCACCGGAGAACTCGTGCGGGTACCGGTCGACCACGTCCGCCGGCAGGTCGACCCGTTCCAGCACGTCGCGCACCAGCGCCCGGTGGTCCCCGTCGATCCGCAGTGCCCGCAGCGGTTCGCCGACGATCGCGCCGACGCGCATCCGCGGGTCGAGGGACGCGTACGGGTCCTGGAACACCACCCCGGTCTCGCGACGGAACCAGCGCATCGCGGCCGCGGAACCGGACGCCACCACCGGACGACCGGAGGCGGTCACGGAACCGGCGGAAGGTGCCTCCAGGCCGGCGAGCAGCCGCACCAGGGTGGACTTGCCGGACCCCGATTCGCCGACGATCCCGAGCCGCTGGCCGGGGGCGACCGTCAGGTCGACGCCGTCGACGGCGGTGCGGACGGGGCCCGGTTCGAAGGGCCCGCGGCGGGGGAGCCGGTAGGTGCGGTGCAGCCCGACCCCCTCGAGGATGGCGGTCATGCGGAGCCTCCGGACGGACGGGCACGACGGGCGGTGGCGCGCGCGGCATCGACGAGCGCGACGGTCGCGGGGTGCTGCGGCGCGGCGAGCAGGGACGCGACCGAGCCCTGCTCGACGACCCGTCCGCCGTCGAGCACGACGGCGGTGTCGGCGATCCGCGCGAGCACGGCGAGGTCGTGCGTGACGAAGACCATGCCGGCCGGCAGCCCTTCGAAGAGGTCGAGGATCCGCGCCTCGGTCGTGACGTCGAGCGCCGTGGTCGGCTCGTCGGCCACGAGGTACGCGGGCTGCCCGGCCATCGCCATCGCGATGCAGATCCGCTGACGCTGCCCGCCGGACAGCTGGTGCGGGTACTGCCGGAGCAGCGACTCCGGGTCCGGCAGCCCGACGTCCGCCGCCAGGGTGGTCGCCGCGGCGCGTGCCGCCCGCCGGTCGAGTCCGCGGTGCAGGCGCAGCGGCTCCGCGATCTGCGCGCCGACGCGGCGCAGCGGGTCGAGGGCGGTGCCGGGCTCCTGGAAGACCATGCCGATGCCGGAGCCGCGGTGCTTCGCCCGCTCCCGGTCGGGCAGGCCGACGAGTTCGGTGCCGTCCAGGCGGATGCTGCCGGTGACGGTCGCGCCGGCGGGCTCCAGGCCCATCAGGGCGAGCGAGGTCATGGACTTGCCGGATCCGGATGCGCCGATCACGCCCACGCGTTCGCCGGGAGGCACGGTGAACGTCACGTCGTCCAGGATCGTCCGCCCCGCGATGCGGACGGAGAGCCCCACCACCGCGAGCCCGCGGGTGTCGGTGTCGCTGTGGCTGCCGGTGTCGATGTCGCTGTGGCTGCGGTCGGTCATGCGGTCACCCCCGGGGTGGTCGTGGCCGGGTCGCTGCGGGGGTCGCCGCCCGCTGCGCGGTCGTTCGTCGTCAGCCGTGGGTCGGTGGCGTCGCGGATCGCGTCACCGAGCAAGGAGAGCGCGGCGACGACCAGCGCGATCGCGGCCCCCGGCCAGGTGGCGCTCCACGGGTGCACGCCGATGTAGGTCTGCAGGTCGGAGAGCAGGTTGCCCCACGACGCCGTGTCCGACCCGGCGCCGTAGCCCAGGTACGACAGACCGGCCTCGGCGAGGACCGCGGTGGCCATCGCGAGCGAGAGCTGCACGGTGAACAGCGGCGCGGCGTTCGGCACCAGGTGGCGGAACAGCACCCCGACACCACCGACACCCGAGGCCCGGGCGGCGGTGACGTAGTCGCTGCGGGCGATGCGCCGGATCTCGCCGCGGGCGACCCGGGCGATCGTGACGCCGAAGGACAGGCCGACGCTCACGATGACGACCCCGAGCGACCCGCCGAACACCGCGGTCAGCAGCATCGCGGTCAGCAGGGTCGGGAACGCCACCAGGATGTCGAGCAGGACGGCCGTGCCCTCGCGCACCCAGCGTGCGGTGAGCGACCCGATCGCGGTCAGGACGATGCCGACGACGCTCGCGATCACCCCGGCCCCGACGGCGACGAGCACGGTGGTGCGGGTGCCGGCGAGCAGGTAGCTCGCGATGTCGCGGCCGGCGGCGTCGGTGCCGAACCAGTGCGCGGCGCTCGGGCCCTCCCACTGGTGGAACGGATCGGCGCGGAACGGGTCCTGCGGCGTCCACACGAGCGACACCGCGGCGAGCACCACGAGCAGGCCGAGCACGACGACGGCGAAGACCCCGGTGGGCCGGGAGAGCAGGCGGCGGATCATCCGGACACCTCGCGTTGGCGTGGGTCGAGGGCGCGGTGCACGACGTCGACGGCGAAGCCGACCAGCAGCACGAGCCCGGTGAGCACGAGCAGCTCGGACTGCACCTTGGTGACGTCGCGGCGCCCGACGTCGGTCACGAGCATGCGCCCGACCCCGGGCAGCGAGAACAGCTGCTCGACGACGACGGCCCCGACCAGCAGCCCGGCGATCTGCACCCCGAGCACGGCGAGCACGGTGAGCGCGACCGAGGGCAGTCCGTGCCGGAGCAACGCCTGCGTGCGCGTCAGCCCGATCGCGGCCGCGGTGCGGACGTGGTCGGCGTCGAGCACCGACAGCGTCGCGGACCGGGTGAAGCGCAGGATGACGGCACCCTCGACCGCGCCGATGGTCAGGGCGGGCAGCACGAGCGACGCGAACGCACGCCCCGGCTCGGACCAGCCGTCGAGCGGGAAGCCCTGCGTCGGCAGCCAGTGCAGCGTGACGGCGAACAGCGCGACGAGCAGCATGCCGGCCCAGACGACCGGGATCGCGGCGACGGCCTGCGCCACGAACCCGATGACGGCGCCGCCAGTTCGACGGCGGAGCACCGCGGCGACGACCCCGAGGGGGACGCCGATCACGAGTGCGGTGACGAGTGACATGCCCGCGAGCGGCAGCGTGATCGCCAGCTTCTGCGCGATCTCCGGCGCGACCTGCCCGTTGGTCACCAGGGACCGGCCGAGGTCGCCGCGGAACACCCCGCCGATCCAGTCGAGGTACTGCACCACGACGGGCCGGTCGAGGCCGAGCTGCTGTCGGAGCTGCTCGACCTGCGCCGGCGTCGACTGGGTGCCGGCGACGACCTGTGCGACGTCGCCGGGGAGCACCCGCAGGGTCGCGAAGATGATGACGCTCGCGACGAGCAGCCCGACGACGAACAGCAGCAGCCTGCCGACCAGGAACCGGGTCACGTGCTCGGAGCTCCGGGCGCGGGTCGTCTCACTTGACAGCGAGCTTCGACAGGTCGAGTCGCGAGTTGCCGCCGTCGACCGGGAAGCCCGTCACGCCGGAGCGCACGGCGGTGATCTCGGTGGCCGTGTAGAGCCACTCGCCGGCGGCGTCCTCGCTCACGATCTTCGCTGCCTTCCGCAGGGCGTCGACCTTGGCGTCCTCGTCGGTGGCCGCGATCGACTGGGCGTACAGCGACTGCACCTCGGCGTTGTCGTAGCCGAAGTAGTAGTCGGGGTTCGCCCAGTTGCCGAAGTCGCGGGCCTCGACGTGGTCCACCATCGACAGGTCGAAGTCGCGCTCACCCGACTTCGGCGCCTGGAACACCGTCGACAGCCAGGTCGCGAAGTCGACGCGCTTGACGGTCAGGGTGATCCCGACGTCGGCGAGCTGCGACTTGAGCACGTCGCCGATGGTCGCCGGGTAGATGTTCGCGTACGTCAGTGTGAGCTTCAGGTTCTCCTGACCAGCGGCGGCGAGGAGCTGCTTCGCGTTGTCGGGGTCGTACGCGTCGATGTCGGTCAGGTCCTGGTACCCGGGGTCGAGCTCCGGGATCGGGCCGCCCTGCTCGACGCCCGTGCCGCCGATGGCCTTGATGAGGGCCTTCGGGTCGATCGCCTGCCGGATCGCCTGGCGCACCTTCTTGTCGGTGAACGGCGCCTTCTGGTCGTTGAACGCGAGCGTGTACTTGTCGGTCGTCTTGCCGGAGTGCAGCGCGATGTCCGAGTTGCCGTCGAGCTGGCTCTTGAGTGTTCCGTCGACCGGGTTGAGGACGTCGAGGTCGCCGTTCGCCATGGCGTTGACGGCCGTCGACGGGTCGGTGATGTACCGGAAGACGATCTTCGCGACCTTCGCCTTCGTGCCCCAGTAGTCGTCGTTGCGGTCGAAGGTGAGCGAGTCGCCCTGCTTCCAGCTCGCGACCTCGTACGGGCCGGTGCCGTTCGCGGTGTCCGACAGGTCGTTCGTCGCGGCCTTCTCGAGCACCAGGCCGGAGCGGCCGGTCAGGTTCCAGAGCAGGTCCGAGTCGGGCTTCGCCAGCTTGAGCTCGACCACACCGGTCGACGGGGACGTGATCGAGGTGACGCCGGCGAGCTTGGCGGAGTCGACGTAGGTCTCGTTCGACTTGACCTGCTCGAGCGACCAGACGACGTCGGCCGCGGTGACGTCTTTGCCGTCCTGGAACGTGATGCCGTCGCGCAACGTGAACGTGTAGGTCAGCCCGTCGTCGGAGACCTCGTGCTCGGAGGCCAGCACGTCGCGGATGTCGCCGTCGGCGGTCCGGCCGACGAGCCCCTGGTACACGTTGTCGATGAGCACCTGGTCGAGCGCTGCACCGGACTGCGTGCGGATGTCGAGGCTGGTCGGTTCGAGCACCAGGCCGACGCGGACGGTGGCGTCGGCGCCGCCGTCCTCGTTCGACGAGCCGGAGCAGCCGGTCAGCGCGAGGGCGGAGACGACGGCGACCGCGGTGGCGGCGAGGGCAGCACGTCCGAGGCGCGTGGTGCGCGCAGCCCGGGCGGTGCGGCGGGACAGGAGCGGACTCATGGGGTGTGGGTTCCTTCCGGACGCGAGGGCGATGGTCACAGCTCGCGCTCGCACGAGGTTACCGGGGGCCGGTACGGTCCCGCGACGGTTCATCGATCCGGTGCAACAATCCGTGACGTGCGGCCCATGCCCGGATCGCCGAAGCCAGTTCGAGGGGCGCTTGGTTCTGCACCGCGTGCCGTGCGGTGACCGTCACGATCTCGGCCTCCGGCAGGCGCTCGGCGAACGCGGCGTGCAGCTTCGGCGAGACGTACCCGCGGTCGCCGCGGACGAGCAGGATCGGCACGCGCAGGGCCTCGAGGTCGGGCCAGGCGTCGGCGAAGCGCCCCACCGAGGACGTGCGGCCGGCGGGCAGGTGCGGGAAGTGGTGGCGCCGCACGAGCGCTCCGTCGTCACCGAGCCGCGTGGTGTGGCGCGCCTCGCGCAGCAGCACGTGCCGGTCGTCGCCGACGCGTGCCTCGATCGCCCGGTCGACGACCTGGTCCAGGGTGGCGAACGGCTCCTCGGCCTCGAGCGCGCGGGCGATCCGGTCGACCGCCCGCTGCGCGAAGTCCGGCGACATGTCGACGAGGACGAGCCCGGTCACCCGCTCTGGTGCCGTGGCCGCGAGTCGTGCCGACAGGATCGCGCCGAGGGAGTGCCCGACGACGATCCCCGGCGGGACCTCGAGCGCGTCGAGCGCCGCGAGCACGGTCGGCGCCGTCACGGACGCCCCGTAGTCCGCGTCGTCCCGCCACGACGACCGGCCGTGGCCGGGCAGGTCGAGGGCGACCGCCGGCTCGCCGACGGCGAGCGCAGTCTGGTCGAAACTGTGGGCGTCGATGCCGAGCCCGTGCAGGTAGGTGATCCGGGCCTCCCGGTCGCCCCACCGGATGGCGGACGTCTCCTGCCCGTCATCGGTGCGGACCACCTGCCTGGAGGCGCGGAGCGGCGCCGTCACGCCGCTCGCGCGGGCGAGGGCGGCCAGGTCTGCGAATTCGTCGTCGGGGGCATCGGACACGAAGCGATCTTCGCACCGTCTGCGGGGTCTGGAGACCTTAGGTAAGGCATGCCATACTCGGATCCGTGGCAACCCGGTACCGCGTCTTCTCTGTCCGTGTGGCAGCGGTCACGTCGCTCACCCCGCACTTCGTCCGGGTGACGTTGACGGGCGATGCGCTGGCGGACTTCTCCTCGGTCGGGCTCGACCAACGGATCAAGGTCGTGCTCCCGCTCGACGGCGTGGGCTTCTCCGAACTGCCCGAGGACGAGGACTGGTACGCCGCCTGGCGTGCGCTGCCGGACGCGGAACGCAACCCGCTGCGCACCTACACCGTCCGCTCGTTCCGGCCAGACGCCCGTGAGCTTGACATCGACTTCGTCGCACACGGCGACGCCGGACCCGCATCGCGGTGGGTGTCGTCCTGCCGTGTCGGCGACGAACTCCGGATCGTCGGTCCCCGCGTGCCGGAGTCGCCCGAGGACCTGCCGACCGGTGCCGCCGAGTTCGCACCCGGGCACGCGAACCGCATCTTGCTCGCCGGGGACGAGACCGCCGCCCCTGCGATCTGCGCCATCCTCGAGGCGCTCGACGTCTCGACCGTCGGCCACGTCTTCATCGAGGTGCCGACCGACGCCGACCGGCTGCCCGTGTCCGCGCCCGCCGGGGTCGAGGTCCGCTGGATCGCCCGGAACGGTGCGACCCACGGCGTCCGCATGACCGACCAGGTGCACGCGTGGGCGTCGACGGTCGTCGCCGGGGCTGCGTCGGTCGCCGGTTCTCCGTCGGTCGCCGCGGGTCCCGCCTGTGGTGACGGCGTCGAGCTGGCGGACGTCGACGTCGACGAGCAGGTCCTGTGGGACGTGCCGGCCACCGAGGAGTCGCGCCCCGTCTACGCCTGGATCGCGGGCGAGGCCGGCTGCGTCAAGGAGCTCCGACGGCACCTGGTGCGTGGGGTCGGCATCGACCGCAAGCAGGTCGCGTTCATGGGGTACTGGCGGCACGGCAAGGCCGAGAACTGAGCGCCGCAGCCGGACTGCCGACCAGCGTGGTCGGGGTCCCGACGACCGCGCTCGGCGTGCGTGGGCTGACGCTCGCGTACGACGACCGCATCGTGGTGGACGGGCTCGACGTGGACGTCCCCGACGGTGAACTGACCGTCATCGTCGGTCCGAACGCGTGCGGCAAGTCGACGCTGCTGAAGTCGTTCGCGCGCACCCTCAAGCCCCGAGCCGGCACGGTGTACCTCGACGGGGCGCCGATCGACTCCTACCGTCCGAAGGCCGTGGCCCGGCGGGTCGGCATGCTGCCGCAGACGCCGATCGCCCCGGACGGCATCACCGTGCGCGACCTGGTGTCCCGCGGGCGGTTCCCGCACCAGGACCTGCTGCACCCGTCGTCCGGGTCCGACCGGCGTGCCGTGCAGGCCGCCCTCGAGCAGACGTCGACGGTGGAGCTGGCGGACCGGAGCGTCGACGAGCTCTCCGGCGGGCAGCGGCAGCGGGTGTGGATCGCGATGGTCCTGGCGCAGGAGACCGACATCGTGCTGCTCGACGAGCCGACGACG
Organism: Curtobacterium sp. PhB172; assembly: GCF_003752545.1. Classification (NCBI taxonomy): domain Bacteria; kingdom Bacillati; phylum Actinomycetota; class Actinomycetes; order Micrococcales; family Microbacteriaceae; genus Curtobacterium; species Curtobacterium sp. PhB172. The sequence continues at coordinate 185,113 of NZ_RKIF01000006.1, forward strand.
TTCCTCGACATCGCGCACCAGTACGACGTGCTCGAGCTGGCCTCCGCACTGCACGCCGCGGGGCGGACGGTCGTCGCGGTGCTGCACGACCTGAACCAGGCGGCGCGGTACGCCACCCACGTCATCGCGATGCGCCAGGGGTCGATCGTCGCTGCCGGACCCCCGGCCGCGGTGCTGACGGCCGACCTCGTCGAGGACGTCTTCGGCCTGCCGTGCGTGGTCGTCCCCGACCCCGAGACCGGCACGCCCCTCATCGTCCCCCGTCGTCCCGCCGCCTGACCCGCGCCCGCCCCTCATCGTCCCCCGTCGTCCCGCCGCCTGACCCGCCCGCCCGCCCCCGCCCCGAGGTTCCGAAATCTCGGCATCTCACCGCGCATCCGGGCCACCCGTGGAACCTCGGCGCAACGCACGCGGCATGTCGTGGAACCTCGGCGCAAGGGCGACAGGGGCATCGCAGAAGGGGGAGCGCCGCGCACGGGCACCCGTCAGCGGTAGCCGCCGTCCTCCAGCCCCGCCTCGACCTCGAAGCGGTTGCGGAGCGGGTCTCGGCCGGCGACGGCGTACAGCACGGGCATGAGCATGCCGTACCGCCGCCACTGCTCGACGTGCACCCGCTCGTGCCGCAGCACCCGAGGACCGTCGTTGTCCCGGGTCAGGTACACCGAACCGACGCAGGTGCCACCACGACGGAACACCCACCGCGGCAGCCCCGAGCAGACGACGAGCCCGTCGACCACGCGGACGCGACCGGTCGACAGCGGCACGCCGATCGCCAGGCCCACCGCCGTGGCGAACAGCCACCCCACCCGCGACACGGGGGAGTCGAGCAGCGCCCGGCGTGCCAGTCCGCGCATGCTCAGGCCGGGCGACCGTAGGTCTCGAGCAGACGGAGCCAGATCTCGTTCATCGTCGGGTAGGCCGGGACCGCGTGCCAGAGGCGGTCGACCGGTACCTCGCCGACGACGGCGATCGTCGCCGCGTGCAGCATCTCGGCGACGTCCTGGCCGACGAAGGTGACGCCCACGACGACCCCGCGGTCCTCGTCGACGACCATCTTGGCGCGGCCGGTGTAGCCGTCGGCCTGCAGCGCGGAACCCGCGACGCCGCCGAGGTCGTACTCCACGGCACGGACGTTCAACCCCTGCTCGCGCGCGGCCTTCTCGGTCAGGCCGACGCTCGCGACCTCAGGATCGGTGAAGGTGACCTGCGGGACCGCGGCGTGGTCGGCGGTCGCGACGTGCGCGCCCCACGGTTCGGTGTGCAGCGGCGTGCCCTGGTGCCGGGCGGCGATCGCCTCGCCGGCAGCGCGGGCCTGGTACTTGCCCTGGTGGGTGAGGAGGGCGCGGTGGTTGGCGTCGCCGACGGCGTAGAGCCAGTCGGTGCCGTGCACGAGCATCGTGTCGTCGACCTCGAGCCAGTCGCCGGCGGTGAGCCCGACGGACTCGAGCCCGAGGTCGGCGGTGTGCGGGGTGCGGCCGGTGGCGGCCAGCACCTCGCTCGTGATGACGGTCGTGTCGTCGTCGAGCGTGGTGGTGACCAGCCCGTGCTCGTCGCGGTCGACCCGCACGGGGTTCACCCCGGTGCGGACGTCGACGCCGAGCTCGCGGAGGGCATCGGTGACGAGTTCGCCGGCGAACGGCTCCATGCCGCCGAGCAGTCCGTGCCGGGCGACGAGGGTGACCTTCGCGCCGAGCGATGCCCAGGCGGTGGCGAGCTCGGAGCCGGCGACACCGCCGCCGATCACGAGCAGGCTCTCCGGCACCTGCTGGGCGCTGGTGCCCTCGCGGGTGCCCCACGGCTTCGCCTCGGCGAGTCCCGGCACGTCGGGCAGCGCGTGCAGCGATCCGGTCACGACGGCGACGGCGGCACGGGCGGTGTGCGTCTCGCCGCCGACCTCGATGGTCTTCTCGCCGGTGATGCGGGCGTGGCCGCGGATCAGGGCGATGTCGGCGGACTCGAGCCAGGACACCTGACCGTCGTCCTTCCAGTCCGAGGTGAACGAGTTGCGGCGCGCGAGCACGTGGGCGGCGTCGAGTTCGCCGGTGACGGCCTGCTTCGCGCCGTCGAGCCGCTTCGCCGCTGCCAGGGCGTGGCCGCTGCGCAGCAGTGCCTTCGACGGCATGCACGCCCAGTAGGAGCACTCGCCGCCGACCAGTTCGGACTCCACGATCGCGACCGCCAGGCCGCGCTTGTGGGCGTAGTCCGCCACGTTCTCGCCGACTGCGCCGGCGCCGATCACGATGAGGTCGTAGTCCGTCATGAGGCCGAGCGTACGCGGACCGGCATGGGGTGCGCCCGGCGCGCCGGGTCGCTTCTCAGGCCACCCGGGAGGCGCTGGTCAACGCTCCGACGACGCGCAGGATCACGCCGAGGTCGTCCACTGCCCGCTCCGGGTCCACGGGAGCGAACCCGGTGAGCGCGGCGCCGGCCAGGCGGCGGCCGCGGGTCGCGGCCTGGATCCGCTCGACCAGTCCCGCGCCGTCGAGTCCGAACGGCACCGGCTCGAGCAGGCCGTCGACCTCGGATGGGTCGAGGACGTCGAGGTCGACGTGCACGAACACCGAGGTCGCTCCGGTGGCGTCGACGGCGGCGGCGAGGGCGTCCGGGGTCGCGGCGTCGACGTCCAGCCGGGTGATCCCGGCACGGTCGAGGGCGGCGTCCTCGGCGTCGTCGAGCCCGCGGACGCCCGCGACCACGACCGACGAGGCGGGGAGCACCGGCAGCGCGGGGAACAGCTCGTCGGCGCGGTCGACCAGGATCCGGAGTGCCGCGGTCTCGGCGGCGACGGGCTGGGCGCGGTTGAGCGCGCGGTACCCGCTGGACCCGGCGATGCGGACGAACGCGGTGTCCGGTCCGAGGCCGACGGTCGCGCCGAGGACGCTCGCGCCGTCCCCGCCGACGACGAGGACCGGTTCGCTCGAGACGCCGGTCTCCTCGGCCACGCGGTCGGCGACGGCGAGCACGGAGGTGTAGCGGGCGACGGCCGTCTCGAGCCGGTCACCCGCGCCGGCGGGGACGTCGACCACGGTGGTGGACGCACGGGGGAGGTCGGCCGCGATCGCGGTCGCTCCGTCCCCGAGGCGCATCGCGCGCGACGACGCCGAACCCTGCCACTGACCGACCACGAGGAACTGCATCGTCTCAGTCTGTCAGCTGGGGTCCGGCGTCGTCCGGGAAGGTCAGAGGCTCGACGAGCCGCCGGACTTCAGCGCGGCGAGTCGCGCCTCGACCTCGGCGTCCTTGCCGACGTCCTCGAGGCTCTCGAACTGGGCGTCGAGGCTCGACGACTGCAGCTCCTGCTGCCCGAGGACCTTGGCCTCTTCGCGACGGACCTTCTCCTCGAAGCGACCGAGGTCGCTCGTCGGGTCGAGCACGTCGATGTTGCCGAGGGCGTCGTTGACCTTGGACTGTGCCTCAGCCGTCTTCGAGCGGGCGACGAGGTTGTCGCGCTTCGCACGGAGCTCCTCGAGCTTCTGCTCCATGCCGGCGAGCCCGGTCTTGAGCTTCTCGACCGCTTCGTTCTGCGAGGCGAGGTTCGGCTCGGCGTCCTTGACCTCCTGCTCGGCCGCGATCTGCTTGCCGATCGCGATCTTGGCGAGGTTGTCGAACTTGTCCGCCTCGGCCGTCTTGCCCTCGGCGCGGTACTTGTCCGCGGCGGTGGAGGCGTTGGCGGCCTTCTGGCCCCACTCGGACGAGGCGCGCTTGTCCTCTTCGTGGTCCTGCTCGAGCAGCCGCACGTTGCCGATCGTCTGCGCGATCGCCGTCTTCGCGTCGGCGATGTTGTTCGTGTAGTCACGCACGAGCTGGTCCAGCATCTTCTGCGGGTCCTCGGCGTTGTCGATGAGCTGGTTGATGTTCGCCCGCACGAGGGTGGAGATGCGGCCGAAGATCGTCTGCTTTGCCATTGCTGTTCCCTTTCCTGGAAGGTCTGACGTGGTGTGTCTGGTCTGTCGGGTGTGTGGTCTGGTCGTCGGGTGGGTCGGGGTCAGAAGCGGCCGCCGCCAGAGAATCCGCCGCCGCCGCCTCCTCCGCCACCACCGAAACCGCCCCCGCCGCCGAAGCCGCCTCCGCTACCCCCGAAGGAGCCGCCGCCGAAGCTGCCGCCGCGACCGCCGAGCAGGCCGCCGAGCACGATGCCGGTGACGAGGCCGCCGAGCTGGGCGCCGTTGCCGCCGCCACCGCCGAAGCCGCCACCGCCGCCGCCCCAGCCGCCCATGTCGTCGTTCGCCGAGTCCATCGCCGCGGCGGCGTACTGCTCGGCCGCCCGTGCAGCCTGCAGCGCCTGTCCGGGGTCGGTGGTGGCGAGCTGCACGGCATCGTCGAGGGCGCGTTCGGCCTCGGACAGGCGGGTGCGGGCGGTCGGTCCGATGCCGCCACGGTGCAGCGAGATGTACTCGCGCGCCTGGCTGATCCGGTTCCGGGCGTCGCGCAGGGCGTCGTCGAGGGCGCGGGACGCCCGGCGCTGCTGCTCTTCGGCACCCCGGGCGGCCGCGATGGCCTGGTCGATCTCGGTGTTCGCCTTCGTGAGGGCGTCGACCGCGGTGATCGGGTCCTTCGGGTCGAACCCCTGCCGCAGCACGGTCTGCGCCCTGGTCACGGCCGCGGCGAGGTCGGGCCCGCCCACGGTGAGGGTCCGGGCCGCGGCGACGTCGCCCTCGATGTCGATGCGCATCGCCTCGGCGCGTGCGGTGGCCTCGGTGAAGGTGCCCTCGGCCGCGACCGCGCTGTTCGTGAGTTGCTGCACCTGGGCCAGGGCGTGCTGGGCGTCGCGCACGGCGACCACCGCTTCACCCTTGTCGCCGGCCGCGATCGCCGCGGTGGCCGCGTTCGAGCGCTCGGTGGCGTAGGCGAGCACCTGGTGTGCCTGGTCGACGTTGTCGGCGACGGTCGCGAGGGTGCGGCCGGTGTAGTCCGCTCGGACGCGGTCGAGCGCGGCTGCCGCTGCGCCGACCGACGCCGGTGCTTCCGCGACGGCCTGGGCCAGTGCGGCGGCTGCTTCCTCGACGCCGTCCTCGAGCGACCGGAGCTTGTCGAACGACTCGGTCTGTTCCTCGATCGAGGCGTGCGCCTGCTGGCAGATCGCGATGATCTGGTTCGCCCAGTCGGCACGCTGCTGGGGGGAGTCCGGGATCTCGTCGTCGAGCTGCTGCCGGAACGTGAAGGCCTTGCGCACGGCCTGCTGCGCAGCGGCGACGGCGTCGGCGAAGGGCTTCGCGGCGTCGGGACCGAACTGGGCAGTGGCGAACCCGACCTCTTGCTCGGCGGTGCGGAGCTCGTCGTCGATCGTCACGAGCGCGCCGCCGGCGGTGCGTTCGAGGTCGGCGAGGGACTCCTGCTGCGCGTGGGCGGCCGCGGCGGTCTTCCGCTTGTTGCGGGTGCGGATGACGAGCACGACGACGATCAAGCCGACGACGATGACGAGCAACAGGATCCAGAGCCAGGTCAGGTTCGGCGGCGCCTGGGTGTCCGTCAGCCCGTTCGCGAACGCGACGGCCGCGCCGGACCAGTCGCCCTGCTTCAGCGCGGGGAGCAACGAGTCGTTCACGGCGTTCTGCACGTCGGACTCGGAGATGGCGGTCTCGTTCGTCTGCTGCACGTCGTAGTTGCGGTCGTCGACCGCGACCGACAGCAGGATGCCGTCGGTGTCGATCTGGTTCTGCTTCATGACCGCAGAGCCCCACGCGGTGTGGTCCGTCGGATCGGTGAACGTCGGCACGAACACGACGTACAGCTGCGTCTGGGTCTCGGCGTACAGGTCCTGCACCGCCTGTTCGACCTGCGCCTGCTGTGAGGAGCTGAGGGCGTCGGCTTCGTCGAGGACGTACGCCCCGCCCAGGTCGACCGGTGCCGTGGCCTGCGCGGTCGCCGCCGGAGCCAGGACGATCAGCATCGCCACGACTGCTGTCGTGACACGACCCCAGAGCCGCGCTGTCCCCCGTTCCGTCCTCGACCCGCCTGTGCCCGATCCACGCTGGACCGTTCGCATCCGTCCTCCGTCCGTCACCGGTCGGCGCCGTCGACGCCGTCCCGAACGGCGCCCTGAGAGCGCCGTCGCCCGGAGTCTATCCACGGCGCGCAAGCGACGGACAGACTCCCGGTGAACCCTGTGGACAAGCCGATCCATGGGTGTCTTGTCCCCCGGACCGGGGTATGCTGGCGCCACTGTTCGACGACGAACGGAAGGGAACAGCAATGGAGCGAACCACGAGTACCGAGGTCGTCCCGCTCGAGGACGGCTACCACCGCGTCTCGACGCCGGCGACCGGCGTGATCGGCTTCGTGCGCGAGCACGACGGCCGCTACGAAGTGCTGCGCGGACGCGTCCGCCAGGCGACCCGATCCGAGGGTCTCTACAGCACGATGAACGTCGCACTGATCGCACTCACGCACGCGTAGCGACCACGGCCCTGGGCCGGCCATCCGCGCACCGTAGGCTGCATGCGTGGGTGAGTCGGGCCTCCAGGCCGTCGTGGTGACGCTGTGCGCGCCGGGTCCGGACCGCGCGGCCGACCGGGAGGCCCTGGTCGCCGCCGTCGCGGCGGCTGCGGCAGTCGAGACGGCCGCCGTGCGCGCGGGGCGCGTCTGCCCACACTGTGCCGGGACCGACCACGGTCGTCCCTGGGCCACGGTGCACGGCACCGCGTTCGGCGTCAGTCTGTCGCGCACGTCCGGCGTGGTCGCGCTCGCGGTCGCGCCGGGCCCGGTCGGCGTCGACCTCGAGCGGGTGTCCCGCGTCGGCGCAGCGCCCCTCGACGTCTTCACGCCCGGCGAACGCGAGCGCTCGGCCGGTGATGCCGGCTTGCTCGCGGCCTGCTGGGCGGCGAAGGAGGCCGTACTGAAGCGCGACGGTCGGGGGTTGCGCGTCGATCCACTGTCGGTCGACGTGGACGTCGCTGCCGGCACCGCGCGGTTCGAGGGGCGAGACCACCCGGTGTCGGTCCACCGTCCGGCACCCGATCTGCTGCTCGTCGTCGCGGCCGGCGGGCTGCCCGTCGTGGTCGAGGGGTCGCTCAGCGGGGGAGTGTGAGCACCTCGGCGCCGTCCTCGGTGATCGCGATGGTGTGCTCGGTGTGGGCCGTCCGGGCTCCCGTGGCGCTGCGGAGCGTCCAGCCGTCGGCATCGGTGACGAGCACGTCGGTGTCCGCCATCACCCACGGCTCGAGTGCGAGCAGGAGGCCGGGTCGGAGCGTGTAGCCGCGGCCCGCGCGGCCCGTGTTCGACACGTGCGGGTCCTGGTGCATGGTCGAGCCGATGCCGTGGCCGCCGAACTCGACGTTGACCGGGTAGCCCGCACCCTCGAGCACGGTCCCGATGGCGTGCGACAGATCGCCGATGCGGGCCCCGGGGCCGGCGGCGGCGATCCCGGCGGCCAGGGCGCGCTCGGTCGCGTCGATGAGCGCGAGGTCCTCGTCGCGCGGGGTGCCGACGACGAAGCTCACGGCGGCGTCCGCGGCGATGCCGTCCAACGACACCGCGAGGTCGAGGGTGAGCAGGTCGCCGTCCGCCAGCGCCCGGTCGTGCGGCAGCCCGTGCAGCACGGCGTCGTTCACGGCGGTGCAGATGTGGTGGCCGAACGGACCGCGGCCGAACGACGGTGCGTAGTCGACGTAGCAGGAGTCCGCGCCGGCGTCCTCGATCATCTGCTTCGCCCACCGGTCGATCTCGAGCAGGTTGGTGCCCACGCGGGTGCGTTCGCGCAGGGTCTGCAGGATGGTGCCGACGAGGGCTCCGGTGGCACGGGCCTTGTCGACCTCGGCGGGCGTCAGGATCTCGATCACGCGGATGATCATACCGGTATTACTATGTGGGGATGGTCCGTCTCCCGCTCCGCCCCGACGAGGTCGCGCGCGGCCGCCGTCTCGGTGCCCTGCTCCGCCGCGCACGTGGCCCACGGTCGATCGTCGACACCGCCCTCGCGGCCGGGATCTCGCCCGAGACGCTCCGCAAGATCGAGACCGGGCGGATCGCGACGCCGGCGTTCTCGACCATCGCGTCCGTCGCCGGCGTGGTCGGGCTGTCGCTCGACGCGGTGTGGTCCGAGGTCAGCTGCGACCCGGCGGACGACGAGCTGGCTGGCTAGTCGACGCGCGGCGCGGGCAGCGCCGGTACCGACGCCTCGTCGATCCAGGGCCCGGTCACCGCTTGCACGTCCGCGACGGAACGGCCGGCGGCGTCCGCGAAGGCCTCGAGCACGTCGGGCACCGTCACCGAACCGTGCCGGTGCCGTTCGGTGATGCTGCGCAGCCCGGCGGAGAACGCGTCGTCGCCGAACGTGCGGCGGACGGCGTGCAGGGCGAGGGCCCCGCGCTTGTAGACCCGGTCGTCGAACATGTCCTTCGCGCCGGGGTCACCGACGACGAGGTCCTCGGGCTGGTCGAGGAGCCCCTGCCGGTACTGCGCCGCGAGCACGTCGGCGGTGTCGCCGCCGTGGTGCTCGGACCACAACCACTCGGCGTAGCAGGCGAACCCCTCGTGCAGCCAGATGTCCTGCCAGCGGGTGACCGTCACCGAGTTGCCGAACCACTGGTGCGCGAGCTCGTGCGCGATGAGCCGGTCGGTGCCGTGCTCGCCGTCGACGTGGTTCCGGCCGAACACCGCCAGCCCGTGGGCCTCGAGGGGGATCTCGAGCTCGTCGTCGGTGACCACGACGCCGTACGCCGCGAACGGGTACGGGCCGAAGCGGTCCGAGAACAGCGCGAGCATCTCCGGCACCTGCCCGAAGTCGGTCTTCGCGGCGGCCGCCAGGTCGGCGGGGTGGTGCAGGGTCACGGGGACGACGGCGCCGCGGAGCCTCGTCGTGCGGTACCGCCCGATCTGCACCGTCGCCAGGTACGTCGCCATCGGCTCGGTGGTGGCGTACGTCCACCTGGTGCCGATGCGGTCGCGTTCCTTGCCGAGCAGTTCACCGTTCGCCAGGACGTCGTACGCGGCCTCGGCGGCGATCTCGAACCGGTAGGTCGCCTTGTCGTCCGGTCGGTCGTTGCACGGGAACCACGAGGGTGCCCCCGTCGGCTGGGCCGCGACGATGACGCCGTCGGTGAGTTCCTCCCACCCGACCTGGCCCCAGGCGCTGCGGACGGGGCGCGGGTTGCCGCGGTACCGCAGGTGCACGGTGAACGTGGTGTCGGCCGCGATCGGCGACGCCGGGGTCACGGTGACCTTGTGCACCGCCTTCGAGACCTTCTTCGCGCGGGTGCCGTCGACGTCGGCCCGCTCGACGCTCAGGCCGTGCAGGTCGATGACGATCCGGTCGAGGGGTTCGTGGGCACGGGCGGTGATCGTCGCCGTGCCGTCGAGGCGGTTTGTCGCGACGCGGTAGTCGAGGCGGAGGTCGTAGTGCTCGGCGCTCCAGCGTCGGTCGCCGCTGTGCGGGGTGTACGGGTCGGCAGCGGGGGTGTTCGGCACGGTCCCAGTCAACCCCATGGCGCCGGTCAGTCCGCCACGGTGGCCGGTTCGGCTGTCCACGGAGCGATGGGGTTGCCGGACCAGCGGGACCCGGTGGGCACCTGCTCACCGCGCATCACGAGCGAGGTCGGGCCCACCGTGGCGCCCGTGCCGATGCCGGCGGCGGGCAGGACGACGCTGTGCGGCCCGAGGGTCGCACCGGCGTCGAGCCGCACGGTGTCGAGCTGCATCACCCGGTCGTGGAACAGGTGGGTCTGCACGACGGTCCCGCGCGCCACCGAGGCGCCGGCCCCGATCGTGACGAGGTCGGCCTCGGGCAGCCAGTACGTCTCGAGCCAGGTACCGCGGCCGATCGTCGCGCCGAGGCTCCGCAGCCACGCCGCCAGGGCCGGGGTGCCGGTGGCCTGCTCCGCGAACCAGGGCCGGGCGACCGTCTCGACGAAGGTGTCCTGCACCTCGTTGCGCCACACGAACGACGACCACAGCGGGTGCTCCCGAGCGGTGATCCGGCCGACGAACGCCCACTTCGCGATCGTCGACACCACGGCGGCGACGGCCCCGGCGACGATGAGCACCGGTCCGGCGAGCAACACCGTCCACCCGACGCCGACCGCCGACCACAGGGCGAGCAGGGTGCCCGCCACCCCGAGGGCGATCGCAGCGGACACCATCGGGGCGACCAGCCGCAGCAGCTCCCAGCAACCGCGGGCGACCTTGAGACGGGTGGGCGGACGGAAGGTGCGCTCCTCGTCGAACTGCGTCGCCGCACGGCGTAGCCGCACCGGGGGCGAGCCGAGCCACGACGACCCGCGCTTGGCCTTCTTCGGCACGGCGGACAGCACCGCCACCAGCGCCTCGCGCGGGACGGAGCGTCCGGCGCCCGTCATCCCGCTGTTGCCGAGGAACGCCCGCCGCCCGACCTTCGACCGGCCGATCCGCACCCGGCCGCCACCGAGCTCGTACGTCGCGACCATGGTGTCGTCGGCCAGGAAGGCGCCGGACGCGATCTGCGTCAGCGCGGGGATGAGCAGGACCGTGGAGATCTCCGTGTTCCGGCCCACCTTCGCCCCGAGCAGCCGCAACCACACGGGGGTCACGAGCGAGGCGTACAGCGGGAACAGCAGCGTGCGCGCCGCGTCCAGCACCCGCTCCGTCGACCACGCCTGCCACCCGATCCGCGAACGCACGGGGTGCCGGCCCTCGTGCAGCCCGATGCCGAGCAACCGCACCGACACCACCACGAACAGGGCGTACACGGCCCCGGCGACGACGGTGGCGAGCGGCACCGTGGCGAGGGCGCGCAGCAGCGCGTCGCCGAGTGTTGACGCGCGCCCGACCAGGGCGACCGCGACCAGCAGCCCGACCGCGACACCGATCACCGGCAACCCGGCCACGGCCACGGAGCCGGCCCCGTATGCCAGCAGCCAGCGTCGACGCGAGGGGGGACGGGCCTCCCGGCCGTGCCTGGCCGACCCGACGCGTTCGGCGGGCGAACCCGCCCAGCGCTGACCGGCGGGCACTCGGCCGGCGACGGCCGAGCCGGCCTCGACCTCGGCGCCCGCGCCCACGTGCGCACCGGGAAGCAGCGTGGTGCGACTGTGCACGACGGCGTCCTCGTCCACACGGACCCGGCCGAGCCGGAACACGTCACCGTCCACCCAGTGCCCCGCGAGGTCCACCTCGGGCTCGATCGACGCACGCTTGCCGATCGTGAGCATCCCGGTGACCGGCGGGAGCGTGTGCAGGTCGACGTCCGTGCCGATCCGCGCCCCGAGCGCACGGGCGTAGTAGCTGATCCACGGGGCCCCGGCGGTCGAGGGACCGTCGACCGCCTCGGCGATCCGCTCCGCCAGCCAGACCCGCAGGTGCACCGAGCCGCCCCGGGGGTGGTCGCCCGGCCGGACCCCGACGAGCAGCAGCCGGGCCAGCACGACCGTGAGCGCCATCTTGCCGATCGGTGTCACGAACACCAGCAGCGCGACGACGAGCGCCGGCCAGGGGAGCACCGGCAGGAACGGCAGCGTCGTCGCGTGCAGTACCGCGGCGACCAGCGCCGTCCAGGTCAGGACCCGCAACCCGCGCAGCACCTGCACCGGCAAGCCCAGCAGTGTCATCGCGAGCCCCGTCGTCGGCGGGACCGGCGTCACGTCGCGCGATGCGGCCGCCACCGGACCGGCCTCGTCCAACGCGGCCGCCAGCGCGCCGATACGCGGGTGGTCGTAGACGTCGGCGACGGTCGTCGTCGGGAACCGCTCCCGGATCGCCGACACCAGCTGCGCCGCCGTCAGCGACCCGCCACCGTGCGCGAAGAAGTCGTCGTCGACGCTCGACACCGGCACCCCGAGGATCGCCGCCCAGCGCTCCGCGATCCACGCCACCGTGTCCGGCAGCATCGCGGCGTCGGTCGCCCCGGGCAACGGCCACGGCAGCGCGGCACGGTCGACCTTGCCCGACGTCCGCGTCGGCAACGAGTCCACCACGGCGACGAGCGGGACGAGCGCAGCGGGCAGCTCCTGCCGCAACCGGGCGTTCGCAGCCGCGACGTCCACCGTGGCACCCGCCACCGGCGCCACGTACCCCACCAGCACCTGGTTGCCCGCCGGGGTCCGCTGCACCACGGCCGCACCACCGGCCACGTCGTCGAGCGCCTGCAGGGCCGCGTCGATCTCCCCGAGCTCGATGCGCCGGCCACCGAGCTTCACCTGGTCGTCCGCACGCCCCTGGAACACGAGCCCCTCAGGGTCGTACCGCACCAGGTCACCACTCCGGTACGCCCGCTCCCACCCGAGCTCCGGGAACGGGGCGTACTTCTCCGCGTCCTTCGCCGGGTCCAGGTACCGCCCCAACCCGACACCACCGATCACGAGCTCACCGACCCCGCCCGGCTCCACCCGCTGCCCGGCACCGTCCACGACCGCCAGGTCCCACCCGTCCAGCGGCAGCCCGATCCGGATCGGCTGCCCGCCGTCGAGCAGCGACCCGCACGCCACCACCGTCGCCTCCGTCGGACCGTACGTGTTCCACACCTCACGATCGCGACTGGCGATGCGCGCGGCGAGTTCCGGCGGGCAGGCCTCGCCGCCGAAGATGACCAGCCGCACCTGCTCCAACGCATCGTCCGGCCACAGCGCCGCGAGCGTCGGCACCGTCGACACCACCGTGATCGTGTGCGCGATCAACCACGGCCCGAGGTCCACCCCCGTCCGCACCAACGAGCGCGGAGCCGGCGCCAACGCAGCACCGTGCCCCCACGCCAGCCACATCTCTTCGCACGACGCATCGAACGCCACACTCAGCCCCGCCAGCACCCGGTCACCGGGACCGATCGGCGCCGCCTGCAGGAACATCCGCGCCTCGGCGTCCACGAACGCCGCAGCACTGCGGTGCGTCACGGCCACGCCCTTCGGCACCCCCGTCGACCCCGAGGTGAAGATGATCCACGCGTCGTCGTCCAGGCCGGGGAGTTCGGCGCTCGCCGCGGGGTCCGTGACGGGCCGCTCGCCGCCGTCACGGTCGCGCAGGACGCCGCCGGCCCCGATGACGCCGACGACGCCGGCCTCGCCGAACACGAGGGTCGCGCGTTCCTCGGGGTCGTCGGCGTCGACGGGCACGTAGGCGGCTCCGGCGGCGAGGACCGCGAGGATCGACAGGTACAGGTCACGCCCGCCGGAGGGGATCCGCACCCCGACCCGGTCGCCCCGGCGGACGCCGCGACGGGCGAGGTCGTCGGCCTGCGCGCGCACCAGGTCGAGCAGGGCGGCGTAGTCGACGGTGCCCGCGGGGTCCTCGAGTGCGGTGGCGGTGGGGTGGGTGGCCGCCGTCGCCGCGAGGACGTCGAACAGGGTCCGTGGTGCGGGGGCGTGCCCGCTCCGTGCGAGTTCGAGCTGCGCGTTCCCGGTGCCGGTGGTCATCGGTTCCCTCTTCCCGGTCGCGTGCGGGACGACCGGCCCGTGATCCTAGGGGGTGCGCGTGACGCGCAGGGAAACACGGGGGAGTGCGGTGCGCGCGGGCTCTTCGTGAGCAGAAACTGTCGAGTCGCTTCCCCCGAGCCGACCATTCCTGCTCAGCATCCGTCTCATCATCCGCGCGAACGTCGACATCCGCCACGACACTGGCGACGGACCCGGAGAAGTCTCAACGGGGGAAGGTCGCCGCAGGCGACGTCGCGCGCAGCTGGCTGAGCGAAGCGAAGACAACTGCTTGCGCGGGAATGTCACAGTGCCCCCAGGAGGATTCGAACCTCCGCCCCTGCCTCCGGAGGGCAGTGCTCTATCCCCTGAGCTATGGGGGCCAAGGGGTGCAACAACCGTAGCAGGTCCGGCGCGCGCTCCCGGACAGCGCGTGTCGTGCACGAGACGCGGCTGCAGGGCGGACGGGAGGCGCGGTGCGGGCCCGCCACGGGCCTCCCGTCGGCACCGTGCGCGCGTCTCGGCACCGTGCGCGCGTCTCGGGCCCGTGCAGCGTTGCGCGCTCCGTGCGGCGCTGCAGGCGCGCACCAGCCGTGCAACCTCGCACCGGGCGGCGGACCCGGCACTGTGCGTGGTCGCCGTCGGACGGGAGGCGCGGTGCGGGCCCGCCACGGGCCTCCCGTCCGCACCGTGCGGACTTCGCGGGCCCGTGCGGGGTTGCGCGCTCCGTGCGGCGCTGCAAGCGCGCACCAGGCGTGCAACCTCGCACCGGGCGGCGGACCCCGCACCGTGCCGGCGCGGGCGCGTCAGCCCGCGGGCGTCGCCGACGCCGACGCCGATGGCTGCAGCGCGGCGCGCACCGCGTCGACGACGGGCTGTGCGCCGCCGGGCTCCGTGAACAGCGTCGACTGCGTGGTGATCCAGTACGGGTCGGCGAAGGCGTCCGCGCGGCCGATGCCGTCGTTCAGCGCGAAGTAGCCCTCGACGCGGTAGGTGGGGACCGATCCGCCCCGGTCGTACAGGGCGTCCTTCAGGTTCGTGAGCGACTTCTCAGGCAGGTCGGCAACGGCCAGGGTGATCGTCTCGGTGTCGTCGTCGGTGGCGACGAACTGGCAGACGCGGCCCCGCTGCTTCGCGATGGTGGCGGCGGGGGAGCCCTTCGCCGGTGTGAAGGAGTCGTCGAGCGCGAAGGTCGTCCCGTACACGGACAGGGCCGCGGTCGGCAGGAGCTCGGCGCAGGTCTGCGACACCGTCTTGCCGACCGGGGTCGGGCTGGGCGTCGGGTCGCTGTCCCCGCCGCCCGAGCAAGCCGACAGGGCGAGTGCTGCTGCGGCGGTGACGACGGCGACGGAGCACGCCCGGGCACGGCTTCGGGTGGTCATCCCGACATGATGGCCCATCGTCCGGCGTGCAACTGGGTGTCCCGGTAGACTCGTCCGCCGTGACTCCTGCCGAACTCTCCGCCGCGTACCTGTCGATCCTGACCGGGATCGTCGAGCGACGAGGCGCGTCCGAGACCGTGACGATCGGGGACTCCCACGTGGTGCTCGAGCGTCCGAAGAACCGTGCGCACGGCGACTGGGCCTCGAACGCCGCCATGCAGCTCGCGAAGCGCATCGGCACGAACCCGCGCGAGCTCGCGACGGAGATCGCCGGCGAGCTGACCGAGCTCGACGGCGTGGCCTCGGTCGACGTCGCCGGCCCGGGGTTCATCAACATCACGCTCGAGGCCGCTGCAGCCGGTGAGATCGCCCGCACGATCGTCGAGGGCGGCGACGCCTTCGGGCACGGCGACCTGTACGACGGCGTCCGGATCAACCTGGAGTTCGTGTCGGCGAACCCGACCGGCCCGATCCACATGGGCGGCGTGCGCTGGGCGGCGGTCGGCGACAGCCTGGCCCGCGTGTTCCAGGCGCAGGGCGGCCTCGTCACCCGCGAGTACTACTTCAACGACCACGGCGCGCAGATCGACCGCTTCGCCCGGTCGCTCGTCGCGTCGGCGCTCGGTGAGCCCACGCCGGAGGACGGCTACGGCGGTGCGTACATCGCCGAGATCGCGGCCCGCGTCATCGCGACGCTCGACCCTTCGGTCGACGTGAAGGACCTGCCGCGCGACGAGGCGCAGGAACTCTTCCGGCGCGAGGGCGTCGACTTCATGTTCGCGGACATCAAGTCGTCGCTGCACGACTTCGGTGTGGACTTCGACGTCTACTTCCACGAGAACGCCCTGCACGAGTCGAAGGCCGTCGAGCGCGCCATCGCCCGGCTGCGCTCGGCGGGCGTGATGTACGAGGCCGAGGGTGCCGAGTGGCTCCGCACGACCGACTTCGGTGACGACCGCGACCGCGTGGTCATCAAGTCCGACGGCGAGCCCGCGTACATCGCCGGCGACCTGGCGTACTACCTCGACAAGCGCGAGCGCGGCTTCGAGCGCAACCTGATCATGCTCGGTGCGGACCACCACGGCTACGTCGGCCGGATGATGGCGATGTGCGCCGCGTTCGGCGACGAGCCGGGCACGAACCTCGAGATCCTGATCGGGCAGATGGTCAACCTGCTCAAGGACGGCGAGCCGATGCGGATGTCCAAGCGCAACGGCACCATCGTCACGATGGAGGACCTCGTCGACGCCGTCGGGGTCGACGCCGGCCGGTACTCGCTCGTCCGGTTCGCCAGCGACACCGCGATCGACATCGACCTCGACCTGCTCGTCAAGCGCACCAACGACAACCCGGTGTTCTACGTGCAGTACGCCCACGCGCGCACCCAGTCGGTGGCCCGCAACGCCGAGGCCGCCGGGGTCGACCGCTCCGTGTTCGACGCCTCGCTGTTGACGCACGACTCCGAGGGTGCGCTGCTCGGCGCCCTCGCCGAGTACCCGCGCGTCGTGCGCCACGCCGCGGAGCTCCGCGAGCCGCACCGCATCGCCCGGTACATCGAGCAGCTCGCCGGCCTGTACCACCGCTGGTACGACGCCTGCCGCGTGACCCCGCTCGGCGACGAGCCGGTCACCGACCTGCACCGCACGCGCCTGTGGCTGAACGACGCCACCGGCCAGGTCGTCCGCAACGGCCTCGGCCTGCTCGGTGTGAGCGCTCCGTCCCGCATGTAGCGGAGCGGCGGCGCGAGCAGACGGCTGAGCCGTTGTCGAGACGCGCCCCCTGACGGTCATCGCGCCCCGGTGTGCGCGGGCGCGATGACCCTGGCGGGGCGCGATCGAGTGCGGCCCGCGCCCCGCGCCCCGCGCCCCGCACCCCGCGCCTCCAGGCAGGCTGACGGGACCACCTGGCAGGGTGGGACGCATGTCCGCCGCCACCGAACGCCCCCGCAAGCGCCGCCGCTGGCCCGTCGTCCTGCTCGTGGTCGTCGTCCTGCTCGCCGCCCTCGTCGTGATCGCCGAGTTCGTGCTCCGCGGGGTCGTCGACCGCATCATCGCCCAGCAGGTCGAGCAGTCGCTGCCCGACGGCACCACGGGCCAGGTCGAGGCGCACGCCGACGGCATCGTCATCCCGCAGCTGATCAGCGGCACCCTCGACCAGGTCGAGATCACGTCCGAGAAGCTCACCGTCGACGGCATCCCACTCGCCGCCGACGTCACCGCGAAGGACGTCCCCGTGGACGGCAAGGGCGACGTGCACGACGTCGACGGCACGGTCACGCTGGCGTCGACGAGCGTGAAGGACCTGTCGAAGTACAGCCCGCTGTTCGACCGGTTGTCCCTGGTGGACGGCGGCGTCGAGCTGTCCGGTTCCACGGCGGTGCTCGGCTACGACATCACCTACGCGGCGAAGGGTGACGTGGTCGCGCAGGACGACGGCCGCGGCATCACGATCACCCCGAAGAGCGTGCGGATCACGAACTCCGACCTCGGTCTCAAGGTGGACTCGATCCCCGGCGTGACGAACGTGCCGGTGCAGGTCTGCACGGCGCAGTTCCTGCCCGAGGCGCTCCGCGTGCGCTCGCTCGACGTCTCGAAGGCCGACGCGACGGTCCGCGTCACCGCGGACGCGCTGCCGCTCAACGAGCAGGGCCTGCAGACGGTCGGCAGCTGCGGCTGACCCCGTGGCTGCGTAACGCGGCCGGGAGGCCCGCCCCGCGTCGGTAGGATCGGGTCCCGTGAGCGAGAATCCCCTTGCACCGCCGCGACTGCGGTTCCCGACGGACGCCTCCGAGCTGGTGGACCGGATCTGGCCCGCGTCCGCGACGCGGACCGATGACGGCGACCTGGCGGTCGGCGGTGTCACCGCGACGGACCTCGTCCGGCAGTACGGCACCCCGCTGTACGTCGTCGACGAGCGTGACGTGCAGTCCCGTGCGGTCCGGGTGCGGAACGCGTTCACCGAGGCGTTCGAGGGCATCGGCACCCGGGCGCACGTCTACTACGCCGGCAAGGCGTTCCTGACGACGCAGGTCGTGGCGTGGATGGCCGAGGCCGACCTGCGCGTGGATGTCTGCACCGGCGGGGAGCTCGCGGTCGCCCTGGCCGCGGGTATCGACCCGGCGATGCTCGGCTTCCACGGCAACGACAAGTCCGACGCCGAGATCGCCCGCGCGGTCGAGGTCGGCGTGGGCACGATCGTGCTCGACAGCCACGAGGAGGTCCAGCGCGTCGCCCGTGCCGCTGCCCACGCCGGGGTCGTGCAGCGCGTCCGCATCCGCATCAACAGCGGTGTGCACGCATCGACCCACGAGTACCTCGCCACCGCGCGCGAGGACCAGAAGTTCGGCATCCCGCTCACCGAGGCCGTCGCTGCGGCCGAGGCGGTGCGCGCCGAGTCGTCGCTCGTGTTCGTCGGGCTGCACTCGCACATCGGTTCGCAGATCTTCGACGAATCCGGGTTCCGCGAAGCCGCCCGACGCCTGATGGACGTGCACGCCACCCTCGTCGAGACCGGTCCGGTGCCCGAGCTGAACCTCGGCGGCGGCTGGGGCATCGACTACACCGAGGCCGACTCCGCCTTCGCGCCCGAGGACGTCGCCGACGCCCTCGCCGCGATCATCGCCGACGCCTGTGCCGAGCGGGACATCCCGGTGCCCGAGGTCGCCGTCGAGCCCGGTCGCTACATCGTCGGGCCGGCGGGCATCACGCTCTACCGCGTCGGCACGATCAAGCCCGTCACCCTCGAGACCGGCGACGCGGACACCGGCCACGCCACCCGCACCTACGTCTCCGTCGACGGCGGGATGAGCGACAACGCCCGTCCTGCCCTGTACGGCGCCGACTACACCGCTCGCCTCGCCCGGACGTCCGAGGCACCCGCCGTGCTCACCCGCGTCGTCGGGAAGCACTGCGAGAGCGGGGACATCGTCGTCAACGACGAGTACCTGCCGGGTGACGTCCAGCGGGGGGACCTGCTCGCCGTCGCAGCCACCGGGGCGTACTGCTGGGCGCTGTCGAGCAACTACAACCACGTGGGCCGCCCGCCGGTCGTCGCCGTGGCGGACGGCACAACCCGTATCCTCGTGCGGGGCGAGTCGATCGACGACCTCCTCGCCCGCGACACCGGGGTCCGCCCCGTGCCCCACGCCGGCACCGGTCGCTGACCCGACGAACAGGAACCAACTCCAGATGATCGAATACCGCAACGTCCGCGTCGCGCTGCTCGGGGCCGGCTCGGTCGGGTCCCAGGTCGCGCGGCTCCTGCTCGAGCACGCCGACGAACTCGCCTCGCGCGCCGGTGCCGGCCTCGAACTCGTCGGGATCGCCGTGCGCGACGTCGATGCCGCGCGTGACGTCGACCTGCCGAAGGACCTCTACACGACCGACGCAGAGTCGCTCATCCTCGGTGCCGACATCGTCGTCGAGCTGATCGGCGGCATCGAGCCCGCGCGCACGCTCGTGCTGCAGGCGCTGCAGTCCGGCGCGGACGTCGTGACGGGCAACAAGGCGCTCCTCGCGACCCACGGTCCGGAGCTCTTCGCGGTGGCCGAGCAGGTCGGCGCGCAGCTGTACTACGAGGCCGCCGTCGCCGGTGCGATCCCGATCATCCGACCGCTGCACGACTCGCTCGCGGGTGACCGCATCGAGCGGATCATGGGCATCGTCAACGGCACCACGAACTTCATCCTCGACCTGATGGACCGCGAGGGCGCCACGTTCGAGGACGCCCTGGCCACCGCGACCGAGCTCGGGTACGCCGAGGCCGACCCGACCGCCGACATCGAGGGCTACGACGCCGCGCAGAAGGCCGCGATCCTGGCCTCGCTGGCGTTCCACACCTCGGTGCCGCTCGCCGCCGTGCACCGCGAGGGCATCACCTCGGTCACCATCGAGCAGGTCCGCGCCGCGCGCAAGGCCGGCTACGTCGTGAAGATCCTGGCGACCGCCGAGCGACTGACCGACGAGGACGGCCGCGAGGGCGTCAGCGCCCGCGTGTACCCGGCCCTCGTGCCGGAGTCGCACCCCCTGGCGAGCGTGCACGGCGCGAAGAACGCCGTGTTCGTCGAGGCCGAGGCCGCCGGCGACCTCATGTTCTACGGCGCCGGTGCCGGTGGCGTCGAGACCGCGTCTGCCGTCCTCGGCGACCTGGTGTCCGCCGCACGTCGGCATGTCATCGGCGGCCCGGGCGTCGCGGAGTCGACCCAGTCGGACCTGCCCGTCTTCCCGATCGGCACCGTCCGCACGCGCTACCAGATCACCCTGCACGTCACGGACGCCCCCGGCGTGCTGTCGACGGTCGCCGGCGTGCTCGCGAAGCACGGCGTGAGCGTCGAGACCGTCGAGCAGACCACCACGGGTGCCTCCGAGGGGACGGCAGCGCTCGTCATCGGCACGCACCTGGCGCGCGAAGCCGACCTGGCGGACACCGTCCGCACGCTCCGCGGCGAAGACGTGGTCCTGGACGTGACCAGCGTCCTGCGCTTCGTCGGCGCCTGACGCACCACGGGCCTCCAGGCCGACCGCGAACCACCACCAGACCGACCCACCGGACAGAGAGAGAAGCCTGATGGCCCACCAGTGGCAGGGAGTCCTGCGCGAGTACGCCGACCGACTCGACGTGACCGAGGCGACGCCGATCGTCACGCTCGGCGAGGGCGGCACGCCCCTCATCCCGGCTCGTCGGCTCTCCGAGCGCACCGGCGCCGAGGTCTACGTCAAGTTCGAGGGCATGAACCCGACCGGGTCCTTCAAGGACCGCGGCATGACGATGGCGATCTCGAAGGCCGTCGAGCACGGCGCGAAGGCCGTCATCTGCGCCTCGACCGGCAACACCAGCGCCTCGGCCGCCGCGTACGCCACGCACGCCGGCATCACCGCCGCGGTGCTCGTGCCCGAGGGCAAGATCGCCATGGGCAAGCTCAGCCAGGCCGTCGCCCACGCCGCCCAGCTGCTGCAGGTCCAGGGCAACTTCGACGACTGCCTCGACATCGCCCGCGACCTGGCGGCGAACTACCCGGTGCACCTCGTCAACTCGGTCAACAACGACCGCATCGAGGGCCAGAAGACCGCCGCGTTCGAGGTCGTGGACGTCCTCGGTGACGCCCCGGACTTCCACTTCCTGCCGGTCGGCAACGCGGGCAACTACACCGCGTACTCCCGCGGCTACCGCGAGGACGTCGCCGCCGGTCGCACGACGAAGCTCCCGCGCATGTTCGGGTTCCAGGCCGCCGGTTCCGCACCGATCGTGCGCGGCGAGGTCGTCAAGAACCCCGACACCATCGCCTCCGCGATCCGCATCGGCAACCCGGCCTCGTGGCAGTTCGCCCTCGAGGCCCGCGACGAGACCGACGGCTACTTCGGCGCCATCTCGGACGAGGCCATCCTCGCCGCGCACCACATCCTGTCGGCCGAGGTCGGCGTCTTCGTCGAGCCCGCGTCGGCCATCGGTGTCGCCGGGCTGCTCGAGCGTGCCGACGCCGGCATCGTGCCGAAGGGCGCGAAGGTCGTCATCACCGTCACCGGCCACGGCCTGAAGGACCCGCAGTGGGCCCTGCGCACCGAGGACGGCAGCGAGGTCACCCCGACGAGCGTGCCGGTCGACACCAAGTCGATCGCGGACGTGCTCGGACTGGTCGCGGCGCAGTGAGCCCCGACCGCTCGTCCGGACCGGGGGAGGGCGTCACCGCCCACAGTGCTGTACCGGCCGGACGGGCGGTCCACGCTGTGCCCGCCGGACGGGTCGTGCGCGTCCGCGTGCCGGCGACGTCCGCCAACCTCGGGCCGGGGTTCGACTCGCTCGGTCTCGCGCTCTCGCTGTACGACGAGGTCGTCGTCCGGGTCCGCCCGGAAGCCGGCGCCACCGTCACGGTGCAGGGCGTCGGTGCCGGCGAGGTCGCCACCGACGACACGAACCTGGTCGTGCGTGCCGTCCGCCGCGGCCTCGAGCACGCCGGCGTCGACCAGCCCGGCCTCGAGCTGCACGCCACGAACGCGATCCCGCACGGCCGCGGGCTCGGTTCCTCGGCGGCCGCGATCGTCGCCGGCCTGATGGCGGCCCGCGGGCTGCTCGAGGGCATCGTCGACCTGGACGCCTCGACCCTGCTCAGCCTGGCCACCGAGATGGAGGGGCACCCGGACAACGTCGCCCCCGCACTCTTCGGTGGGCTCACCATCGCGTGGATGACGGCCGAGGGACCCGCGTACAAGCGCCTCCTGGTGCACCGCGGCGTCGCGCCGGTCGTGTTCGTGCCGACGTCCACGCTGTCGACGAAGCTCGCCCGTTCCCTGCAGCCCGAGAACGTCCCGCACGCCGACGCCGCGTTCAACGTCTCCCGCTCCGCGCTCCTCGTCGCCGCGCTCATCCAGAGCCCCGAGCTCCTGCTCGCCGCGACCGAGGACCGCCTGCACCAGGCGTACCGGGCCAGCGCGATGCCGGAGACCGACGCACTGATCGGCCTGCTCCGGCAGCACGGCCTCGCGGCCGTCGTGTCGGGGGCGGGACCGAGCCTGCTCGTGCTCGGCAGCGACCCGGCACAACGGCTCACGGCCGCGGATCTCGTCGCCCGACACGGGGAATCCGACTGGCGCGCGCTCATGCTGGCCGTCGATCTCGGTGGTGCTACAGTGGTGGCGCACTCGGCGCTCGAAGCCGAACCCGCGTAACCGCACGGTATGCCCGTCCCCAAGGACAGCGCCTGCGACGTCGCAGGGTCCGGCGCGCGGGTGTGCATCTCTTTCTGATCACCGAATCCCGGTCCGTCGTCTGAACGGCGGTCGATGCATACCCGTGCATCCGGGACGGTGGAAACTCTCCGCGTTCTGCGGTTCGAAAGGAAACACCGACCTTGACCGACAACAACTCCACCCCGGTGGAGATCCCCAGCGACCTGCGCGCCCTCCGCCTGCCGGAACTCCAGCGCATCGCCTCCTCGCTCGGCATCACCGGGCTCTCGAAGCTCCGCAAGGGCGACCTCATCGCCTCCATCGAGGACAAGCGCCCCGTCACGGACGACGTCCCGGCCGCGACAGCGCCCGCCACGACCCCCGCCGCGGCCCCGGTGACCGAGCAGCCCACGCTGCCGGAGCCCGCAGCCGAGGCACCGACCGCTCCGGTCGCCGACCCCGAGGCACCCGCCGTCGAGTCCGAGCCGGCCGCGCCGTCGCGTGTCCGCCGTTCGCGCCGCGCGTCGTCCGGTGGCACCGTGAACGCCGGCCCGACCTCGGCTGCCGAGCACACGAACGCCGGGCACACCGGTACCGAGGACCTGCTCGCGGGCCTCGACCAGGTGCGTGCCGAGAAGGACGCCCAGGAAGCCGCCCAGACGCAGACCGGTGGGCAGCGTCGCGGCCGCGTCCAGCGCGGCGCCGACCAGCAGGCCCAGCAGCCGAACGAGCCGGCCGAGCAGCAGACGCCGACCTCGGCACCTGCCCGGACCGAGCAGCCGGCCCGCACCGAGCAGCCGGCGCGCACCGAGCAGCAGAGCACCGAACAGCAGAGCACCGAGGGCGAGTCGCAGGACCAGTCCGGTGCCGCCGACTCCGGCGACCAGAACGACCAGAACGGTGAGGGCGGTTCGCGTCGCGGCCGTCGCAGCCGTGGTCGTGGTCGTGGCCGTGGGCAGAACGCCGAGAACGGCGAGCAGAACGGCGAGCAGCAGGACGGCCAGCAGCACCAGCAGGGCGGCCGGCAGAAGCAGAACGGTGGCGACCAGCAGAAGCAGGCCGACGCCAAGCAGGGCGACCCGAAGCAGGGCGACGCCAAGCAGCGCGACGCGAAGCAGGACGACCGCGCCGAGCAGAAGCCGCAGGCGGCGAACCAGCAGAAGCAGAACGGTCAGCAGAAGCAGGGCCAGCAGGCCCAGCAGAACGCCGACGACACCGAGGGCGGCCGCAGCCGTCGCCAGCGTGACCGCAAGCGCGGCCGTGGCGGCCAGAACGACGACTTCGAGCCCGAGGTCACCGAGGACGACGTCCTGATCCCGATCGCGGGCATCCTCGACGTCCTCGACAACTACGCGTTCGTCCGCACCACCGGCTACCTGCCCGGACCGAACGACGTCTACGTCTCCCTCGGCCAGGTGAAGAAGTACCACCTGCGCAAGGGCGACGCCGTCGTCGGTTCGATCAAGCAGCCCCGTGACAACGAGCAGCAGAGCCGTCAGAAGTACAACGCGCTCGTGACCGTCGACTCGGTCAACGGCCAGACCGCCGAAGAAGCAGCGGCCCGTGTCGAGTTCTCGGACCTCACCCCGCTGTACCCGAACGAGCGCCTGCGCCTCGAGACGGAGCCGGGCAAGCTGAGCACCCGCATCATCGACCTCGTGTCGCCGATCGGCAAGGGCCAGCGCGGCCTCATCGTCTCGCCGCCCAAGGCCGGCAAGACCGTCGTGCTGCAGGCCATCGCCAACGCCGTCGCGAAGAACAACCCCGAGGCGCACCTCATGGTCGTCCTCGTCGACGAGCGGCCCGAAGAGGTCACCGACATGCAGCGCACGGTGAAGGGCGAGGTCATCGCCTCGACCTTCGACCGTCCGGCCGAGGACCACACCACGGTCGCCGAGCTCGCCATCGAGCGTGCGAAGCGCCTGGTGGAACTGGGCCACGACGTCGTGCTCCTGCTCGACTCGATCACCCGTCTGGGCCGTGCCTACAACCTGTCGACCCCGGCGTCGGGCCGCGTGCTCTCCGGTGGCGTCGACTCGGCGGCGCTCTACCCGCCGAAGCGCTTCTTCGGTGCGGCGCGCAACATCGAGGACGGCGGCTCGCTGACCATCCTCGCCACCGCGCTCGTCGAGACCGGTTCCAAGATGGACGAGGTCATCTTCGAGGAGTTCAAGGGCACCGGCAACATGGAGCTCCGCCTGAACCGTCACCTGGCGGACAAGCGGATCTTCCCGGCCGTCGACGTCAACGCCTCCGGTACCCGTCGCGAGGAGCAGCTGCTCTCCGCCGACGAGGTCAAGATCACCTGGCGTCTGCGCCGAGCCCTCGCCGGGCTCGACCCGCAGCAGGCCCTCGAGATCGTGCTGCGGAACCTCAAGGAGACGCAGTCGAACGTCGAGTTCCTGGTGCAGGTGCAGAAGTCGGTCCCGACGACCGGCGGCGCTCACCACAACGGTCACCAGGAGTAACGCGTGTTCGAGTCGGTGGCAGGGCTGCTGGCGGAACACGAGGACCTGACGCAGCAGCTGTCGGACCCCGCGCTCCACGCCGATGCGGCCCGGGCGAAGAAGGTGAACCGGCGGTACGCCGAGCTCAACCAGATCAAGTCCGCGTACGAGGCCTGGAAGGCGGCTGGGGACGACCTCGCCGCCGCCCAGGAGCTCGCGCGCGAGGACGAGGCGTTCGCGGACGAGGTCCCGACGCTCGAGGAGCAGCTGTCGGAGCGCCAGGAGCGTCTCCGGCGGCTGCTCATCCCGCGCGACCCCGACGACGGGCGCGACGTGATCATGGAGATCAAGGGCGGCGAGGGCGGCGAGGAATCGGCGCTGTTCGCGGCCGACCTCCTGCGCATGTACTCGCACTACGCCGAGACCAAGGGCTGGAAGGTCGAGCTCCTCGAGCGCACCGAGTCCGACCTGGGTGGCTACAAGGACGTCCAGGTCGCGATCAAGTCGAACACGACCGACCCGTCGCAGGGCGTCTGGGCGCACCTGAAGTACGAGGGCGGCGTGCACCGTGTGCAGCGCGTGCCGCAGACCGAGTCGCAGGGGCGCATCCACACCTCGACGACCGGCGTGCTGGTGTTCCCCGAGGTCGACGAGCCCGAAGAGGTCGCGATCAACCAGAACGACCTGAAGATCGACGTGTACCGGTCGTCCGGCCCCGGCGGGCAGTCCGTCAACACGACGGACTCCGCGGTCCGCATCACCCACCTGCCCACGGGCATCACGGTGGCGATGCAGAACGAGAAGTCGCAGCTGCAGAACCGTGAGGCCGGCATGCGCGTGCTCCGCGCACGCATCCTCGCGCGGCAGCAGGAGGAGCTCGACGCGATCGCCTCGGATGCGCGCAAGTCGCAGATCCGCGGGATGGACCGCTCGGAGCGCATCCGGACGTACAACTTCCCGGAGAACCGGATCGCGGACCACCGCACCGGCTACAAGGCGTACGACCTGGACCGCGTCATGAACGGTGCACTCGAGCCCGTCGTCCAGTCCGCCATCCAGGCGGACGAAGAGGCACGTCTGGCCGCCATCGGCGACCAGGACGCGTAGCCCTGGAGGCACGGATCACCTCCGACACGCCCCGCACGTTCGCCGCGGATCGCCTGCTCGAGCAGGCGGCCGCGGCGCTCGTCGCATCCGGCGTCCCGACACCCCAGGTCGACGCCGAGCTGCTGCTCGCGTGGGCGACCGACACCTCGCGCGGTGCCGTGCAGGCCCGCGCGATGACCGGCGGCGCGATCGCTCCGGAGCACGTCGAGCGCTTCCGGCACGCGATCGCGCGGCGGAGAACCCGCGAGCCGCTGCAGCACATCACCGGGCAGGCGTACTTCCGTGCACTGACCCTGGCGGTCGGACCCGGCGTGTTCGTGCCCCGTCCCGAGACCGAGGGCGTCGTGCAGTTCGGCATCGACGCGCTGCGGGCCGTGGCCGTCCCGGAGCCGATCGCGGTCGACCTCGGGTCCGGCAGCGGTGCGATCGCGATCGCCATGGACACCGAGGTGCCGAACGCCGTCGTGTACGCCGTCGAACGATCGCCCGAGGCCCTGCCCTGGACCCGCCGGAACATCGACGCCCACGGCGGCACGGTGCGACTCGTCGACGGCGACCTCGCCGATGCGCTGCCCGAACTCGACGGCACCGTCTCGGTCGTCGTGTCGAACCCGCCCTACGTACCGGACGACGCGACCCCGATCGACCCCGAGGTCCGCGACCACGACCCCGCGATGGCGCTGTACGGCGGACCGGACGGCCTCGACGCCGTGCGCGCGCTGGCCGAGACGGCGTGGCGGCTGCTCGTGCCCGGCGGGGTGCTCGTCATCGAGCACGCCGAGCCGCAGGGCGCTGGCGTGCGCGAGGTCCTTGCGCGCCGGGGGTTCCGGACCCCGGAGACGCACGTCGACCTGACGGGTCGCGACCGCACGACCACCGCGACCCGGTAGTCGGAGCCGAGCCGCGCCTCCCGTCGCTCGGCCGTGCGTGCGTGTGCCGAGCGGATCCGGGCGTACCGGGTGGGATCGGGCATACCGGGTCGTTCGGAATGACCAGGTATGCCCGTTCCTGCTTTCCAGCGCGACCGTGATGGGAAGGAACGGGCGTGGCGGGCGCGGGGCGGGCCTCCCGTCCCTCACTCGTGCGTGCGTGCGTGTGCCGAGCGGATCCGGGCGTACCGGGTGGGATCGGGCGTACCGGGTCGTTCGGGATGACCAGGTATGCCCGTTCCTGCTTTCCAGCGCGACCGTGATGGGATGGAACGGGCGTGGCGGGCTACGCGACGGGGGAGGCCTCGCGCTGCTGCGCGACGAAGGCGCGGACGTGCTCGCGCAGGTCGGTTTCGCGCTCGACCAGGACCGCGTGGATGCCGACGCTCCGGGCACCCGCGATGTTCTCCGGCATGTCGTCGGCGAAGAACGTGCGCTCGGCGGGCACGCCGTGGTGCTCCATCGCGCGGAGGAAGACCTCGGGCTCGGGCTTGCGGGCGCCGAAGTTGCTCGACGTGTCCAGGTGTTCGCCGAACAGCCCCGGCAGTGACGGTGCCCACTGGTGGATCCACCGACCCGCGAGCGGCCCGTTGTTGGTGAGCAGGCCGACACGCCCGTGCTCGCTCGCGATCCGGACGGCCTCGATGCGCTCCGGCAGCTCGGTCATCGCGGACCCGCGGATGCGCGCCCACTCGGCCTCGGGGACGTCGCACTCCATGGCCCGCTCGAACGCGGCGAGGTACTCGTCGCCGTCGGCGAAGTCGCCGGCCTCGGCACGCATCTCGTGGCCGCAGTCCCACCAGCGGCGACGGAGCTCCTCGGTCTCGTGTCCGGTGAACTCGGAGAGTGCGGCCATCCGCACCTGCCAGTCGTACCGGACCAGGACGTCGTCCATGTCGAAGAGGAACAGGAGGTGGGGCGCAGGGGTCTCGTTCACGATGTCCTCCATTGTGTCGCACTATCATCGTCGAGTCATGGCATCCCGATACGACTGCACCGACTCCGACGGGCTCCTGACCGGGATGCGGCTCGCACGTGCCGCCCTCGGGCGCGGAGACCTCGTCGTCGTCCCCACCGACACCGTCTACGGCCTCGCCGCGGACGCCTTCAACGCGGCCGCCGTCCAGCGGCTGCTCGACGCGAAGGGCCGGACGCGGCAGTCGCCGCCGCCGGTGTTGATCCCCGGCCCGCCGACGCTCGACGCGCTCGCGAGCGACGTGCCGCAGCAGGTGCGCGACCTCGTCGCCGAGTTCTGGCCCGGCGGCCTCACTGTGATCCTGCGTGCGCAGCCGTCGCTCGACTGGGACCTCGGCGAGACGCGGGGCACGGTCGCCCTGCGGATGCCGGACTCGCGGATCGCGCTCGAGCTCCTGCAAGAGGTCGGTCCGCTCGCGGTCTCGTCCGCGAACTCGACCGGCGACCCGGCCGCGATGGACGTCGACGCCGCTGAGCGGATGCTCGGCGACAGCGTCGCCGTGTACCTGGACGGCGGCGCGATCGGGGAGCACGAGGGCTTCGAGGCCTCCACCGGGTCGACGATCGTCGACGCGACGGGGCTGTCGGACGGCGGGAAGCTCCGCATCGTCCGGCACGGGGTGATCTCCGACGACGAGATCATCCGGGTCGTCGGAGCCGACCTCGTCGGATGAAGTACTACCTGCTGGCGGGGGCGATCGCCGCGGTCGTGAGCTTCCTGGTCAGCGTGCTGGTGTGGAAGCTCGGGCTCAAGTACAAGTGGTACCCCCAGGTCCGCGAGCGTGACGTGCACCGCACGCCCACGCCGCGCCTCGGCGGGATCGCGATGTACATCGGCGTCATCGTGTCGCTGTTGGCGGCGTGGTTCCTGTTCCCGTCGATCGCGGGGACCGACTACTTCCGGCTCGTGTTCTCCGAACCCGGCCGCGTGCTGGCGGTGCTCGGGGGAGCGACGATCATCGTGGTCCTGGGCGTCGCGGACGACATCTGGGACCTCGACTGGATGACGAAGCTCGCGGGGCAGATCATCGCCGCGGGCATCCTCGCCTGGCAGGGCGTCGCGATCGTGTCGCTGCCGATCGGCAACACGCTGGGGGTCGGCTCGTCCTACATGAGCCTGATCTTCACGGTGCTGGCGGTGGTGCTCGTGATGAACGCGGTGAACTTCATCGACGGACTCGACGGCCTGGTCGCCGGGGTCGCGATCATCGCCGGCGGGGTGTTCTTCCTCTACACGTTCTTCATCAACCGCGTGGTCGTGCAGACCGAGTTCTTCTTCAACCTGCCGTCACTGCTGACCGCGGTGCTCGTCGGCTCCTGCTTCGGGTTCCTCATCCTGAACTGGCACCCCGCGAAGCTCTTCATGGGCGACGCCGGAGCGCTCCTCGTCGGCTTCCTGATGGCCACCAGCGCCGTGTCGGTCACGGGCAACATCGATCCCGCAGCGGTGCAGACACGCCAGGCGCTGCTGCCGGCGTTCATCCCGATCCTGCTGCCCTTCGCGATCCTGATCGTCCCGATCCTGGACTTCGGCCTGGCGGTCACCCGGCGGCTCAGCGCCGGCAAGTCACCGTTCTCGGCCGACCGCAAGCACCTGCACCACCGCCTGCTCGACATGGGGCACTCGCACTTCCACGCCGTGCTGATCTTCTACGCGTGGACCGCCACCGTCGCGGTCGGGTGCCTGCTGTTCCTGTTCGTGGACTGGTACTGGGTGGTCGCCTTCGTCGCGGTCGGCTTCACCGTGTGCGCCGTCGCCACGTTCGCGCCGCTCGGCCGGAAGCGCACCGAGATCGCCGCCCAGACCGCCAACCGCTCCGCCGCCGTGGTGGACGCCAGCCTCGACCCGCTCGACCGGGCCGCCAACGACCGCACGATCCCAGGAGACATCACGTGACCGCACCGAACGCGCTCGACCACGTCCGGCCGGTGTTCCGCCGCATCATCACGTGGGGCGCCGTGCTCGCGGTCGCCCTGGCGATCGTCGGGGGAGTCGTGGGGCTGCTCGTCGCCGACACTCCCGGGCTCGTCGGGGGCCTGCTCGGAGCCGTGCTCAGCGTGGTGTTCCTCGGCCTCACCGCGGTCAGTGTCCTCGTCGCGCTGCGCGTGTCCAAGGGGCAGATGATCTCCGGGGCCTTCTTCGGCATCGTGATGGGCACCTGGCTGCTCAAGTTCATCGTGTTCATCGTGCTGCTCGTGGCACTGAAGGACCGTACCTGGGTGGACTTCCCGGTGCTCGCGATCGTGATCATCGCGGGGGTCGTCGGGTCCCTGGTCATCGACGTCGTCGCGGTGGCGAAGGCCCGCATCCCGATCGGCGTGCAGCTGCCCGGCGACGGGTCCGGTGGCTCCGCGGACGCTGAGAACCCGACCCCCCGCAACTGAGAAGCCGGGAAGCCTCTCGCACCTGATAGGCTTCTCGGAGTCCGCCACCGGAGCCTTTCGCTCGGAGCGGGCAAGCCTCCACAACGTCCACCATCGCGTGCCATGATGTGCGCGCGCCGACACAGGAGACAGCGCTGCTATCCCACGCTCTTCCCCTGTCCCTCTCTGCTGCGGTTGACACCGTTGCGGCGGGGAGCAGCAAGGCCGCCGAGTTCCATGGTCCGTCGATCAACGAGTTCTTCCCGGATGCGATCTTCTTCGCAGGGACGCCGTTCGAGATCGATCGGGTCGTCCTCATCCGCTTCTTCGCCGTCGCCGTGCTCCTGGTGTTCGCCTTCGTGGGAACCCGCGCGCTGAAGCTCGTCCCGAACCGCGGTCAGGCGTTCATCGAGTACGCGTTCGACGTCGTTCGTCGCAACACCTTCGACAACCTCGGAGAGGAGGACGGCAAGCGATTCCTGCCGCTCCTGGCGACGATCTTCTTCGGCGTGCTGTTCATGAACCTGACCGGTCTGATCCCGGGCATGAACCTCGCCGGCACCAGTCGCATCGCGATGCCGATGATCCTCGCGATCGTCGCCTACGTCGCGTTCATCTACGCCGGCCTCCGCAAGCACCCGGGCACGTTCCTCCGGAACTCGCTCTTCCCGCCCGGGGTGCCGTGGTTCCTCTACATCATCGTGACGCCGATCGAGCTCGTCTCGACCTTCGTGCTCCGTCCGGTGACGCTCACCCTGCGACTCCTGATGAACATGGTCGTCGGGCACCTGCTGCTCGTCCTGTTCTTCTCGGCCACGCAGTTCTTCTTCTTCGACGCTTCGCTCGGCTTCAAGGCCTTCGGCGTCGGGACCCTCGCGTTCGGCATCGCGTTCAGCTTCTTCGAGATCCTCGTCGCGCTGCTGCAGGCCTACGTCTTCATGCTCCTCACCGCCGTCTACATCCAGCTGGCGCTGGCTGACGAGCACTGATTCCTCACTGACCCCCTACGGGACCGGCAACCGTCGGACCCGCACCTCGAAAGGAAAACACGTGGACGCAACGACCGTTCTCGCGGAGATCAACGGCAACATCGCGACGGTTGGCTACGGCCTCGCTGCGATCGGCCCGGCCATCGGTGTCGGCATCGTCGTCGGCAAGACGATCGAGTCCGTCGCCCGCCAGCCCGAGCTCCAGGGCCGCCTGACGACCCTCATGTACATCGGTATCGCCTTCACCGAGGCCCTGGCCTTCATCGGCATCGCCACGTACTTCATCTTCACGAACTAAGGTTCCTCGATGCACAACGCACTCATCATCGCGGCGGAGGAGACGCACAACCCCCTCGTTCCGCCGCTGTACGACATCGTGTGGTCCGCGGTGGCCTTCGTCATCATCTTCCTGGTGATGTGGCGTGTCGTCACGCCGCGCATCACGAAGATGCTCGATGAGCGCACTGAGGCCATCGAGGGTGGCATCAAGAAGGCAGAGGCTGCTCAGGAGCAGGCCGCTGCTGCGCTCGACGAGTACAACAAGCAGCTCGCCGACGCCCGCTCCGAGGCGTCCCGCATCCGTGAGCAGGCCCGCGCCGACGCCACGGCGATCGGCAATGAGGTCCGCGAGCAGGCAGCGGCCGATGCAGCACGCATCACGGCCAACGCCCAGGCGCAGATCGAAGCCGAGCGTCAGAGCGCCGTCCAGTCCCTCCGGTCCGAGGTGGGCACCCTTGCCCTCGACCTCGCGTCCGGTGTGATCGGCGAATCGCTCAAGGACGACGCCAAGTCGTCGGCAGTCGTCGACCGCTTCCTCGCCGATCTCGAGGCCTCGCAGGCCACGAAGACGGGGGAGCACTGAGCATGCGCAGCGCTACCAGAGAAGCACTCGCGTCCACCAGGGCGGTGCTCTCGGACCTCGGTTCGAGCGCCGACCTGGCCGTGGGTGCTGAGATCCTCGCCTCCGGGCGTGCGATCGCCGGTGCGCCGCAGCTGCTCGGGCTGCTGTCCGACCCGACGGCCGACCCGGCCGGCAAGAAGGTCCTCATCGACCGCGTCTTCGCCGGTCAGTCGCACGCGACTCGTGCGGTCCTGACCGCGGTGGCCGGCTCGCGCTGGTCCTCGCACCAGGACCTGCTCGCCGGCATCGAGGACGCGGGCATCCGCGCCGTCGCTGCCACCGCGGGTTCCGACTCGCCGATCGAGTCCGAGCTGTTCGCCTTCGAGACCGCCGTCCGTTCGGACGCCGGCCTCGAGCTGGCACTCGGCACGAAGCTCGGCAGCCCGGCGCAGAAGGGCGCGCTCGTCGAGCGGCTCCTCGGCCCCAAGGCGTCGCAGCAGACCGTGACGATCGTCTCCGCGCTCGTGCAGCAGCCTCGCGGCCGCCGCATCGGTGAACTCGTCCGCGATGCCTCGCGCATCGTGGCCGAGCAGGACGGCAAGCTCGTCGCGACCGTGGTCACCGCCACGGCACTCACGACCGCCCAGTCGGCACGCGTTGCACGCGGGCTGGCCGAGCGCTACGGCAAGGACATCAGCATCAACCAGGTCGTCGACCCCACGGTCGTCGGCGGGGTCCGGGTGCAGATCGGCGGCGACGTCATCGACGGCACCGTGTCCACGCGGCTCTCGGAGCTCCGGCTCCAGCTCGCCGGCTAGGCGTACGGTCGAAGCCGCTCCTCCCAAGTCCACAACGGGAACTGCCGAGTCCGGCAGCGTCACCCTCTCGGAGCCGAAGGGCCCCGGAAAACCACAAGGAAAATCCCATGGCAGACATCACCATCAGCCCCGATGAG
The DNA here is from genome assembly GCF_003752545.1 of Curtobacterium sp. PhB172. Classification (NCBI taxonomy): domain Bacteria; kingdom Bacillati; phylum Actinomycetota; class Actinomycetes; order Micrococcales; family Microbacteriaceae; genus Curtobacterium; species Curtobacterium sp. PhB172. The sequence continues at coordinate 218,076 of NZ_RKIF01000006.1, forward strand.
ATCCGTGATGCCCTGAAGGACTTCGTCTCGAACTACGAGCCGACGAAGGCCTCCACGGCCGAGGTCGGGCACGTCACCGACGCCGGCGACGGCATCGCGCACGTCGAGGGCCTCCCCGGCGTTATGGCCAACGAGCTCATCCGCTTCGCGGACGGCACGCTCGGCCTCGCGCAGAACCTCGATGAAGACTCGATCGGCGCCATCGTGCTCGGCGAGTTCGCCGGCATCGAAGAGGGCATGGAGGTCACCCGCACGGGTGAGGTCCTCTCCGCCCCCGTCGGCGACGCCTTCCTCGGTCGCGTCGTCGACCCGCTCGGCGCCCCGATCGACGGTCTCGGCGAGATCGCTGCCGAGGGCCGTCGCGCCCTCGAGCTGCAGGCTCCCGGCGTCATGGCCCGCAAGTCGGTCCACCAGCCGCTGCAGACCGGCATCAAGGCCATCGACGCGATGATCCCCGTCGGCCGTGGTCAGCGACAGCTGATCATCGGCGACCGCCAGACCGGCAAGACGGCCATCGCGATCGACACGATCATCAACCAGAAGGCCAACTGGGAGTCCGGCGACGAGGACAAGCAGGTCCGCTGTATCTACGTCGCCATCGGTCAGAAGGGTTCCACGATCGCCTCCGTCAAGGGTGCGCTCGAGGACGCCGGCGCGATGGAGTACACCACCATCGTCGCCGCCCCCGCGTCCGACCCGGCCGGCTTCAAGTACCTCGCCCCGTACACCGGCTCGGCCATCGGCCAGCACTGGATGTACTCCGGCAAGCACGTCCTGATCATCTTCGACGACCTGTCGAAGCAGGCCGAGGCCTACCGCGCCGTGTCGCTCCTCCTGCGTCGTCCGCCGGGGCGCGAGGCGTACCCGGGTGACGTCTTCTACCTGCACTCCCGTCTGCTGGAGCGTTGCGCGAAGCTGTCCGACGAGCTCGGCGCCGGATCGATGACGGGTCTCCCGATCATCGAGACCAAGGCGAACGACGTCTCGGCGTACATCCCGACCAACGTCATCTCCATCACCGACGGCCAGATCTTCCTGCAGTCGGACCTCTTCAACGCGAACCAGCGTCCGGCCGTCGACGTGGGCATCTCGGTGTCCCGCGTCGGTGGTGACGCCCAGGTGAAGTCGATCAAGAAGGTCTCCGGCACGCTGAAGCTCGAGCTGGCGCAGTACCGCTCCCTCGAGGCGTTCGCGATGTTCGCGTCCGACCTCGACCAGGCGTCGCGTCGTCAGCTGGACCGCGGTGCCCGCCTGACCGAGCTCCTCAAGCAGCCGCAGTACTCGCCGTACCCGGTCGAGGAGCAGGTCGTCTCGATCTGGGCCGGCACCAACGGCAAGCTCGACACCGTCCCGGTGCCGGACGTGCTGCGCTTCGAGTCCGAACTGCTCGACCACCTGCGTCGCAACTCCGAGGTCCTCACGACCCTGCGCGAGACGAACCAGCTCAGCGACGAGACCGTCGCCGAGATGTCGAAGCAGATCGACGAGTTCACGAAGAGCTTCCAGACGAGCGACGGCAAGACCCTCGGCTCCGAGCAGTTCGACGCGGCAGACTCCGAGGACGTCGACCAGGAGCAGATCGTCAAGGGTCGTCGCTAGATGGCAGCGCAGGTCCGGGTCTACCGACAGCGAATCAAGTCCGCGAAGACCACGAAGAAGGTCACTCGCGCGATGGAACTGATCTCGGCGTCGCGGATCCAGAAGGCGCAGGCCCGCATGGCTGCGTCCGGCCCGTACTCGCGAGCCGTGACGCGTGCGGTGTCGGCCGTGGCGACGTTCTCGAACGTCGACCACGTGCTGACCACCGAGCCGGAGTCCTCGACCCGTGCGGCCGTGGTGCTCTTCACCTCGGACCGCGGCCTGAACGGCGCGTTCAGCACGAACGTCCTCAAGCAGGGCGAGGAGCTCGCCTCCCTGCTCCGCAGCGAGGGCAAGGACGTCGTCTACTACCTGGTCGGCCGCAAGTCCGTCGGGTACTTCGCGTTCCGTGAGCGCGCGTCGGAGCAGCAGTGGGTCGGGAACACCGACCAGCCCGAGTTCTCGACGGCCAAGGAGATCGGCGACGCCGTCGTGGCGAAGTTCCTCCAGGACACCGCAGAGGGCGGCGTGGACGAGATCCACATCGTGTTCAACCGGTTCCTCAGCATGGCGACGCAGGAGCCGCAGGTCGTTCGCCTGCTGCCCCTCGAGGTCGTCGAAGGGGTCGAGGAGCCCGAGGGCAACGAGCCCCTGCCGCTCTACGAGTTCGAGCCGGACGCCGATGCGGTGCTCGACTCGCTGCTCCCGGTCTACATCGAGAGCCGCATCTTCAACGCCATGCTGCAGTCGGCTGCTTCCGAGCACGCCGCCCGTCAGAAGGCGATGAAGGCGGCCAGCGACAACGCGGACTCGCTGATCCGTGACTTCACCCGACTCGCGAACAACGCGCGTCAGGCGGAGATCACGCAGCAGATCTCCGAGATCGTCGGCGGCGCCGACGCCCTCTCGTCGAAGAAGAAGTAGTCCGCGTCGTTCGCGGACAGATACCCACCCTCAGGAAGGCACCAGCCATGACCGACACCGCAACCACCGCGGTCGAGACGTCGTCGGCGCCCGGTGTCGGCCGGATCGCCCGTGTCACGGGTCCCGTCGTCGACATCGAGTTCCCCCACGACGCAATCCCGGAGATGTACAACCTCCTGTTCACGACCATCACCATCGGTGACTCGTCGCAGGAGATCGGCCTCGAGGTCGCCCAGCACCTGGGCGACGACCTGGTCCGTGCCATCTCCCTGAAGCCGACCGACGGCCTGGTCCGTGGCCAGGAGGTCCGTGACTCGGGCGCTCCGATCTCGGTCCCCGTCGGCGACGTCACCAAGGGCAAGGTCTTCGATGTCCTCGGGAACGTGCTCAACACGGACGAGAAGCTCGAGATCACCGAGCGCTGGCCGATCCACCGCAAGGCCCCGGCCTTCGACCAGCTCGAGTCGAAGACCTCGATGTTCGAGACCGGCATCAAGTCCATCGACCTCCTCACCCCGTACGTGCAGGGTGGCAAGATCGGCCTCTTCGGTGGTGCGGGCGTCGGCAAGACGGTCCTCATCCAGGAGATGATCCAGCGCGTCGCGCAGGACCACGGCGGTGTGTCGGTGTTCGCCGGAGTCGGTGAGCGCACCCGTGAGGGCAACGACCTCATCGGTGAGATGGAAGAGGCGGGGGTCTTCGACAAGACGGCCCTCGTGTTCGGCCAGATGGACGAGCCGCCGGGAACGCGTCTCCGCGTGGCCCTGTCGGCGCTGACGATGGCGGAGTACTTCCGCGATGTCCAGAAGCAGGACGTGCTCCTCTTCATCGACAACATCTTCCGCTTCACGCAGGCCGGATCCGAGGTCTCGACGCTGCTCGGTCGCATGCCGTCCGCCGTGGGCTACCAGCCCAACCTCGCCGACGAGATGGGTGTGCTGCAGGAGCGCATCACCTCGACGCGTGGTCACTCGATCACCTCGCTGCAGGCGATCTACGTGCCGGCTGACGACTACACCGACCCGGCTCCGGCCACCACGTTCGCGCACCTCGACGCGACCACCGAGCTCTCGCGTGAGATCGCGTCGCAGGGTCTGTACCCCGCGATCGACCCGCTGACCTCGACGTCGCGGATCATGGACCCGCGGTACCTGGGCGCCGACCACTACGAGACGGCCACGCGCGTCAAGCAGATCCTCCAGAAGAACAAGGAACTGCAGGAGATCATCGCCATCCTCGGTGTCGACGAGCTCTCCGAAGAGGACAAGATCACGGTCGAGCGCGCTCGTCGTATCCAGCAGTTCCTCTCGCAGAACACGTACATGGCGAAGAAGTTCACGGGCGTCGAGGGCTCCACGGTGCCGCTCAAGGACACCATCGAGTCCTTCCGCGCCATCGCCGACGGCGAGTTCGACCACGTTGCGACGCAGGCGTTCTTCAACGTCGGTGGCATCAACGACGTGGAAGAGAAGTGGGCACAGATCCAGAAGGAGAACCGCTGACATGGCGGGTCTCAACGTGAGCGTTGTCTCGGCCGACCGTGAGGTCTGGTCGGGCGACACCACCATGGTCGTGGCACGCACGACAGAGGGCCAGATCGGCATCCTCGCGGGGCACGAGCCGATGCTCGCGATCCTTGCGCAGGGTCAGGTCCGCATCACGCGGGCCGATGGGTCGACCGTCGCGGTCGACGCCGAAGACGGCTTCCTGTCGGTGGAGCACGACACGGTGACGATCGTCGCGCGGCAGGCCGCGCTGGCGTCCTGACCGGACTGACCGTCCTCCTCCCGCCTTCGGAGACGAAGCGAGAGGGCGGGGACACGAGCCGCACGCTCGATCTGCGTGCACTCTCGTTCCCGGAACTGGCCGAAGAGCGGGCCGCGGTGATCACCGCGGCCCGCTCTGTCAGTTCCGAGGAGTCCTCGGCCAGGACGGCTCTGAAGCTCGGCCCGAAGTCGATCGCCGAACGATTCCGCAACCTCGAGCTCGACACGTCGGGCACGATGCCAGCGATCGAGCGCTACACGGGGGTGCTCTACGACCCCCTGGGCGCGCAGACCGCCGACGCGTCGACGCGGCTGTGGTGGCACGACCACGTGGTCGTGCAGTCGGCCATGTTCGGACCGATCGGTGCTGGCGACCCGATCCCGGCGTACCGTCTGTCGCACGACTCCCGGCTCGGGTCGCTCCGGCTGGCGTCGCACTGGCCCGCGGCCTCGTCCCGGGTCTTGGCCGATCGGGCAGACGGCCTGGTCCTCGACCTCCGGTCCGAGGGCTACCGGCAGCTCGGTCCCGTCCTGGACGCGGTCGCCCCGCGCGTCGTGAGCATCGACGGTTCCGGTCGCCGGCGGGCGTTGAACCACTGGAACAAGACGGCGAAGGGCCGACTCGTCGCGCTGCTCGCGCGCACCGGAGCGGTCGTCGCGTCCATGGACGACCTGGTCGACTGGGCCGCCGCGAACGGCGTCGTGGTCGAACGGAGCGACTCCGGCTGGGACCTGGTCGCCGAGAGCCTGGAACCCGTCACCGTCTGATCATCGCCCCGGTCCGTCCTCCACAGGTCGGGCCGGGGCGCTGCTGTCCACAGGTGGTCGGTTCGTGCCTCACTGGAGGCCCGGATCACGCTTCGATGGCGTGCATGATCCCCTTGACGGCACACACCCCCGACCACACCGCAGTCCGGTTCCCTCGCGAGATCGCGGCGGCGGTCACCCTCCCGGCAGCGGCCGCAGCGCTGGTCACGTCCGGCGTCGGCGCTGGCTCCCGCGTCGGCGCGATCGCGATCGTCACCGCCTGCGGTGCGTTGTCGACCCGCATGGCGCTCATCCCGTTCCTCGCCGCCCGAGACCAGCCGGACCCGCGGGCCATCCGGGGGTTCGACCCGTTCGACGATCCGACGCCGCCGGCGTTGCACGGCCTCGGACCGGAACCGGACCGTGCTCGGCTGCGCACGGCCGGCGACCGGTGTGCCGAGGCCTGGCGGGTCTGGCGCGCCGAGGGTGGTCAGGTGGACAGTACGGCCGGAGCCGCCGGTGCGCTCGCACTCGGGGCCTGGTGTGCGTGGGCGCTCGGGTCGTCGGCCCGCGCCGAGACACGGGCGCGCTACGCCCTCGAAACCCGTGCCGACGACCCGCTCGCCGGGCTGGTCCTGCGGTCGGTCCTGGCCGGCAGTGCGCCGATGTGGGCCGGGCCCCGTCGAGACCGGCACCGATCGTGACCGGTGCGGACGTCCGTCGGTGCGGTGTGACGGGTCGACCGGATCGTCTACGGTGGAGGACACCACATCCGAAGGGCTCCGGTTGCGCGACGACGACATCGAGGACACCGTCATCCGGCGACCCCGCGGTGCGGGTGACGGCGATCGCTTCGACGACGTGCTCGGTGACACCGTCATCCGGCCGCGCACGGAGCCGTCCGGACCGGTCGGTGACCGTGCCGTCGACGGAGCCGACGACCCTGCCGACGACGGAGCCGACCCGGAGGACACGGTCGTCCGCGCCCGTGTCCGGAGCGCCGCCGGACCGAGCGTGCCCGCCGGAGCCGCCACGGGCCTCCCGTCCGTCCCTGCCGCGCCCGCGGCGCGTGTGCCGTCGATCCGCATCGGTGACCGCACCTTCCGCCTGGACCACCCGGTCGTCATCGGGCGGCGTCCGTCGCTGCCGCGGATCACCAGCGGCCCCGAACCGGAACTCGTGACGGTGCGCTCCGCCAACGGGCAGGTGTCGTCCTCGCACGTCCGCATCCACGCCGAGGGCGAAGCCGTGGTGGTGCAGGACCTGCGGTCCACGAACGGCACCGTCATCCGACCGGCCGGCGCGCCGGTGTACCGCATGGCATCGGGTGCGTCGATCGTCGCGCTGACGGGTACGGTAGTCGAGGTCGGTGACGGCAACGCCATCGAGGTCCTCTCGCCGTACCTCCGGGTCGCACCGACGGCGGACGGGTTCCCACCGGTTCCCCCGTGGCCCACCGACCAGACAGCACACGGCACGCCCCGAACCCCCAGAGAGCGATCCTGAAACGTGACCGAACTCGGCCGAGCAGCGACTGCGCACGCCATCGACGTCCCCGGTGCCGACGGCGCCACCCTGACGCTCTCGTGGGGAGCCGCGACCGACGTCGGTCGTCGCCGTGACCACAACGAGGACAGCTACATCGTCGGGGCGCCGTTCTTCGTCGTCGCCGACGGCATGGGCGGACACCTCGCCGGCGACCGCGCGAGCGACGCCGTCGTGCGTCGACTCGGGCAGGTGACGCAGGAGCCCTTCACGACCCGGCAGGGCATCCAGCGGGCGCTGCTGCTCGCCACGGCCGACATCGAGCGCGCAGCCGGCGGCAACGCGATCGGAGCGGGCACGACGGTCACCGGCATCGCCCTGGTCGCGTCACTCGGCCAGCCGGCGGCCCTCGTCTTCAACGTCGGCGACTCCCGGACCTACCGGATCGAGGACGGCGTGCTGCGCCGCGTCACCGTGGACCACTCCGTGGTGCAGGAGATGGTCGACGCCGGGTTGCTGCGGGCCGAGGACGCCGAACAGCACCCGGACAGCAACGTCATCACCCGCGCGGTCGGGTTCGGCGAACCGCCGGCGCCCGACTGGTGGACCCTGCCGCTCCGCGCGGGCGACCGGTACATCGTCTGCTCCGACGGCCTGACGAAGGAGCTCGGCGACGCCGGCATCGCGCGCATCGCGGCACGGGAAGCCGGTGCGCAGGGACTCGCCGAACGACTCGTCGGCGACGCGGTCGTCGCCGGGGGCCGCGACAACGTCACCGTCGTGGTGCTCCAGGTCGACGCCGCCCCGGACGACGGCGACCTCGAGGACACCCTGCCGCGGCACTGACCGCCGGCACGGGACCCCCCGAACTGGGGGAGTGCGCCCGTCCACAGGTGGTCGGTGTGCGGATCGACGGTCACCGGCGCTTCGTACAATGACTGTGCCACGACGAGAGAGTTGGCCGCTCGGCCGGGGAGGAGATGTCGATGGCGCGTCGCCTGCCGTCCAACCCGCCCGTGATCGGCGGCTTCAGCCCCGTGCACGTCCTCGGTTCCGGTGGCTTCGCCGACGTCTTCCTGTACGAACAGGACATGCCGCGTCGTCAGGTCGCGGTGAAGGTGCTGCTTGACGAGGTCGTCGACGACCGCGTCCGGCAGATGTTCCAGGCCGAGGCCAACCTGATGGCGCGGCTCAGCACCCACCCGTCGATCCTGACGGTGTTCCAGGCGAGTGTCGCGGCCGACGGACGTCCGTACCTGGTGATGGAGCTGTGCTCCTCATCGCTCAGCGAGCGGTACCGGCGGGAGCCGATCCCGGTGTCCGAGGTGCTCTCGATCGGTGTCCGGATCGGGTCCGCCCTCGAGACCGCGCACCGCGAAGGCGTGCTCCACCGTGACATCAAGCCGTCGAACATCCTGCTCACGGCGTACGGCAACCCCGTGCTGTCCGACTTCGGCATCGCGGCCACCATCGGCGGGACCGACCCGGACGAGCCCATCGGCATGTCGATCCCGTGGTCGGCGCCCGAGGTCCTGATCGACGAGTCCCGGGGCACGATCCAGTCCGAGGTGTACTCCCTCGCCGCCACCGTGTACTCCCTGCTCGCCGGCCGCAGCCCGTTCGAGGTCCGGGGCGGCAAGAACGGTGCGAGCGACCTGATGAGCCGGATCGACAAGGGGGGCGTCAAGCCCACCGGTCGGACCGACGTCCCACCGTCGCTCGAGCGCCTGCTCGCCACCGCGCTGTCCCGCAAGGTGCCGTCGCGCCCGACGACCGTGCTCGAACTCGTGCGCGGGTTCCAGCAGGTCGAGGCCGAGCTCGGGATCCCGCAGACCGCGGCCGACGTCGCGGTCGAGGCATGGGCCATCGCGACCCCGACCCCGGAGGGCGACCGGACCATGATCCGCGAGCTCCAGCCGCCGTCGCGGGTAGGCGCCCGTCGCCGCACCCGCCGCGCGGTCCAGGGCGGCGTCGTCGCCGGCGGTTCGCAGAGCGTCGGCACCGTCCACCGCACCGGATCGGTCACACGTGCTCGTCGACGCACCCGGTCGACGCTCGTCTGGGCGACGTCCCTCGCCGTCGTCGTGGTCGCCGCCCTCGCCATCGCGACCGTGGTCGTCGTCGGGCGGCTCGGCGCCGGGGCGATCCCCGTGGTGGCGGACGTCCGCGCACAGCCCTCGGCGCAGGCGGTGTCGTTCTCGTGGGCGGACCCGGGTCTGCAGAGCGGCGACACCTACGTCATCTCGTCGAACGGCGCGTCCAGCCAGCAGACCGGCACCACGTTCGTCGTCTCCGGGCAGCGCGGCGACGAGGAGTGCATCGCGGTCGCCGTCAACCGCGACGGCAAGACCGGTGCAGCGAGCGCGCAGAAGTGCGCGACCGTCGGGAGCACCGGGTGATCCGCGCGCTCGTCGCGAAGCACCGATCCGCCGCCGTCACCACCGGGGTCTCCGTCCTGGTCGCCGCGGTCGTCGCGACGACCGCGATCGTCTCGACCGGGTACCACACGCAACGAGTCGACCTCGGGGACGGCACCGTCTGGGTGCCCTCCGCCGAGTACGGAGCGGTCGGCCGGGCCAACACCGGGGTCCTCCAGCTGAACACCGCCGTCGAGACCGCGAGCGACGACCTGGCCGTGCTGCAGCGCGGGTCCATGGTCTACAGCATCGACCAGACCAAGGGGACCGTGGCCAAGGTCGACGTCGCCGACGCCACCGTCGGCGACGCCGTGACCCTGCCCGCGGGGACACCCCAGGTCTTCTTCGCGGGGGACACCGCGGTGATCGGCAACCAGGACACCGGCGAGCTGTGGGCGACGCCCGCGGCCGACCTCGCCGAGTTCGATGCCTCGACCAAGGCCGACCTGACGCTCGGGGCGGACACCGTCTTCGACGCCTCGGACGGACACGTCGCGGTGTACTCGGCGAAGACCGGCACGGCATCGCTCGTCGACGTCGGGTCGACGTTGTCCGTCGACCAACGGTGGAAGGTCGACATGGACCGCACCGACGACTTCCAGGTCGCGACCTTCGACGGCCACCTGGCCGTGCTCGACCGCACCAGCGGCGCACTGTCGATCGACGGCCGCACCGTGGAGCTCGGCGATCGGGTCGGCGCGTCACCCGCGCTCCAGCGATCGTCGGACACCTCGTCCGACGTCACCGTCGCGGGCACCGCCGGACTCGTCCGGGTCAGCGCCTCGGGGTCCGTCGACGCCACCGCGCTCCAGGTGTCCGGGCGCGCGGCGCGCCCCTACGTCGACGGGTCCTGCACCTACGCGGCGTGGGCCGGTGGCCAGGCGATGGACACCTGCGACGGCAACGCCCTCCAGCGGCTCGCGAGCACCGGCGGGACCAGCACGATGCAGATCCTGCACAACGGGCAGACCGTCGTCGCCAACGACCCGTCGAGCGGTCGTTCCTGGGCGATCGACCGCAGCGGCCAGCTCATCGACAACTGGGCCGACCTCATCAAGCAGGACGACGAGCAGCAGCAGGAGCAGGTCTCCGACGACGACCCCGAGGTCGACAAGGACCAGAAGCCGCCGGTGGCGGTGGACGACGACCTGGGCGCTCGTCCGGGACGCACCACGAGCCTCCCGGTCCTGCTCAACGACTACGACCCGAACGGTGACCCGATCATCGTGAGCGAGGTCGGGTCCATCTCGGAGTCCGCCGGCCGCGTCGCCATCGTCGCCGACGGCCAACGGCTGCAGGTCACGCTGTCGTCGCGCGCGACCGGCACCGTGACCTTCCCGTACACGATCACCGACGGCAACGGGGGGTCGGACACGGCGACCGTCCGCGTCACGGTGCGGCCGGAGTCGCAGAACGAGGCCCCGCGGCAGGTGCGCGACACCTCGGCGGACGTGGTGCAGAACGGACACGTCGTCAGCAGCGTGCTCGGCGACTGGGTCGACCCCGACGGCGACCCGGTGTACCTGAAGTCCGCGACCGCCTCGGACGGCGACCGGGTGTCGACCACCCCGGACGGCCTGCTCGACTTCCGTGCGGACAGCGGCCGGACGGGTGACCGTGCCGTGCAACTCGTCGTGAGCGACGGACGCGCGGACGGCCGTGGCTCGGTGACCGTGCGCGTGGCGAAGCAGGGGAGTGTGCCGCTGCGTGCCGACCCGTTCCCGGTGCAGGGCTACGCCGGCAAGGCCTTCACGGTGGAGCCGCTCGACCACGTCCGCGGCGGCAACGGCACCGTGACCCTCACGAGTGTGTCGTCGTCGGCGGGGCTGACGGTCACCCCGAGCTACGACGCGGGCACGTTCCGGGTGCAGGGGGCGAGTGCCGGCGACCACCAGCTCGAGTACACCGTGACCGACGGTGTGAAGACGTCGAGCGGCATCGTCCGGGTCACGATCCTCGCGCCGCCGGACGCCTCGACCGCGCCCATCACGACCCCGAAGACGGTCTTCGTCAACACGCTGTCGAGCAAGGACACCGACGTCACCGCGACCGACATCGACCCGGCGGGCGGGGTGCTGCTCGTCACCGCCCTCGACGGACCGGTGCGGGGCAGCGGGGTCCAGGCGAGCATCCTCGACCAGCACACCGTGCGCGTCACGCTGACCGCACCGCTCGACGGGCCGGTGTCGTTCGGGTACACCGAGACGAACGGCCTGGCGTCGTCCACCGGCACGATCACCGTCGTCGAGATCCCCAAGCCCGACCGGATCCAGCCGCCCGTCGCCCAGCCCGACAGCGCGACCGTCCGGGTCGGCGACGTCGCGAACATCGACGTGCTCGACAACGACACCCAGCCCGAGGGCGAGCCCCTGACCCTCGAGCCCGAGCTCGTGCAGAACGTGCCCGGTGACGGCGGTCTGTTGTTCGCCTCGGGCGACCACCTGCGCTACCTCGCGCCGAAGACCCCCGGCAACTACACCGCCGTCTACCGGGTCGCCGGTCCGGACGGCCAGTACGCCGACGCCGCCGTCTCGATCTCGGTGCGCGAACGGGACGCGGCGACGAACAACCCGCCGGTCCCGCAGACCGTGACCGCCCGGGTCGTGGCGGGTTCGTCGGTGCGGATCTCGGTGCCGCTGAACGGGATCGACCCGGACGGCGACTCGGTGCAGCTCGTCGGCGTCGGGTCGAACCCCGACAAGGGCTCCGTCACCGACGTCGCGTCCGACGCGCTGACCTACGAGGCCGGCGACTACTCGGCCGGCACCGACGAGTTCACCTACACGGTGGTCGACGCCCTGGGCGCGCGTGCCACCGGTACCGTCCGCGTGGGCATCGCCCCCCGGGCCGAACAGGCGTCGAACCCCGTCGCCGAGGCCGACCACGTGACCATCCGCCCCGGCGGGTCGGTGACCGTGCGGGTGCTGCAGAACGACTCCGACCCCGAGGGGGGTCAGCTCACCGTGGCGGCGGCCGAGCCCACCGCGGACGACGTGTCGGCGAAGATCCTGCGGAAGCAGCAGATCCGGGTCACACCCCCGAAGACCGCGAAGTCGGGCGACTACGCCGTGCTCTACACGGTGGCGAACGCCAGCGGGGGATCGAGCACCGCGTTCCTCACCGTCACGGTCGACCCGGACGCGCAGCCCCTCCGCCCCGAGGTCGACGACACCACCCTGGACCTGCAGGACATCCTGCGGCGCGAGAGCGTGACCGTCGACGTGCTCGAGAACGTCTTCTTCGCCGAGGGCACCGCTGCCGACCTGCGGGTCGGGATCGTGGACGGCTACGGCGACACCGCGCGGCTCACCGACGACGGACGGATCACGGTCCGGCTCACCGACGAGTCCCAGGTCATCCCGTTCTCGGTCGCACGGGTCGACCACCCCGACATCGTGTCCTACGGCTTCATCAACGTCCCCGGGTTCGACGACGCCCTGCCGCAGATCAACCGCTCGGCCGGTGCCGTCACCGTGAAGAGCGAGGCCACGGTCCGCATCCCGCTCGAGGACTACGTCGTGACCGCGAACGGTCAGACGGCGAAGATCACGGACCGCGGGACGGTGAAGGCGACGCACGCGAACGGCCAGAGCCTGGTCGTGGACTCGTCGACGCTGCAGTTCACCTCGTCGAAGCTGTACTACGGCAACGCGTCCATCTCGTTCGAGGTCACCGACGGTTCCGCGGCCAACGGCGGGAAGGGCCGGGTCGCGACCCTCGTGCTCCCGGTCGCCGTGACGCCGCGGTCGAACCAGCCGCCGGCGTTCACCGGATCGGCGGTCGAGATGCAGCCGGGCGAGACCCGCACCGTCGACCTGACCAAGCTCACCGACTACCCGTACCCGAAGGACCTGCCGGAGTTGCGGTACTCCGTGGTGAGCAAGCCGACCAGCGGTGCCACCGCGACGATCTCGGGCCAGCAGCTGACCATCGCCGTGCCGGACACCGCGAAGAAGAACACGACGGCGTCGATCGGCATCGGCGTGCAGGACGACGCCAACGCCGGACGTGCCGGCACCGTGACCGTCGGCGTGGTGGCGTCCACCCGCCCGCTCGTGCAACCCGGCGCCGACAGGTCGATCACCAAGCGTGGTGCGACCACGACCATCGACGTGCTGACGAACGACCAGCCGACCAATCCGTTCCCCGGTGAGCGGCTGCGCGTCGTGAACATCCGCGGGCTCTCCGGCGGCCTGCCGAGCGGTGTCTCGGTGACGCCGAGCGCCGATCGCTCCCGCCTGCAGGTCCGGGTCTCCGACACCGCGAAGCCCGTCGACGCCCACCTGCAGTACCAGGTCGCGGACGCCACGAACGACCCGGACCGGTACGTGTGGGGCGACGTGACCGTCTCCGTGCAGGACGTCCCCGACGCCCCGGGCACACCGACCCGCACCGGCTCGTACGACGGCGGTCAGGCCACGTTGACCTGGTCGACGCCGCAGGGGAACAACTCGCCGATCACCGGGTACCGCGTGACGGGCACGAACGGCGTCTCGAAGAACTGCGGCACCGCGACCGTCTGCACGCTGACCGGGCTCGACCCGAAGGCGTCCTACCGGTTCCAGGTCATCGCCACCAACGCGATCGGCGACTCGAAGCCGTCGGGCAGCTCCGCTCCGATCAGTGCGGACTTCGTGCCGGCGCCGCCGAAGGGCATCACCGTCACGCCGAACGCATCGACGCCGAACCAGCTCGACGTGAAGTGGAACGCCGTCGCCACTCCGAACCGGGGCAGCGCGGTCGACAACTACGTCGTGACGATCGAGGGTCCGGGGCTGTCCGACACCCGCAACACCGGCACTGCGACGAACACCTCGTTCGTCGGTGCCCAGAGCGCGGCGCAGTACACGGTGACCGTGTCGGCGCGGAACAGCGCTGATCGCAACGGCACGGTGGTGCAGTGGAACTCGGCGTCGGCGACGGGCTCGGCGATCGGTCGACCCGGAACCCCCTCCCTGAGCGCGACGGGGAACCGTCAGGGCTCGACCACTGCTGTCTCGTTGAACGCGACCGAGTCGAACTGGGCCGGTGGAGCACCGGGATGGACGATCGCGAAGTACGCTGCCAACACTCCGATCCCGGCCGGGTGTTCGACCGACGGCGCGGAGAGGACCTGGTCGAGCAGCAGCGTCAGCGACACGATCACGAGCCAGTACCGCTACGTCGCGTACGCCGACAACGGCCTGTTCTGCGCGCCCTCCCAGCCCGCCGGCGTCGAGGGCTACCAGACGCCGGACGCGCCCACCGGCACCGTCAGCATCGGAACCGACGTCCGGAACCCACAGAACCACGTCGTCGACATCGCTGCGAGCGGGACGACCCGTTACCTGTACTACTCGGTGAACGACGGTCCCCGGGTTCGGTTCAACGGCAGCGCTTCGCTCGGTGCCGGCGCCGGGAACGGGATCGAGTCGAGGGTGGTCTTCACCGCGTGTGCGACCGATGGTGACTACTGCGCATCGAGCAGCGAGTCGAAGGGCACCGCGTACACCACCCGCGCCTCGGTGGTGAGCGCCGTGGTCGGCCAGGCGCCGGTCGTGAACCCACCCGACAACAGCAACAACGCGGCTCTGGTCCCCACGTACAAGGTGGAGTACTGCACCGACGGGCTTCTGGGAAGCTACAACTGCACCGAGGACAAGCCCGACGGTGCGGGGAAGTACGCGCTGAGCGACAACGTGCCGGTCGGGTTCGATGCGATCCGTGTCACCGCAACCGTCAACGGCACGCCCGACCCGAGCCCGGACACGTTCGTCATCACCCCCGCCGCCGGCAACTGACCATCCAGAAGGACGAGGACCACCCCGCATGAGCATGACCCCGGAGCAGGCCACCTGGTTCGCCGACGTCGCAGGCCGCATCGTGACCAACGTCGAGCAGGTGCTCCTCGGGAAGACGTTCGTGATCCGCCTCGCGGTGACGGCGATGCTCAGCGAGGGCCACCTGCTCCTCGAGGACGTCCCCGGCACGGGCAAGACGAGCCTGGCGCGGGCGATGGCGCAGAGCGTGCAGGGGACGACGAACCGCATCCAGTTCACCCCCGACCTGCTGCCCGGCGACATCACCGGCATCAGCGTCTACGACCAGCGCACGCAGGAGTTCGACTTCCACCGCGGCCCGGTCTTCGCGAACATCGTCCTCGCCGACGAGATCAACCGTGCGAGCCCGAAGACGCAGTCTGCCCTGCTCGAGGCGATGGAGGAGTCGGCGATCACGGTCGACGGCGTGAACCACCGCCTGGCGGCCCCCTTCATGGTCATCGCGACGCAGAACCCCATCGAGCAGGCCGGCACGTACCGTCTGCCCGAGGCGCAGCTCGACCGGTTCCTCATGAAGACCTCGATCGGCTACCCCGACCACGCCGCCACCGTGAAGATCCTCGAGACCTCGTCGGCTCCGTCGGCATCGGTTCCGCTCGCGAGCGTCGTGCCCGCGGCGACGATCACCGAGATGGCCGCGCTGGCCCGCACGGTGCACGTCGACGCCGTCATCGCCGACTACGTCGCACGGTTGGTCGACGCGACGCGTTCGGCCAGTGAGGTCCGCCTGGGCGTCAGTGTCCGCGGCGCGATGGGCCTCATCCGTTCGGCACGCGTGCTCGCCGCGCTGAGCGGCCGCCACTACGTCACGCCGGACGACGTCAAGGCCCTCGCCGTCCCGGTGCTCGCGCACCGCCTGGTGCTCGACGCCGAGGCGGAGTTCGACGGTGTCAGCGCGCCGAGCGTCATCGCACAGCTGCTGGTGGAGACGCCGCCGCCGGCCGACCGAGTCACGACGTGACGGACCGCCGGCCCGTCTCCACGCGCTCACGCCGTCCGTCCTCGACGCGGTCGCGTCGCGGGACGACGGCGTACGAGCGCACGGGGACGGTCGCCGGCCTGACCAACGTCCGCTCGCGCATCGTCGGTGACCGTGAAGGCGTCGCCGCGGATGCGGTCGTCGGGATCGTCCGGGTGTGGGCAACGGCCTGGAGGCTCGTCAAGCGTTCCTGGGGCGAGGTCTCGTCCGTCGTCACCGGGCTCGGGTGGACGGTCGCGGCCCTCACGCTCGTCGCGTTCGTGGCCGGCTACCGGTTCGGCCTGCGGGAGATCGTCGTCGTCGGGTTCGCGGGAGCGGTGCTCGTCGTCGTCGCCGCGATCGCGCTCATCGGTCGCACGCGGCTGGTGATCCGGATGCGCCTGCCGCAGCACCGTGTGGCGGTCGGTGACGAGGCCGGTGTGGTGGTCACGGCGGAGAACCCGACGCGTCTGCCCTCGGTGCCGACGACGGTCGAGGTGCCGGTCGGCCCGGGTCTCGTCGACGTCGCGATCCCGGCGATCGGCGCGCACGGCACGTTCGAGCAGCTGGTGCCCGTGCCGACCGTGCGCCGCGGCGTGCTCGATGTGGGGCCGGTCACCGGTGTCCGCGCCGACCCCGTCGGTCTCGTCCGTCGCGAGGTCGTCTGGACCGCACGCGAACAGGTCATCGTGCACCCGCGCACGATCGCGATCCCGTCGACGAGCACCGGCCTGGTGCGTGACCTCGAGGGGCAGGCGACCACCGACCTGTCGCCGGCCGACATCGCGTTCCACGCCATCCGCGAGTACATGCCGGGTGACGACCCCCGCACCATCCACTGGAAGTCGACGGCGAAGTCGGGCGCGCTGATGGTGCGCCAGTTCGAGGACACGCGCCGCTCGCACCTGGTCGTGGCGCTGGGCATCGCCCGGTCGGAGTTCGGGGACGACGAGGAGTTCGAGCTCGCGGTGAGCGCTGCGGCCTCGCTCGGTGCTCGTGCGATCCGCGACGGCCGAGAGGTCTCGGTCGTGGTGTCGGAACGCACCCCGGAGTTCGCGAAGCGTGCCGTCTACGCGGTGCGGACCCTGCCGACGGTCACCCCGACGCGACTGCTCGACGACTTCGCCTCGGTCGGACTCGCCGATGCTTGCCTGCCCATCGCCGAGGTCTCCCGGATCGTCGGCAGCGACACCGAGGGCATCTCGGTGGCGTTCCTGGTCGTCGGTTCGACGATCGGACTGCCGGCGCTCCGGCTCGCGGCGACGCGCTTCCCCGTCGGGGTCGAGGTCGTCGCGGTGATCTGCGAGCCCGAAGCACAGCCACGGTTCCTGCGGGTCGCGGGCCTGACCGTGATGACCATCGGCTACCTGGACGACCTCCGGCACGCCCTGCACCGATCGGCCGCCGCGTGAGCGCCCCTCCGGTGGCCGCGCCGACGCCGCCCGCGGAGCGTGCCCGTCGGTCGACCCGGCGTTCCGATCGCCGCGATGCCCGGCGGCTCGTACCGTTCCGTCTGGCCGGCGGGACCCTCGTCGTGTGGCTCCTGCTCGCGGTCGCGAGTGTGTCGTGGTGGCCGGTCTACCGCGACGACTCGATGATCGTCGCGGCGGTGACCGCGATAGCGTTCGGCACGCTCGTCGCCCTCGTCGGCGCGGTCCTGCGGCTGCCGCTGGTCGTGGTGGCGGTCGCGACGGTGGCGGCGTTCACGCTCGCCGGTGTGCCCGCCGCCGTGCCCGGTCAGGCCAACGGGGTCCTGCCGACGGGCCCGGGCCTGCTCGCGCTGTTCGCCGGCGTCGCGCTGGGATGGAAGCAGCTGGTGACCATCAGCCTGCCGGTCGGCTCGTACGAGGCGCTCCTCGTGCCGTACTTCGTGACGCTCCTCGTCGCCACGGTGACGGCCGTGAGCGTGGCGACCCGGGCCTCCAGGCAGGAACTCGCGAGCATCCCGGCACTGGTGCTGTTCGCGATCGGGGTGGTCGTCGGGCCGAGTCGGCTGGACACGTCGATCGTGACGGCCGTCGTGCTCGTCGCCGTCGCGCTCGTGTGGGCGCTGACGGTGCGGCACGCCCGTCGCGCGGTCGCCGTGGCGACCACGATCGGGTCGTCGGTACCGATCGCCCGGTCGGTCGTCCGCCCGGCGCTCGTCGGCACGGGGACGATCGTGGCGGCGGCCGTCGTCGCGACGGGGCTCGGGCTGGTCGCACCGCCGGCGAACGAGCGCACCGTGGCCCGGACGGACGTCGTCAAGCCGTTCGACCCTCGCGACTACGTCAGCCCGCTGAGCGGCTTCCGCGCGTACGAAGAGCAGAGCGCGGCGGACACCGCACAGCTCCGGGTCACCGGACTGCCGGAAAACGGGTTCGTGCGCATCGCGACGCTCGACACCTACGACGGCGTGGTCTACCGCGTCGGCGGGTCGGACGGCTCCTCGTCGTCGGGGACGTTCGAGCGGGTGCCGACGTCGGTCGACGTCCGTGGCGTGGACGGCACCACGGTGCGCGTCGGGGTGACCGTCGACGGCTACAACGGGGTCTGGCTGCCGACGGTGGGGGACCTGGAGCGCGTCGACTTCACCGGGACCGACGCTGACGACGAGCGCGGGTCCTTCTTCTACAACGGCTCGACGCAGACGGGCGCCGTGGTCGGCGGTGTCCGCGAAGGCACTTCCTACGACCTGACCGCCGTGGTCCCCGACCAGCCGACGGACGAGCAGCTCGCAGCCGCCCGCCCGGGCAGTGCCGCGGTCCCGACGGCGCGCGAGGTGCCGGACGCCGTCCGCGAGACGGTCGAGGCGACGACCGACGCCGATGCGGCGTCGGGTGCGAAGCTCGTCGCGGTGATCCAGGCGCTCAAGCGCAACGGGTACGTCAGCCACGGCGTCGGTGACGACCGGATGAGCCGTTCGGGGCACGGCGCCGACCGCATCCAGGAGCTCCTGACGTCGCCGCTGATGATCGGCGACCAGGAGCAGTACGCCGCCGCCGCAGCGCTGATGGCCGACGAGCTCGGGTTCCCGGCACGGGTGGTCATGGGCTTCACTGCGGGCGGCGACTCGGGGTCCGGCGGGGCGTCGGTGAGCGGCGGCACCACGACGTTCCGCGGCTCGGACGTCACCGCGCGCATCGAGGTCGACACCGCGCAGTGGGGGTGGGTGATGCTCAACCCCAACCCGAGTGTCCGCGAGATCCCGAACGAGCAGCAGCAGACGCCGCAGCCGGTGACCCGTCCCGAGACCGTCGTGCCGCCGCCTCCCGTCGACCAGCAGGACCAGGACCAGCAGGCGCCGCCGCAGAGCGATCGGAACACGCCGCCCGTGCAGCCGCTGTGGTTGCAGATCCTGCTGGCAGCGCTGCCGTGGGTGCTCGGTGCACTGGGGCTGATCGCCCTCGTGCTCCTGCCGTTCGGGGTGATCGTCCTGCTGAAGCGGGTCCGCCGCCGTCGGCGGCGTCGTGCTCCGACGCCGCGCGGTCGCATCGTCGGGGCCTGGGACGAGTACCGCGATGCGCTCCTCGACCGTGGACACGACGTGGCCGGATCGGCCACGCGACGCGAGACCGTGGCCGGTGCTCCGGGTGAGGGCGGGACCGGACTGGCCGCCCTCGCCGACCGGGCGGTGTTCGGACCGAGCGACGTCGACCAGGCCGCCGCCGACCGGATGTGGTCGGCGACGGACGACGCGGTGGGGACCCTGCGCGCCGGTCGGACGCGCCGTGAGCGGTTCCGCACCGCTGTGTCGCTCCGGTCCCTGCGCGGACCCGAACGACCGCGCGCGACCACCGGTCAGGGCTCGGCGAGACGCGGTGACTACGATGGCCGGAGGCCTGACGAGCGTCGTGGACGGCCGAGTGAGGACAGAGGCAGACCGTGATCAGATGCGAACACTGTGGATCGATGCTCCCGGAGGGGGCGATCTTCTGCGGTGAGTGCGGACGCGCGGTGACCGCCGGAGCGAGCCGCCGGCCGGTCGCTCCGACCCCCGTCGAGCAGGCGCCGCCACCGCCCCTGCAGCAGCCCGACTCCCACGGACGTCGCTCCGACCCTGCGGCTGACGCATGGTTGCCCGAGTCGACCCTCGACCCAGCCACCCGCGCCTGGCTGACCGGTGCCGACCGCCGCAGCACCGAACCGCCGCCCGCGGTGCCGGTCCAACGCCCCGACGACCTCGCCCCGCGCGAGGCGCCGTCGCACGTGCACGGTGCGGGCTCCGGCCTCGGCGACTGGTCGAACGCGGCCGCGCAGCCCGACGCCGTCCCTGCCCCGGACGAACCGCCACTGGACCCGGACGCCTACCGCTCCGAGCCCGCAGACGCCCTCGCCGACGACCCCGAGCGGACCCGGCTGGCTCCTGTCGAGGACCGTCCCGCGACCCCGCCTGGTGCTGACGAGGCGCCGGCACCCGTGTGGGCGCCGCCGGTCGCTCCGGCCCCGACCGCGGCGCCGGCCGGACCGTCCTGGTGGGTCGGCCGCGGTGCCACCACCGAGGCCGCGCAGCTCGCGTCCGGAGCCGAGTCCGCTCCTGTCGTCCCGCCGGTCCCGAGTGCACCGGCCGCCGCTGACGACACGCCCGACGACACCGCGGCGTCCCCGCACGCGACGGTCGACGCGCCCGTGCACGTCGAGTCCGACGACGCCGACGACACGTCGTCCACCCGCTCCGGCGAGCCCGTACAGGACGGTGTACTCGACGAACCGACCGCCGCCGCGCCCGTCGTGTCGCCGCCGCAGCCGGGGGACACCGCCGTCGTCGAGCCCCTGATCGACCGCCGACCGCCTCGGCCCGCGCCGCTCGTCACGCCGGGCATGCACGCCACGACCATCTGCCACGTCTGCGGCAACCGCCTCGAGCCCGACGACATCTTCTGCGGCGAGTGCGGAGCAGTCCGCCCCGCCGTGACCGCCGCGTTCACCGGACCGGTCGTGCCGCTGCCGATGGCGCGTCCGGACTGGGCGACCGAGCACTCCGGTGTGGAGTCGGCCGGCGCCGGCGGGTCGTCGTCGACCGACGTGCCGGACGACGAGATCCCGGTCGATGCGCCCGCGGACGACCAGATCACGAGCGACGAGACCGGGTCCGACGAGACCGGGTCCGACGAGACTGGGTCCGACGAGACCGTCGCCGATGACGAGTCGGCCCTGCCGGACAGCGAGGCCTCGCGCCCGGGTGGCCGTCCCCGCGGCGCACACGCGGCGCCGGTGACCGAGCCGACCGAGCCCGGGGACGCGGCACCGCACGGAGAACCGCAGGACCCCGACCGGTCCTGGGCCCCGCCGGCGCAGGCCCCGCTCGCCGCGCCGCTGCCTCCGGTCCCCGGGGCGACGGCACCCGAGCTCCCGCTCCCGCCGTCGGACCGTCCCGAGGCCAGTGCGGACGCCGACGAGCTCGACGAGGACGTCGACGAGACCCGCATCGTCTCGAAGACCCCGACGCGCGCGCCGTTCCTGCTGCACTTCAGCACGGGCGAGCGGTTCGGGGTGCACGGCACCGGCCTGCTCGGTCGTCTGCCTCGTCCCCAGCCGGGGGAGCGCTACGACGACCTGCTGACCGTCCACGACCCGGGCAAGTCGGTGTCGAAGACCCACCTCGAGCTCGGCCGCGACGGTGACGACCTGTGGGTGTCCGACCGGTTCTCCGGCAACGGCACCGTCGTCCGCCACATCGACGGTTCGATCCGTCGCTGCGAGCCCGGTCGTCGGTACCGCGTGGAGCGCGGGGCTCGGGTGGACATCGGCGAGCAGTTCTTCCTCGTGCAGTAGCGCTGCCGGACTTCTCCACAGATCGGTCGTCGGCGCCCCGGAGACGCCGCCGTCCTGCTGCGATGGAGGCATGACCCCGTTCGCTGCTCGGTGCGTCCTGGTCGGGACCGCCGTCATGCTCGTCCTCGCCGGGGTGTTCGCGCCCCTCGACGGTGCTTCGCGTGCGGTGGTGTTCGCAGCCGCCGGGTGCTGCGCGGTGCTCGACGTCCTGCTGCACCGGTCCGGCGCAGGCGGGCCCCGCGAACCGGAGTCGCTGGCCGGCGACTACTCCGCCGCGGCGGTCGAGCCCCGCTGTCCGAGCGGATCCGGACGGCTCCTGCTCGGCCACGGCCCGGACGGTGTCCCGTGGGAGACTCACGCGGCCGGTCACGTCGTGGTCGTCGGCACCGGGGCACTCGCCGCCGCGGTGTTCCAGGCGATCGCCGAACAGCTCCGCGCCACCGCCGATCCGTGGGACGACCTCCGCGCAGCCGGCACACTCGGAACTGTCGCTGGGGACGCCGCGGCGCTGCCCACCGGCGCGGCCCTACCCAACGGTACGGCCCTACCCGACGGCACGGCGGTGCTCGCCCGCCTCGACCGCTCCGGACGTCCGAGCGGCACGGTCGTGCTCGTCCCGGGCCTCGGCGCGATGCCACGGCTGTGGGACGCCGCGGTCGAGGTCACCCGCTACGGCTGCACCGCGCGTCGTCCACCCGACCGACGCGGTGTCACGCTCAGACCGGTGCTCCCGGTGCTCCCGGAGCTCGTCGGGTGACGGCCTCAGCGCAAGCCGGAGCCGACCCGGACCGCGCCGACCGGCACGCCACCGCCGAGAACCTGCTCACCCGTCGCGGCCAGGACGTCGGCCACGCCGTCGGCACCCACCAGCCCGTTCCGCTGCAGCAGGGTCAGCGCTGCGAGCGTGCCTGCACGCTGCGACCCGTCCAGCACCTTCACCGCGACCGCGGCCCCACCGGGCAGCCCCATCACCATGACGCCCTCGGCACCGAGCTTCGCCAGGACCTGCAGCCGCTCGATCGTGACGGTGTTGGCCCGCCCGACCCCGTCGATCGCCCACGGGTGCGCCAGCACGGCGTCGGTCAGCGCCGCGGAGTCGTCGTCGGCCCGAGCGACGACACCGGCGAAGCCGCGTGCCAGTGCGGTCAGCGTGAGCGGGAACACGGGAGCCCCGCAGCCGTCGGTGCCGACCAGGTCGACCGTCTCGTGCGTGTACTCCTCGACGACCGAGCGGACGCGCTGCTGCATCGGGTGCTCGATGTCCAGGTACGTCGCCTCGTCCCACCCGTTGACGCGGCAGGCGGCGAGCATGCCGGCGTGCTTGCCCGAGCAGTTCATCGCCAGGCGCCGGGGGCCGTCCATCGTCCGTCCGGTGGCTCGGTCGAAGGGCATGTCCGGCGGGCATCCGAGGTCGGCTTCGACGTGGTCGAACGACTCGAGCATGTGCAGCGCGAGGGCCTGGTGCGCGGGGGTTCCGGCGTGGCTCGCGGTGGTCAGGACGAGTTCCTCGTCGGAGAACCGGGCACCGGCGCGGCGGACGGCCAGGGCCTGGAACGGCTTCATCGTCGAGCGCGGGTAGATGCTGGCGGCGACGTCGCCGACCGAGTCGACCACGGCACCTGCGGAGTCGACCACGACCCCGGCGCCGATGTGCCGGCTCTCGTCGAACCCCGACCGGTCGAGGACCGCGAGTTCGACCGACCCGTCGGCGGTGAGAGGATGGCGATCAGTGCGGACTTCGTGGCTCACCGTCATGCCGCCATGCTAGCCAGGGCGGACGACCGCCAGTGACGCCGACGAAGGGGCAGCACCCGTGCAGGACCACACCTACGAGGTCTCCGTCAGCTGGACGGGAGACCGCGGCACCGGTACCTCCGGCTACCGCGACTACGGGCGCGACCACGTCGTCTCGGCGGTCGGCAAGCCCGACGTGGCCGGCTCGGCCGACCCAACGTTCCGCGGTGACCGCGACCGCTGGAACCCGGAGGAACTCGTCGTCGCCGCGTTGGCCCAGTGCCACATGCTCAGCTACCTGCACGTCGCGGTGACCCAGGGCTTCACCGTCGTCGACTACCGCGACACGGCCACGGCATCGCTGAACCTGAACCGCGACGGCTCGGGCGAGCTCACCGGGTCGACGCTGCACCCGGTCGTGACGATCCTCGAGGCGGACCGGGTCGCCGACGCCGAAGCCGCCCACGCCACGGCCAACCAGCTGTGCTTCATCGCCCGGTCGGTGTCGTTCCCGGTGCACCACGAGGCCGAGACCGTCGTCCGTGCTGCGACATTGGCAGGGGACTCTTCAACGGGTGGGGCAGACTAGGTTCCCGTGAAGCGTCTGCGCCTGCTCCCGATCGCCCTCGTCCCCGCCGTCGTGCTGGGACTCGCCGCCTGCTCCGGCTCCGGCTCGGACGGGGCCACGGCCTCGCCGACCCCGACCGCCAGCGCGACCGCCTCGGCGATCACGTCCTGCCCGGACCCCGGCAAGTCCTCCGACGCGATCCGCGCGACCGGCTCGTTCGGCGGCACGAAGGCCCCGACGGTGAAGTTCACGGCCGGCCTCTCGGCGAAGAAGCCGCAGGCCACGAAGCTCGTGTCCGGCAAGGGCGCGTCGCTCGACGAGGGCGACTACGCCCAGGTGTCCTACACGGTCTACGAGGCCAAGGACGCAAAGAAGCTCGGCACCGTCGGCTTCGACGAGGGCAACCCGCAGGTCCTGTCCGTCGGCGGCTCGGGCTTCGGAGCCCTGCTCGCCTGCTCGAAGGTCGGCGACCGTGTGGCCGCCGTGGGCCAGTCGTCGGCACTCGGCTTCAACACCGGTGGCGAGATCGTGGTCGTCGCCGACGTCGTCGCGCAGACCCCCACCAAGGCGAACGGCACCCCGAAGGACCAGGACCCGGCACTGCCGACGGTCACGGACAAGTCGAGCGGCGAGCCGGAGATCACGATCCCCGACGGCGTGAAGGCCCCGACGAAGACGACGGTCGAGGTCCTCAAGCAGGGCAACGGCGCCGCGATTGCCGACGGCGACACCGCCCTCGTGCAGTACAAGGGCGTCGTCTACGACACCGGCAAGGAGTTCGACTCCTCGTGGTCGAAGGGCGCCCCGACGACCTTCACGGTCTCCGAGAGCGCACTCATCAAGGGCTTCGTCACGGGCCTCGTCGGCCAGAAGGTCGGCTCCCAGGTGCTGATCGTCGCCACGCCGGAGGACGCCTACGGCGCGACTCCTCGAGAAGGTTCAGGCATCCCGAAGAACGCCACCCTCGTCTTCGTGGTCGACATCCTCGCCAAGGGCTGAGCGCCGAAGTCGACACGACGTGAAGAGGCCGACCACTGACAACAGTGGTCGGCCTCTTCCGTCCTACGACAGCAGTCAGCGGCTCACCTTGGTGACCGTGACAGCTTTCGTCCACGTCACCGAGGCACCTGCTCGATACTCGTAGGCCATCCCGTTCGATGCCCAGAAACTCGTCCGTCGATCTCCGGACTTCACGCCGGTGACCCCCCTCCATGTGCCGGTCTTCGTTCCGGTACCGGTCAAGCCGTACGGCCCGCCCGACGAACGCAGCATGCATGCGCTGGTGGCGGAGCATCCGGGTCCCACCGGTGTGAGCGCACGCGATCGAACGCTCATCGCCGCGAGGATGTCTCCGGTGTCTGGATCGGCCAGGGCCTCGACTGGAGCTGCGCCCTGCATCACGGCATCGATCTCCGCGTGTGACTGGGTCCCCCGCAGATCGGTCAGTACCGCGAGTGTGGTCGGCGCGGGAGTCGTTGCGTTCGCTGCCGTCGGCAGCGCTCCGATCCCCAACACCACGATCACGGCAGCGGCAACTGTGTTCTTCATCGACATCATTCATCCCCTCCTGAGGTTGCGTCGTCACCATAGCGACAGTGAAGTGCGGTGTGCAACATACTGCGCGCCTCGAGGGCGCAGATAGGCTGTGTGCCGTGGACACCCTTGAGAAACGCCGCATCGTCGTCCTCGGCAGCACCGGCTCGATCGGCACGCAGGCGCTCGACGTCGTCGCCCGCAACCCGGACCGGTTCGAGGTCGTCGGTCTGACCGCCGGCAGCAACCGTGACCTCGTCGTCGAACAGGCCGCGCGGTTCGGCGTCCGCGACACGGCGTTCGGGGCGCAGGACTCCGAGCGGCTCGTCCGAAGCGTCGAGGCCGACGTCGTCCTGAACGGCATCACGGGGTCGGTCGGCCTCGGGCCGACGCTCGCGGTGCTCGATACCGGTGCCACCCTGGCGCTGGCCAACAAGGAGAGCCTCATCGTGGGCGGTTCCCTGGTGCAGCAGGCCGCAGCGCCGGGCCAGATCGTCCCGGTGGACAGCGAGCACTCGGCGATCGCGCAGGCGCTTCGCTCCGGTGCCGACACCGAGGTGCAGCGGCTCGTCCTGACGGCGAGCGGCGGTCCGTTCCGCGGCCGCACCCGCGAGCAGCTCCGCGACGTCACCCCGGCGCAGGCGCTGGCGCACCCCACGTGGGACATGGGCCTCGTCGTCACGACGAACTCCGCCACGCTCGTCAACAAGGGACTCGAGGTCATCGAGGCGCACCTGCTCTTCGGCGTGCCGTACGACCGCATCGAGGTCACGGTGCACGCGCAGTCGATCGCGCACTCGATGGTCGAGTTCGTCGACGGCTCCACCATCGCGCAGGCCTCGCCGCCGGACATGCGTCTGCCGATCGCGCTCGGCCTGGCGTGGCCGGACCGCGTGCCCGGGGTCGGTGTGCCGCTCGACTGGACCACGGCGAGCACCTGGACCTTCGAGCCGCTCGACGCCGACGCGTTCGGCGCCGTCGCCCTCGCGAAGCGTGTCGGTGAGCTCGGCGGGACCTTCCCGGCCGTCTTCAACGCGGCGAACGAGCAGGCCGTGGCCGCGTTCCACGCGGGTGCCATCGGCTTCCTCGACATCGTCGACACGGTCGAGCGCGTCGTCGAGGAGCACACCGCGGGGGAGCCGTCACTCGACGGCGTGCTCGCTGCGGAGCACTGGGCCCGCGCCGCGGCGGACCGCGCGCTGACCCGCTGACGCGATCCGCGCCTCCCGTCGGTTGCATGGTCACCACGTGACGGACTGGGCCCACACCGCCGGTTCCGGCGCGACGCGCCAGCGGCGGGACGGCCGTGCCGGTGGGGAGAGGCCCGTCCCACCTCTCAGACGGCGCTCGGCTCCGTCATGGCAAGCGTCCCGTACCCTTTCCCGGTGACCGTCGAATCCGTCCTGCTCTTCGTCCTCGGCGTGGTCGTCTTCATCATCGGCCTGCTGGTCTCGATCGGACTCCACGAGCTGGGGCACCTGTCCTTCGCGAAGCTGTTCAACGTCAAGGTGACGCAGTACTCGCTGGGGTTCGGCAAGGCCATGTGGTCGTTCAAGCGGGGTGAGACCGAGTACGGCATCCGCCCGATCCTGCTCGGCGGCTACATCTCGATGGTCGGCATGCTCAAGCCGCGTGCCTCCGGCCGCCCGAGTGCGATCACGAACACCGGCATGTACGGCGCGTTCGTGCAGGATGCCCGCCAGGCCAGCGCGGAGCAGATCGCGGACTCCGGCGGCGACGACTCCCGTGCCTTCTACCGGCTCACCCCGTGGAAGCGCATCATCGTGATGGTCGCTGGACCCGCGATGAACCTGGTGATCGGGATCGTGCTGTTCGGCGTGTTGCTGTGCGGCTTCGGGTCGCCGACCACGACGTTCACGTCGAGCGTCGACTGCGTCCTGCCGACCAGCCAGACGACCGAGTGCACCTCGGCCGATGCGGAGTCGCCGGCGAAGCAGGCCGGCATCGCGTCGGGCGACGTCGTGCTCTCGGTGAACGGTGAGCAGGACCCGACCATCGCGCGCGTCTCCGAGGTCTTCCAGAAGTCGGCCGGCGAGCAGGTGACGGTCGTCGTCGAGCGTGACGGTGCCCGGAAGACGCTCGAGATCACCCCGACGACCGCCACCCGCGACGTCTACGACGCCGAGGGCAAGGTCGTCACGAACGACGACGGCACGACGAAGACCCAGCGGGTCGGTGTGGTCGGCGTCAGCATCGGGCAGTCGCTCGTGCGGCAGTCGCCGGCCGAGGTGCTGCCCGCGACGGGTTCGCAGATCTCCGCGTCGGCGCACCTGATCATCGACCTGCCGCAGCGGCTGGTCGCCGTCTGGAACGCGGCGTTCGGCGCGCAGGAGCGGTCGCAGGACAGCCCCGTGTCGGTCGTCGGTGTCGGCCGAGCGATCGGCGAGGTCTCGTCGATGAGCGGCGTGCCGGTGGTCGACAAGGCGTACACGATCCTCGGGCTGCTGGCCTCGCTGAACATCGGCCTGTTCGTGCTGAACATGGTGCCGCTGCTGCCGCTCGACGGCGGGCACATCGCCGGCGCCCTGTGGGAGGCGATCAAGCGACGGTCCTTCAAGCTCGTCGGCAAGGCGGACCCGGGCCCCATCGACCTGGCGAAGACGATGCCGCTCACGATGGTCGTCGTGGTGCTGTTGGCGGGGATGAGCGCGCTGCTGATCTACGCCGACATCGTGCGGCCCGTGAACCTGTTCGGGTAGTCGCTGCGGCGCTACGCTCAGCGGATGAGCACAGCGCCCACGAACTCCGGGCCCACCACCGCCGCGCCCGAGGTCCGCACCGTCGAGCGGCAGGGTCTCGACGTCATCGCCGAGTCCGACCGCAAGGGCACCCCGCGGGGACTGTTCTGGCCGTGGTTCGCGGCGAACATCTCCGTCCTCGGCATCGCCTACGGATCGTTCGTCGTCGGGTTCGGGATCTCGTTCTGGCAGGCCACCATCGTCTCGGTCGTCGGGGTGGTGTTCTCGTTCCTGCTGTGCGGCGTCGTCGCCATCGCCGGCAAACGCGGGTCGGCGCCGACGATGGTGCTGAGCCGTGCGGCCTTCGGGGTCCGCGGCAACCGGGTGCCCTCGTTCCTCAGCTGGATCCTCACCGTCGGGTGGGAGACCGCCCTCGCCGCGCTGGCGGTCCTCGCGACCTCGACGGTCTTCACCGAGCTCGGCTGGGACGGCGGGGTGCTGACGAAGGTCGTCGCCCTCGTCGTGGTCGCCGCGCTCGTGGTCGGGGCCGGCGTCGCGGGCTTCGACGTCATCATGCGCCTGCAGACCTGGATCACGGTGATCACCGCTGTGCTGACGGTCGTCTACGTGGTGCTCGCGGTGCCGTCCATCGACTTCGGCGCGATCGCCGCGCTGCCGACGGGCAGCAGCCAGCAGTTCATCGGAGCACTCGTCCTGGTGATGACCGGGTTCGGCCTCGGCTGGGTGAACGCCGCTGCCGACTACTCGCGGTACCTGCCGCGGTCGTCGTCCACCGGGGGAGTCGTCGGGTGGACGACCTTCGGCGGGGCGCTCGCACCGGCCGTCCTCGTGGTCTTCGGTGTCCTGCTCGCCGGTTCGTCGCCGGACCTGAACGCCGCGATCGGTGCCGACCCGATCGGTGCCCTCACGTCGATCCTGCCGGTGTGGTTCCTCATCCCGTTCGCCCTCGTCGCGATCCTCGGGCTCGTCGGCGGCGCGGTGCTCGACATCTACTCGTCGGGCCTCGCGCTGCTGAGCGTCGGCGTGAAGATCCCACGGCCGGTCGCCGCCGGAGTGGACGGCGTGTTCATGGTGGCGGGTGCGATCTACATCGCCTTCTTCGCGACGGACTTCGTCGGCCCGTTCCAGGCGTTCCTCATCACCCTCGGCGTCCCGATCGCCGCCTGGGCCGGCATCTTCGTCGCCGACGTCCTGCTCCGGCGCACGGCCTACGCGGAATCCGAACTCGACGAACGTCGCGGCCGCTACGGCGACGTCCGGTGGGGCGCGATCGCCCTGGTCGCGGTCGGCACGGCGCTCGGGTGGGGCCTCGTCACGCTGGCGTCACCGGCGTGGCTGTCGTGGCAGGGCTACCTGCTCGGACCGTTCGGCCTCGGCGGACGCGACGGCGCCTGGGCCTACGCGAACCTCGGCGTGCTGGTCGCGCTCGTCGTCGGGTTCCTCGGCACCCTGCTGTTCGCCCGGGGCTCCGTGCGACGACAGGAAGCACAGCGGTGAGCACGATCGTCCCCGACGACGCCTGGCTCGTCGTCATCGACATGCAGCAGGTCTTCACGGGGGAGTCCCCGTGGGCCGCGCCGCGGTACGACCACGCCGGAGTCGGCATCGAGCGCCTGCTGCCCCGCTTCACCGGACGCACGGTGTTCACCCGGTTCGTCGCACCCCAGCGCCCGCAGGGCGCCTGGGTGCCGTACTACCGCGAGTGGCCCTTCGCCCTCGTGCCGGACGCCGACCCGCTGTACGTGCTGACCGAGCCCTTCGCGAGTGCGGCAGGGGACCGGAACGACCCCGTCGTGACCGAGCCGACGTTCGGCAAGTGGGGGACGGGCCTCCAGGCAGTCGTCGGTGACCACCCGCACCTGGTGCTCACGGGGGTGTCGACCGACTGCTGCGTGCTGTCGACCGCCCTGGCGGCGGCGGACGCCGGCGCGACCGTGACGGTCGTCGCGGACGCCTGCGCCGGGGCGAGCGACGCGGACCACGAGCGGGCGCTCGACGCGATGCGGCTGTACGCGCCGCTCATCACCGTGGTGGACAGCGCCGCCCGGCTCTGAGCGTCCGGTGTGACCGGGCCGGGACGGTCGGAGCGAGCGCGTAGAGTGCTCACGTGCCCGCTGTGAACCTCGGTATGCCCAAGTCGCCCGAAACCCTCGCCCCCCGACGCAAGTCGCGCCAGATCCGGGTCGGCAAGGTGCTCGTGGGCGGCGATGCTCCGGTGTCCGTGCAGTCGATGACCACGACCCCGACGACGAACATCAACGCGACGCTGCAGCAGATCGCCGAGCTCACGGCCTCGGGCTGCGACATCGTCCGGGTCGCCGTGCCGACGCAGGAAGACGCCGACGCGCTGCCGATCATCGCGAAGAAGTCGCAGATCCCGGTCATCGCCGACATCCACTTCCAGCCGAAGTACGTGTTCCAGGCGATCGACGCCGGCTGCGCCGCGGTCCGCGTGAACCCGGGCAACATCCGCAAGTTCGACGACCAGGTCGGTGCGATCGCCGCCGCGGCGAAGGCCGCAGGCGTGTCGCTCCGCATCGGCGTCAACGCCGGGTCGCTCGAGCCGAGCCTGCTGCAGAAGTACGGCAAGGCCACACCCGAGGCGCTCGTCGAGTCCGCCGTGTGGGAAGCCAGCCTGTTCGAGGAGCACGACTTCCACGACTTCAAGATCTCGGTCAAGCACAACGACCCGATCGTCATGGTCAAGGCCTACCGCCAGCTCGCCGCCGCCGGTGACTGGCCGCTGCACCTCGGTGTGACCGAGGCAGGCCCCGAGTTCCAGGGCACCATCAAGAGCGCCACCGCGTTCGGCATCCTGCTGGCCGAGGGCATCGGCGACACCATCCGCGTGTCCCTGTCCGCGCCGCCCGCGCAAGAGGTGAAGGTCGGCCTGCAGATCCTGCAGTCGCTCAACCTGCGCGAGCGCAAGCTCGAGATCGTCTCGTGCCCGAGCTGCGGCCGGGCCCAGGTCGACGTCTACCAGCTGGCGAACGACGTCACGAAGGGGCTCGAGGGCATGTCCGTCCCCCTGCGCGTCGCCGTCATGGGCTGCGTCGTGAACGGCCCGGGCGAGGCGCGCGAGGCCGACCTCGGCGTGGCGTCGGGCAACGGCAAGGGCCAGATCTTCGTCAAGGGCAAGGTCGTCAAGACGGTGCCGGAGCACGAGATCGTGCAGACCCTCATCGCCGAGGCGAACCGCATCGCCGACGAGATGGGTCCGGAGGCCGCGCTCGGCAGCCCCGAGGTCATCACCACCCCGTAGGTCGCGCTCCGGCACGGTGCGGATTCCGCCACTCTGTGCCGGGTTGACGGCTCGGTGCGGGGTCAGCGGGCGGCACGGTGCGGCTGAGGCCGCTCCGCTCGGCGAAGCTCGCACGGTGCGCGCCCGCGCGCGGCGAGCGTCGCGGCGTGCCGGACGGGAGGCCCGTGGCGGCCTGGCACCGAGCGTCCCGTCCGCACCGTGCGGACTTCGCGAACCCGTGACGGGAGGCCCGTGGCGGCCTCGCACCGGGCGTCCCGTCCGCACCGTGCGGACTTCGCGAACCCGTGACGGGTCAGCAGTCCGGTGCGCGCTTGTGACACCGCACGATGCGGCTTGCGCCGCACCGTGCGGCGAACCTCGCACGGTGCCCGCCCGCCCGGACCTTGCACCGTGCGGCGAACCTCGCACGGTGCGCGCCCGCCCGTGCCGCGCCGTCGGCGCACGCCGCTAGGCTGACCCCCGTGGTCACACGGCTTTCGCATCTGTTCCTCCGTACGCTCCGCGACGACCCCTCCGACGCCGAGGTGACGAGCCACAAGCTGCTCGTCCGCGCCGGGTACGTCCGTCGCCAGTCCCCGGGGATCTTCGCCTGGCTGCCGCTCGGTCTCCGGGTGCGCGCCAAGATCGAGGGGATCATCCGCGACGAGATGGTCGCCGCGGGTGCGCAGGAAGTGCTCCTGCCGGCGCTGCTGCCGCGCGAGCCGTACGAGGCGACGAACCGCTGGACCGAGTACGGCGACGGCATGTTCCGCCTGCAGGACCGTAAGGGTTCCGACTACCTGCTCGCCCCCACGCACGAAGAGATGTTCGCGCTCCTGGTGAAGGACCTGTACTCGTCGTACAAGGACCTCCCCGTCACGCTGTTCCAGATCCAGGACAAGTACCGCGACGAGGCACGCCCGCGCGCGGGGCTGCTGCGCGGTCGCGAGTTCACCATGAAGGACGCGTACTCGTTCGACCTCACCGACGAGGGCCTCGAGCGCAGCTACCAGGTCATGCGCGACGCGTACGAGAAGATCTTCGCCCGCCTCGGCCTCGAGTACGTCATCGTCAAGGCGGACGCCGGCGCGATGGGCGGCTCCAAGTCGGAGGAGTTCCTGCACCCGATCGCCGTGGGCGAGGACACCTTCGTCCGCAGCGCCAACGGCTACGCGGCGAACGTCGAGGCCTACGTCACGCCCGTGCCCGCGTCGCTGCCGATCGAGGGGCAGCCCGACGCGGTGCTCCTGCCGTCGTCGGACACCCCGACGATCGACACGCTCGTCGCCCACGCGAACGAGGTCGCCCCGCGCGACGGCGTGCCGTGGACCGCTGCGGACACGCTGAAGAACGTCGTCCTCGCCCTCACCCACCTGGACGGCACGCGCGAGGTCGTGGTCGTCGGGCTCCCCGGTGACCGCGACGTCGACCTGAAGCGCGCCGAGGTGGCGTTCGCCCCGGCCGAGGTCGAAGCCGCAGGCGACGACGACTTCAAGAAGCACAAGGGCCTGGTCAAGGGCTACATCGGCCCGCAGGTCCTCGGCGCCGACAGCGCCACGGGCATCCGGTACTTCGTCGACCCGCGCGTGGTCGACGGCACGGCCTGGGTCACCGGCGCCAACGAGCGCGGCGTGCACGTCTCGGGCCTGGTCGCCGGCCGTGACTTCGTGGCCGACGGTGTCGCCGAGGTCTCCGACGTCCGCGCGGGGGACCCGTCGCCCGACGGCTCGGGTCCGCTCGAGACCGACCGCGGCATGGAGATCGGGCACGTCTTCCAGCTCGGCCGCAAGTACGCCGAGGCCCTTGGGCTCAAGGTGCAGGACGAGAACGGCAAGCTCGCGACCGTCACGATGGGCTCGTACGGCATCGGCGTGACGCGCATCCTGGCGATCCTGGCCGAGGCGCACAACGACGACAAGGGCCTGGCCTGGCCGAAGAACGTCGCGCCGTTCGACGTGCACATCGTCGCGACCGGCCGTGACCAGGTCGCCTACGAGCTGGCGACGTCGATCGTCGCCGAGCTCGAGGGCGAGCGGTTCGACGTGCTCTACGACGACCGTCCGAAGGTGTCGCCCGGCGTCAAGCTCCGCGACGCCGAGCTGCTCGGCATGCCGATCGTGGTCGTCGCCGGCCGCGGCGCCGCCGACGGCGTCGTCGAGTTGTGGAACCGTGCCAGCGGCGAACGCCGCGACGTGCCGGTCGCCGAGCTGCTCGACGCGGTCCGCGCGATTTAGTCGCCACCAGGAGACGGACTGGAGGCCCGGTGCCAGCTGGCACCGGGCCTCCCGTCCGTCTCGGCTCGGGTCCGCGAGCCGCAGTGCGGTACGCTTGTGGCCGACTTCTGCGACGGTTCCATCCGCAGGAGCGACTCATCTGAATACGGAGGCACCTCGGTGAAGATCGATCTCGCAGTCCTGCGACTCATGGAGCGCGAGCGGGAGATCCCGTTCGACGAACTGGTCCAGATCATCGAATCTGCCATCCTGACCGCCTACCAGAAGCACGCCGAAGAGAACGGCGAGCCGGCCCACGCGCAGTCGCGTGTCGAGCTCGACCGCAAGTCCGGCGAGGTCAGTGTCTACGTCCCCGAGCTCGACGACGAGGGCACCGTCATCGGTGAAGCCGTCGACCAGCCGAGCGACTTCGGTCGCATCGCGGCCTTCGCGGCGAAGCAGGTCATCAACCAGCGCCTGCGCGACATCGGTGACGACAAGATCCTCGGCGAGTTCCGTGGCAAGGAAGGCGACATCGTCGCCGGTGTGGTCCAGCAGGGCCCGAACCCGCGCATGGTGATGGTCGACCTCGGTACGGTCGAGGCGATCCTGCCGCCCGAAGAGCAGGTGCCGGGCGAGTCCTACGCGCACGGTTCGCGCATCCGCGTGTACGTGACGAGCGTCGCCCGCGGCAACAAGGGCCCGCAGATCACGGTGTCGCGC
This sequence comes from Curtobacterium sp. PhB172, assembly GCF_003752545.1. Taxonomy (NCBI): domain Bacteria; kingdom Bacillati; phylum Actinomycetota; class Actinomycetes; order Micrococcales; family Microbacteriaceae; genus Curtobacterium; species Curtobacterium sp. PhB172. The sequence goes on from NZ_RKIF01000006.1 coordinate 252,256, forward strand.
ACCCACCCGGGCCTGGTCCGGAAGCTCTTCGCCCTCGAGGTGCCGGAGATCGCCTCGGGCGTCGTGGAGATCACGTCGCTCGCGCGCGAAGCCGGTCACCGCACGAAGATCGCGGTCAAGGCGAACGAGCCCGGCGTCAACGCGAAGGGTGCCTGCATCGGCGAGCTGGGCGCGCGCGTGCGTGCCGTCACCAACGAGCTCGGTGCCGAGAAGGTCGACATCGTGGACTGGTCCCCGGACCTGTCGGCGTTCGTCGCGAGCGCCCTGTCGCCGGCCAAGGTGACCAGCGCCTTCGTGCTCGACGCGTCGACCAAGGCCGTCCGCGCACTCGTGCCGGACTACCAGCTGTCGCTCGCGATCGGCAAGGAAGGGCAGAACGCCCGCCTGGCCGCCAAGCTCACCGGGGCCCGGATCGACATCCAGCCGGACTCCATCCTGGACGGCGACGACTAGGCGATTTCGCCGCCGGCGTGCCCAGAAGGGCGCGCCGGATCGCGGACGTCCGAGGCAAGGAGTAGAGTGGTTCCCGTCAGAACGTGCATCGGCAGTCGTCGTCGCGCTTCCCGATCCTCACTTCTCCGAGTCGTCGCCCTGAGCGACGGCCGCGTCGTGGCGGATCCGAAGGCAGTCATGCCGGGCCGGGGAGCATGGCTCACACCGACCGTTGATGCCTACGATCTGGCCGTCAAGCGCAGGGCTTTCCGCCGTGCGCTCCGGTTGGATCGCGATCCCGACACGTCCGCGGTGCTCGACCACATCGTCGGCCTCTCACGAGCGTCGACCGAGCGCCCGGACATGACAGAACAGGCTGAACGGCTTATGGACAACTGATGAGCGGCTCGAAATGAGACCCGTCATCCATTGAGTCCTGCCCTTTACGGGGTGGGACCCGTGAAGGAGAACAGTGGCTAAACCACGCGTACACGAGATCGCAAGCGAACTCGGCGTCGACAGCAAGACCGCACTCGAGAAGCTCAAGGAGCTCGGCGAGTTCGTCCGGGGTGCCAGCTCGAGCATCGAGCCCCCCGTTGCCCGGAAGCTCCGTGCCGCCCTGCAGGCGGACGGTGTCCCGGCATCCAAGCCCGCAGCCTCGGCCCCGGCGCCGAGCACGCCGGCCAAGAGCAGCACGCCCGCGTCCGGCGCGCCGAAGCCCGGTGGCCCGCGCCCCGGCCCGGTCCGTCCGGCACCCGCACCGGAGCCCGAGGTCCAGGCAGCACCTGCTGCCGAGGACGTCCCGACCCCGGCCGCACCGAAGTCCGTCGCCCAGCGACAGGCCGAGGCCGAGGCCGCACAGAAGGCCCGTGCCGAGAAGGCCGCCGCCGAGCAGCAGGCTGCCACGCAGCCGGCCGACTCGACCGGTGACGAGCCGAAGACCGACGCGGTGAAGCCCGGCTCCAGTGCCAAGCCCGCCGCTGCCGGTCCGAAGCCCGGTGGCCCGAAGCCCGGCGCACGTCCGGGCAACAACCCCTACGCGTCGAACCAGGGCATGGGCTCGCGCCCGCCGCGCCCCGGCAACAACCCCTTCGCCTCGAACCAGGGCATGGGCCAGCGCCCCGCCGCTGGTGCCGGTGGAGCGGGCATCCCGCGTCCGCAGCCCCCGCGTCCCGGCGTCCCGCGTCCGGGTGCACCGCGTCCGGGTGGACCCGGTCAGGCGAACCGTCCCAACGGCTTCGGGCAGCGCCCGGGCCAGGGGGGCGGTCGTGGCGGCCCCGGTGGCGCCCGTCCGGGTGCCGGCGGCGGTGCCGGTGGCGGCTTCCCGCGTCCGGCCTTCAGCGGCCCGCGTCCCGCCGGTGGCGGTGGCCGTGGTCGTGGCCCCGGTGGTGGTACCGCCGGTGCGTTCGGTCGCGGTGGCGGCAAGAGCCGTGCCCGCAAGTCGAAGCGGACGAAGCGCGCCGAGTACGAGATGCGTCAGGCCCCGTCGCTCGGCGGTGTGCAGGTCCCTCGTGGCGACGGCAACACGGTCGTCCGGCTCCGTCGCGGTGCGAGCATCTCGGACTTCGCGGACAAGATCGACGCCATGCCCGGCAACCTGGTCACGGTGCTGTTCCACCTCGGTGAGATGGCGACCGCGACCGAGTCGCTGGACGAAGCGACGTTCGAGGTCCTCGGTGACGAGCTGGGCTACAAGATCCAGATCGTCTCGCCCGAGGACGAGGACAAGGAGCTCCTCGAGGGCTTCGACATCGACATCGATGCCGAGTACGCCGACGAGGACGACTCCGTCCTGCAGGTCCGTCCCCCCGTCGTGACCGTCATGGGTCACGTCGACCACGGTAAGACGCGACTGCTCGACGCGATCCGGAACTCCAAGGTCGTCGAGGGTGAAGCCGGTGGCATCACCCAGCACATCGGTGCGTACCAGATCGTCACCGAGCACGAGGGCATCGAGCGTCCGATCACGTTCATCGACACCCCGGGTCACGAGGCCTTCACGGCCATGCGTGCTCGTGGTGCGCAGGTCACCGACATCGCGATCCTCGTGGTCGCGGCGGACGACGGCATCATGCCCCAGACGATCGAGGCGCTGAACCACGCGCAGTCGGCCAACGTGCCGATCGTGGTCGCGGTGAACAAGATCGACAAGGAAGGCGCGAACCCGGCCAAGGTCCGCCAGCAGCTCACCGAGTACAACCTGGTGGCGGAGGAGTACGGCGGAGACGTCATGTTCGTCGACGTCTCGGCTCGGCAGAACATCGGCATCCAGGACCTCCTGGACGCCGTGCTGCTCACCGCTGACGCCGGGCTCGACCTGCGTGCGAACCCCGACAAGGACGCCCGCGGCGTCGCGATCGAAGCACGGCTCGACAAGGGCCGTGGTGCGGTGGCTACCGTCCTCATCCAGTCCGGAACGCTGCACGTCGGCGACGCCATCGTGGCGGGCACGGCCTACGGCCGCGTCCGTGCGATGACCGACGAGAACGGTGTCGCGGTCAAGGCCGCCACGCCGAGCCGCCCGGTCCAGGTGCAGGGTCTGTCCTCCGTGCCCCGCGCCGGTGACACGTTCCTCGTCACCGAAGAGGACCGCACGGCACGTCAGATCGCCGAGAAGCGTGAAGCCGCCGAGCGCAACGCCCAGCTGGCCAAGGCCCGCAAGCGCATCTCGCTCGAGGACTTCACCCGTGCACTCGAAGAGGGCAAGGTCGACTCGCTCAACCTCATCATCAAGGGTGACGTCTCCGGTGCCGTCGAGGCACTCGAGCAGTCGCTCCTGGACATCGAGGTCGACGACAGCGTCCAGCTCCGCATCCTCCACCGCGGTGTCGGTGCGATCACGGAGTCGGACATCGACCTCGCCACGATCGACAACGCCATCGTGGTCGGCTTCAACGTCCGTCCGGACGTCAAGGCCCGCGAGCGTGCGGCACGCGAAGGCATCGACGTGCGCTTCTACTCGGTCATCTACAACGCACTCGACGACATCGAGCAGTCCCTCAAGGGCATGCTCAAGCCCGAGTACGAAGAGGTCCAGTCCGGTGTCGCCGAGATCCGCGAGGTCTTCAGCTCCTCGAAGTTCGGCAACATCGCGGGTGTCATCGTCCGCTCCGGCACGATCACGCGCAACGCCAAGGCGCGCGTCATCCGTGACGGTGTGGTGCTGGCCGACGGACTGGCGATCGAGTCGCTCCGTCGCTTCAAGGACGACGTCACCGAGGTCCGTACGGACTTCGAGGCCGGTATCGGTCTCGGCAAGTTCAACGATCTCCAGATCGGTGACGAGATCGAGACCACCGAGCTCGTCGAGAAGCCGCGCGACTGATCGTGTGACTACCCTGGGCCCCGGCCTCCCTTCGCGGGAGGTCGGGGCCCGACCCCTTTCCACGCAGAACCACCGGCGGGAAACGTCCCGCCACTGCCTCAGGAGGCACCCATGGCCGATCCGCAGCGCGCACGCAAGATGGCGGACCGCATCAAGGAAGTCGTCGCACGCCGTCTCGACAAGGGTCTGCGCGACCCGCGTCTCGGGTTCGTGACGATCACCGACGTCCGCGTGACCGGAGACCTGCAGCACGCATCGGTCTTCTACACCGTGTACGGCACCGACGAGGAGCGCGCCGACTCCGCCGCGGCACTCAAGGCCGCGACCGGCATGCTCCGCTCCGAGGTCGGCAAGAACATCACGGCGCGGCTCACCCCGTCGCTCGAGTTCATCGCCGACGCACTGCCGGAGACCTCGGCGCACATGGAGGACCTGCTCGTGCAGGCCCAGGTGCGTGACGAGCAGGTGCGAGCCGCGTCGGTCGGTGCGACGTTCGCCGGCGACGCCGACCCGTACAAGCACGACGAGGACGAGGACGACGAGTCCGACGACGAGCAGGACGTGGCGCGGGCGTAGTCACCGCCTGTCCGAACGCCCCGCTGCGCACCTGTGCAGCGGGGCGTTCGCACGTCAGGCGTCAGGCGTCCGGCAGCCGGTACCCGGTGGTGTCGTCGCCGACCGCCAGTCCGTCGTGCAGCAACGACGCGAGCGCTCGGTCCCGCTGCTCGGCGTCCGGCCAGACCGGTTCGATCTCCGACCGGGCGACCGGCACGTCGCTCGCACGCAACTCGGCCATGATCAGCCCGCGCACCTGCCGGTCGCTGCCGGCGAACTTCGCCTGCTTCGGTGCACGCGGCCCGTCGTGTTCGGGGTACCCGGCCGCACGCCAGGCGCAGCGGTCCGCGATCGGGCACGCGTCGCACGCGGGGGAGCGGGCGACGCACACGAGCGCTCCGAGTTCCATCACCGCCGCGTTCGTCGCAGCGGCGTCGTCGCGGTCGGCCGGCAGCACGGACTCCATCAGGGGCAGGTCGTCCTTGGCCTTCGCCGGCCCGGGCTCGCCCTGGCCGAGGAGCGCGCGCTTCAGGACCCGCCGCACGTTGACGTCGACGACCGGGTGCCGGTCGCCGTACGCGAACACGGCGACGGCCCGTGCCGTGTAGTCGCCGATCCCCGGCAGCGCGAGCAGCGCCTCGACGTCCCGTGGGACGACGTTGCCGTGCTCGGTCGCGATCACCGTGGCCGCCGCGTGCAGCGCGAGCGCACGTCTCGGGTAGCCGAGCCGGTCCCAGGCACGCACCGCGTCCGCCGGGGGCGACGCCGCGAGGTCCGCAGGCGTCGGCCACCGGGTGAGCCACGCCTCCAGTCGAGGGATCACGCGCGCGACCTGCGTCTGCTGCAGCATGATCTCGCTGACCAGGGTGCCCCACGCGGGGAAGCCGGGGCGACGCCACGGCAGGTCGCGGGCCTCCTGTCGGAACCAGGTGGTCAACGGGGTCGCGATGTCGGGGACGCTCGCGTTCTCCACATCCGGCCAGGGCCCACGCTTTCCGGTTCCGGCGCGTCGCGGAGCCTGCGGAGCGGCGGGACGGCCGTGGAAGTGGGGAGAGGCCCTGCTCGCGTTCACCACGACAGCCTACGGTGGACGCATGGCACGCTGGGCACCCGAAGAGACCGACACGATGGCCGCGATCGCTGCTGAGGTGATCGCGCAGGTCGGCACGAACCGAACCGTGATCGGCATCGACGGGCAGGACGGCACCGATCTCGAACACGTCGCCGCCACGCTGGTGGCCGGCTTCGAGCAGCACGGGGTGTCCGCGATGGCCGCGGCGGCGCCGTCCGCCGATCCCGACACGCTGCGCGACGAGGTGGTCGCCCCGTTCCGCACCACCGGCGCCGGTGACGGCGTGCTGGTCGTGCACGGGCACGGGCTGCTGGCCCCGGGTGTCCGCGGGCTCTGGCGCTGGTCGCTGTGGGTCGAGCAGGAAGCCGGCCGGCTCGAACGTCGGGCGGACGTCAAGATCGCCGCCTCCGCCGTCCTCGACGTCACCGATCCCGAGCACCCTCGTCGCGAGTGGAACGACGCCTGCTGACCGGCGCTGGTAATCTCCTCTGGTGCTCGAAACCGTGCCGGACGGCATCCTCCTCGTCGACAAACCGCAGGGGATCTCCAGCCACCGCGTCGTGTCGATCGCCCGCCGCCGCCTCGGTCTGAAGAAGGTCGGTCACGCGGGGACCCTCGACCCGATGGCGACCGGGCTGCTGCTCCTGGGGATCGGGCACTCCACCCGGTTGCTCACCCACCTGGTGGGCCTCGGCAAGACCTACACCGCCACCATCCGGCTCGGCGTGTCCACGGACTCCGACGACGCCGACGGCACCCCGACCGCCGCGACCGGCGTCGCCGCAGCGGACGTCTCGGACGAGTCCGTCGAACGCGCTGTCGCCATGCAGCGCGGCCGGATCGACCAGGTCCCGTCCACCGTCAGCGCGATCAAGGTCGACGGGCGCCGCGCGTACGACCTGGCGCGCAAGGGCGAGACCGTCGAGCTGAAGTCCCGCACGGTCACCATCTCGCGGTTCGACGTCACCGGGCGGAACGACCGCACCGTCACGGTCGACGGTGCCGAGGTGGCGGTCGTCGACCTCGACGTCGTCGTGACCTGCTCGTCCGGCACGTACGTCCGCGCCCTTGCACGCGACGTCGGCGCCACCCTCGGCACCGGCGCGCACCTCACTGCGCTCCGCCGCACCCAGGTCGGTCCGTTCGACGTGGCCGACGCGATCGACCTCGAGGACGACGCCGTCGACGTCCGCGCGGCGCTCGCTCGTCCGGCCGACGTGGCACGCCGGTTGTTCTCGTCGGTGTCGCTCGACGCGTCCGCGGCGAAGGACCTGACCGACGGCAAGCGCGTCGCAGCCGACCACCCTGACTCGGACGAGCCGGTGGCTGCCGTGGCCGTCGACGACGACCGCCTCGTCGGACTGGTCTCGGTCCGGCGCGGACTGCTCCGGGTCATCACGAACTTCCCGGCGCCGGCTGCTCCGGCGTCGCAGAACGGAGCGCACGCGTGATCGAGTGGTTCATGTGGGTCCAGCTCGTCGTCGCGGTCCTGGCCGGGCTGTTCGCCGTCGTGGTCGGCTTCATCGGCTGGAAGCCGAACGACTACACCGTGGGGTCCCTCGCGCTCATCGAGGTCCTGCTCCTGGTGCAGGGCGTCATCTCGATCGTGCTGCCCGCGACGGGCAGCCCACCGGACGGCAACGCCCTCGAGTTCGGGGTCTACGCCGTGTCGGTGCTCCTGGTGCCGCCGGCGGCCATCGTCTGGGCGCTCGTGGACCGCACGAAGTGGAGCACCGTCGTCCTCGGTGCCGGCGCGTTCACCGTCGCGGTCATGATCTACCGGATGTACCAGATCTGGTTCGCCCTGAACTGACGCCGAGCGTCATGGTGGTCCGCGCACGTCGGTAGAATCGGTGCAATGGCGACCAGATCCTCACTCGCGACCGGCATCGGCCGCGTCCTCATCGCCGTGTACGGCATCCTCGCCCTGGCGGCGACGGGCCGGAGCGTCGTCCAGATCATCGAGAAGTTCTCGTTCGCGCCGTTCGCGTACACGGTGAGCGCCATCGCCGCCGTCGTGTACATCGTGGCGATGATCGCCCTGATCGTGCCCGGACGCTTCTGGTACCGCGTCGCGTGCGTCACGATCGTGTTCGAGATGACCGGCGTCCTCGTCATCGGCACGCTCTCGCTGTTCGACCGGCAGCTCTTCCCCGACGACACGATCTGGTCGTACTACGGCATGGGCTACGCCTTCGCGCCGCTGGTGCTGCCGATCGCCGGACTCTGGTGGCTCCGCAAGCACCACCGCACCGCGACGGTCGAACCGGTGCCCGCATCGACCACCGCCCCCGTGGGCGAGTAGGAGCAGCCGTGCAGTTCTACGACGACATCGCCGACGTGGCAAAGGGCTTCGGTCCGAGCGCCGTCACGATCGGCAAGTTCGACGGCGTGCACGTCGGACACCGCGCGGTGATCGCGCACCTGGAGGGCGCCGCCCACGAACAGGGCCTGGTCGCCACCGTGGTGACGTTCGACCGGCACCCCCTCAACGTCATCGACCCGCAGCACGTACCGCCGGCCCTCACGAGCACGGCGCAGCGGCGCGAGCTCCTCGACGACGCCGGGGTCGACGCCACCCTGCTGCTCCGCTTCGACGAGGAACTGCAGTCGAAGTCGCCCGAGGCGTTCGTGTCCGAGATCCTCGTCGACACCCTGCACGCCCGGCTCGTCTTCGTCGGCAGCGACTTCCGCTTCGGGGCGAAGGGTGCCGGCGACGTCGCCCTGCTCCGCACCCTGGGGGAGCAGCACGGCTTCACGGTCGAGCTCATCGACGACGTCGACCTGGTGGACGACGTCCGCCCCGACGGCGAGCGACGCGTCTCGTCGACCTGGATCCGTGAACTCCTCGGCGACGGGCGGGTGGCCGAGGCCGCCCGGTTGCTCGGGCGTGAGCACGCGGTCCGCAGCACGGTCGTGCACGGCAACCAGCGCGGGCGCGCCATGGGGTACCCGACGGCGAACCTCGACCCGGCGTTCGAGGGGTTCGCACCGGCCGACGGCGTCTACGCCGCGCGGGTGCTGCACGACGGCACGGTGTACCCGGCGGCCGTCTCGGTCGGCAACAACCCGACGTTCGAGGGCGTGCCTGCCAAGCAGATCGAGGCGCACCTGCTCGACGTCGACCTCGACCTGTACGGCGATCGCATCTCGGTGCTGTTCGTGTCCTACGTCCGCGGCATGGTGAAGTTCGACTCGATGGACGAGCTCGCCACCCAGATGCGGCAGGACGATCTCGACATCCGGTTGCTGCTGGGCCTGCCCACGCCGGTCTGAACGGCGGCGCGACACGGGACACCAGACGCCGGCGCCACACGGCGCCACACGACGACGCCCCCGTGACCGATCGGTCACGGGGGCGTCGTCGTGTGCGGTGACTAGCTGCCGAGCGCGTCGAGCCAGATCTTGCGGGCGTCGAGCGCTTCCTGGGCGTCCTTGATCTTGCGGGCGTCGCCGGAGGCCTGCGCGTCGGCGAGCTCGGACTCGAGCTTGCCGATGGCGTCCTCGAGCTGGCTCGCGAGTCCGGTCTGCCGGGCCTTGCGCTCCGGATTGGACTCCTTCCAGTGCGCGTCCTCGAGGCCACGCACGTGGTCCTCGATCGCGCGCAGGCGGTCCTCGATGCGACGGACGTCCGCGCGGGGGACCTTGCCGACCTCGTCCCAGCGGCGCTGGATGCCGGTCAGGGTCTTGCGCGCAGCCACCCGATCGGTCGCCTTGAGGAGCGGCTCGGCCTCGGTCAGGAGCGCCTGCTTGGCCTCGAGATTGCCCGAGAACTCCTCGTCCTCGGCTGCGCTCTCGGCGTGGCGCTGCTCGAACAGCACGTCACCGGCGGCCTTGAACCGTGCCCAGAGGGCGTCGTCGTGGCGCTTGCCGGCACGTCCGGCGTTCTTCCAGTCGTCGAGCAGCTGGCGGTAGTCCGGGATCGCGTCGGACCCGCGCGAGGCGAGTGCCTCGGCCTGGGTCACGAGTTCCTGCTTGCGGGTGCGGGCGTCGCGGTGCTGTGCGTCCAGCTCGGAGTAGAACGCGCGACGGTGCTGGTCGACGGTGGACCGCGCTGCGCGGAACCGCTTCCAGAGCTCGTTGGCCTCGTTCTTGGGGATGCGCGGGCCGTCGTGCTGGTGCTGCTGCCAGCGGGCGAACACGTCGTCGAGCTGCGCGGTGATCTGCTTCCACTGCGCGCGTGCCGGGTCGACCGCCGCGAGTGCCTCGGCCTCTTCGACCAGCGCCGCACGGTGCGCCAGGGCGTCGTTCAGGGCCTGCTGCGCCTGCTCGGCCTGCTCCTTCGTGAGCGAGCCGAGCTGCTCGGTGAGCGCACCCACTCGGGTCTCGAGTGACTTGATGTCACCGACCACGCGGGCTTCGGCCACCAGGGTCGTCAGGTGCTCGACCGTCCGGGCGACGTCGTTCGCCGACGCACCACGCTGGACGCGCTGCTCGGCGATCTTCACCTGCCCCTCGAGGTCGGCGTACTTCCGCGCGAAGTAGGCGAGGGCTTCTTCGGGGGTGGCGTCCGGGTACTCACCGACAGCACGTTCGGTCTCTTCGTACCGGACGTACACGGTCCCGTTCTCGTCGACCCGCCCCCAGGTCGTTGCTTCGTCAGATCCCACAGGTCTCGCCTCGATCGTGGTCGTGCATCGCCGACGTCACCGTCGGCACGGTCAGGTCGTCAGCCTATTGCACGGACGGGCTCCGCGGCCCGCCGGACGCAACGGCTTGTGGACTACTTCTCCTGGGCGATGGTCGCGGCGGTGATCGTCGTCGCCACCTTCGGCTCCCCGGTGCCGTCCTGGCCGGGCGAAGAGATGCCCTTCGCGGCGATCTTCGACTCGAGTTCGGACAGGCCGCTCGTGACCTTCCCGACGACCGTGTAGCCGCCCGTGGAGCCGTCGAGCGTGGTGTCGCCGTAGACGATGAAGAACTGGGTCGACTGCGAGTACGGCGACGTCGATCGCGCGATCGCGATGGTGCCCTCGTCGTAGACCCCGTCGCTCGGGACGTTCTCGAGCGGGCCGTACTCGAACCCGGCGTCGCCCGTGCCGTCGCCGTTCGCCGAACCGCACTGCAGGAACTTCAGCCCGTCGCTGTCGGCCAGCCGGTGGCAGGTGGTGCCGTTGTAGAACTGCTCCTTGATCAACGAGATCTCGACGCTCGCGGCCTGCGGGGCCTTCGCGCCGTCCAGTTCGATGCCGAGGTCGATCGACTTGTTGAGCGTCAGCGAGCCCGTCCAGGTCGCGCCCTTGGCGATCTCCTTGCTCGGCACGTCGCCCGTGTTCGCCGCCGTGGCGCTGGCCGAGGGCGTCGGTGTGGCGGTGGCGCTCGCGCTGGCGTCCGCCGACCCGTTCCGCTGCGAGCCCGCGAAGGCGAGCTGTGACCCGGTGGCCAGGGCGGCGACCAGCACGAGGACACCGGCGCCGACCAGGTTGTCGCGCACCCGCCGGCGGCGCTGCCGGTCGTGGAGTCCCTGGCGGGCCTGGTAGAGACGGAGGCGCTCGCGCGCCTCGCGGTTGTCGCGCGCTGGGTTCTTCGGTGCCACGGTGCTGTTCTGCCCTCTCGTCGCAGTGTGGAACGAGCGTATCCGAGTCGTCACCATCAACGGCCTGGGAGGCGCGGGGCTGTCAGTGGGTCGGCCTACGATTGGTGCATGGCAGCGGACCGTTCGAGCATGCGCGCGCCCACGACGGGCGGTCGCGCCGGTCTCGCGCAGGGCTCCGTCCCACTCGCGGTACGGATGCGCCCGACCAGCCTCGACGAGGTCGCCGGCCAGCAGCACCTGCTCGGCCGCGGGTCGCCGCTCGTGCAGCTCGCCACCGGTACCCGCGACAACCCGGGCGGTGTGTCGGTCATCCTCTGGGGTCCTCCCGGCACCGGCAAGACCACGTTGGCGCAGGCCATCGCGCGGCAGTCCGGGCGCGAGTTCGTCGAGCTCTCCGCGGTCACCGCCGGTGTCAAGGACGTGCGCGAGGTCATGGAGAAGGCCCTCACCCACCGCGACCTGTACGGGTCCACGACGGTGCTGTTCCTCGACGAGATCCACCGGTTCAGCAAGGCCCAGCAGGACGCCCTGCTGCCCGGTGTCGAGAACGGGTGGGTGATCCTCATCGCGGCCACCACCGAGAACCCGTCGTTCTCGGTCATCTCCCCGCTGCTGTCCCGGTCCCTGCTCCTGACGCTCAAGCCGCTCACCGACGCCGACCTCGGCATGCTCGTCGACCGTGCGGTGGAGGACCCCCGCGGCCTCGGTGGCGCGGTCGTCCTCGGTGACGAGGCACGTGGGGCCATCGTCCGGCTGGCCTCGGGTGACGCTCGACGCGCCCTCACGGCGCTCGAAGCCGCAGCGGCCTCGGCCACCGCGGCCCAGGACGACGACGACGACACCGTGCCGGTGGTCGACGCGGACACCGTCGCCGCGGCCGTCGACCGTGCACTCCTGCGGTACGACCGGCAGGGCGACGAGCACTACGACGTCATCAGCGCCTTCATCAAGTCGGTGCGGGGGAGCGACGTCGACGCCGCGCTGCACTACCTCGCGAGGATGATCGAGGCGGGCGAGGACTCCCGGTTCATCGCGCGCCGGATCATCATCTCGGCGTCCGAGGACATCGGTATGGCGGACCCGCAGGCGCTGCCCATCGCCGTCGCGGCGGCTCAGGCCGTGCAGCTCATCGGCATGCCCGAGGGCCGCATCCCCCTGGCCGAAGCCGTCGTGTACCTGGCGACCGCGCCGAAGTCGAACGCCGCCTACAACGGTGTGAACGCGGCGATGGCGGACGTCAAGGCCGGCCGGATGGGCACCGTGCCGATGCACCTGCGCGACGCGCACTACGCCGGGGCGAAGCGACTCGGCCACGGCAAGGGCTACGTCTACTCGCACGACGCCGAGCACGGGGTCGCCGAGCAGCAGTACCTGCCCGATGCGCTCGAGGGCACCGAGTACTACACCCCGACGGCGAACGGCTACGAGCGCGAGGTCGGTCCGCGGCTCGAACGACTCCGGAAGATCACCCGCGGGCAGTAGGACGGCACGTCGACTTCCTGCTAGCATTGCCGGGCCTACGTCCTGGTCCTCGAGCACGGCTGCGTTGAGGACAGAGTGCCACTCCGGTGGTACGGGGGCAGAGGTTCGGACTGTAGCCGTCCGATCCCACAGGCTCATCCCTCTGGATCCCGTCGTCGGGGCCGCGGGCACTCGCGTGCCCGGCCTCCGGTGAGTATTCAGTTCGAACAGAGAAAAGGACCCTGTGTCTACCAAGTCACGTACCCGCAGCAAGACCCGCCTGTCGCGCGCACTCGGCATCCCGCTGACGCCGAAGGCGGCCCGTTACCTCGAGAAGCGCCCCTACGGCCCCGGTGAGCACGGCCGTACGCGCCGTCGTGCGGACAGCGACTACGCCGTCCGCCTCCGTGAGAAGCAGCGTCTGCGCGCCCAGTACGGCATCCGCGAGAAGCAGCTCCGCATCGTCTTCGAAGAGGCCCGCAAGACGAAGGGCCTGACCGGTGAGAACCTGGTCGAGCTCCTCGAGCAGCGCCTCGACGCCCTCGTGGTCCGTGCCGGCTTCGCCCGCACCACCGCGCAGGCCCGTCAGCTGATCGTGCACCGTCACCTGCTGGTGGACGGCAAGCTCGTGGACCGCCCCTCCTTCCGCGTCAAGGAGGGCCAGCTGATCCACGTCAAGCCGAAGTCCGAGTCGATGGAGCCCTTCCAGGTCGCCGCTGCCGGTGGCCACCAGGAAGTCCTGCCGAAGGTCCCGGGTTACCTCGAGGTCGAGATCGACAAGCTCCAGGCCCGCCTCGTGCGTCGCCCGAAGCGCGCCGAGGTCCCCGTGACCTGTGAAGTGCAGCTCGTCGTCGAGTACTACGCAGCTCGCTGATCCACTGATCACACCCGAACGGCGGGTCGTCCTCTCGAGGACGGCCCGCCGTTCGGCGTTCCGGCCCGCAACACGACGTCGTCTTGGCGATACGCCTCCAGCTGCGCGAGACGCCGCCGGTTTCGGCGGCGTCGTGCGGACACGACGGCGTCTTGCTCGGGGCAGTGGGCGCGGTCTCGGGCGGACGGGAGGCTCGGGCCGCGACGTGCGCACCGCCTCCCGTCCGGTCCGTGGTCGGCCGCAACACGCCGGCGTCTTGGCGGTACACCTCCAGCTACGTGAGACGCCGCCGGTTTCGGCGGCGTTGTGCCGACACGACGGCGTCTTGCGGACGGGGACGCGTCGAAGTGCCCGGCGGCTAAGCTTGTCCGGGCATGCACCGCCAGGGTGCACAGAGGGAGAGGCACCGTGAAGCAGCTGTTCTTCGTCGCGGTCGGCGTCGTCATCGGGTTCGCCGTGGCGCACCAGGTCGCCAGGACCCCCGGAGGCGCACGGCTCTTCGCCGTCGTCGACGCGAGCACGAAGGCCTTCACGGGCGCGGTCGCCGACGGGTACCGGTCCCGCGGGGCCGAGCTCCGCACCGACGTCTGAGTCGTCGAGCTCCACCGCGGTCCGGCCGCACCGTCGACCCGCCTCCACCTCCCACCCCCGACCTGAACGCAGGAAGCACCATGCAGACCGCAGAGATCCGCCGCCGTTGGCTCCAGTACTTCGGTGACCGCGGCCACACCGTCGTCCCGTCCGCGTCCCTCGTCTCCGACGACCCGTCGCTCCTCTTCACGGTCGCCGGCATGGTGCCGTTCATCCCGTACCTGACCGGGCTCGTCCCCGCGCCGTACCCCCGTGCCACGAGCGTGCAGAAGTGCATCCGCACGAACGACATCGAAGAGGTCGGCAAGACCCCTCGCCACGGCACGTTCTTCCAGATGAACGGCAACTTCTCGTTCGGCGACTACTTCAAGGAGCAGGCGATCCAGTTCGCCTGGGAGTTCCTGACCAACCCGGAGTCCGACGGCGGACTCGGCTTCTCGCCCGACGACCTGTGGGTGACGGTCTACGAGGACGACGACGAGGCGATCGCGTTCTGGAAGCAGCACTCCTCCCTGCCCGAGGAACGCATCCAGCGCCTCGGCAAGGACACGAACTACTGGTCCACCGGCCAGCCCGGACCCGCAGGCCCCTGCTCCGAGATCTTCTTCGACCGCGGGCCCGAGTACGGCATCGACGGCGGCCCGGCCACCGACGACGACCGGTACGTCGAGATCTGGAACCTCGTGTTCATGCAGTACCAGATCGCGGACGTCCGCTCGAAGTACGACTTCGAGATCACCGGCGAGCTGCCGAACAAGAACATCGACACCGGCATGGGGCTCGAGCGCGTCGCCTTCATCAAGCAGGGCGTCGACAACATGTACGAGATCGACCAGGTCCGCCCCGTCCTCGACCGCGCGTCCGAGATCTCCGGCCGCCGCTACGGCGCCGTGCACGAGGACGACGTCCGCATGCGGGTCATCGCAGACCACGTGCGCTCCGCGCTCATGCTCATCGCCGACGGTGTGAGCCCGTCGAACGAAGGCCGCGGGTACATCCTGCGTCGGCTGCTGCGTCGCACGGTCCGTGCGATGCGCCTGCTCGGGGTCGAGACCGCGACGTTCCCGGAGCTGTTCCCGGCGTCCCGCGACGCGATGCGCGACGCCTACCCCGAGGTCGCCTCCGACTACGAACGCATCGCGCGGATCGCCTACGCGGAAGAGGAGACGTTCCTCCGCACGCTCGCGCAGGGCACGACGATCCTCGACGTCGCCGTCGAGCGCGCGAAGCAGGACGGTGCGCCGTCCATCGGCGGGGACACCGCGTTCCTGCTGCACGACACCTTCGGGTTCCCGATCGACCTGACGATGGAGATGGCCGAAGAGGCCGGGGTCCACGTCGACCGGACCGCGTTCGAGACCCTGATGTCCGAGCAGCGTGCCCGGGCGAAGGCCGACGCGAAGAGCAAGAAGACCGCGATCGCCGACCTGAGCGTGTACAGCGCGTTCCGGGCGAAGGGCGAGACGGTCTTCCTCGGCTACGACGCGCTCGAGGCCGAGACGAACGTGCTCGGCATCATCGTCGGCGGCGTCAGCGTCGACCGGGCCGTGGCGGGCGACATCGCCGAGGTCATCCTCGGCGAGACGTCGCTGTACGCCGAGTCGGGTGGTCAGGACGCCGACCAGGGATCGATCGTCGGCAACGGCTTCGACCTCGAGGTCCTCGACGTCCAGCGTCCCGTCGCCGGCCTCTGGAGCCACACCGTCCAGGTCCGCTCCGGCGAGGTCGGCGTGGGCGACGCGGCGAGCACCGTGGTCGACGCCGAGTACCGCCGCGGCGCCACGCAGGCGCACTCCGCGACGCACCTGGTGAACGCCGCGCTCCGCGACATCCTCGGCCCCGAGGCGCTGCAGGCGGGTTCGTACAACAAGTCCGGCTACATGCGCCTCGACTTCTCGTGGTCGCAGCCGATCTCGCTCGCGACCCGCTCCGAGATCGAGGAGGTCGTCAACACCGCGATCCGCACCGACCTCGAGGTCTCCACGCGCATCATGCCGATCGACGAGGCCAAGGCGCTCGGTGCGCAGGCGCTCTTCGGTGAGAAGTACGGCGCCGAGGTCCGCATGGTCGACATCGGCGGTCCGTGGTCGCGCGAGCTCTGCGGTGGGACGCACGTCGCGTCGAGCGCCCAGATCGGACTCGTCAACCTGGTGGGGGAGTCGAGCGTCGGGTCGACCAACCGCCGCGTCGAGGCGCTCGTCGGGCTCGAGGGCTTCCGTGACCTGGCGGTCGAGCGGACCATCGTCTCGCAGCTCTCCAGCGCGCTGAAGGCGCCCCGTGCCGACCTGCCCACGCGCGTGCAGTCGCTCATGGAGGATCTCCGCACCGCGCAGAAGCGGATCGCCGAGTACGAGTCGGCGAACCTGCAGCAGCGGGTCCCGTCGATCGCCCGGACCGCGACGACCGTCGGCACGACCACCGTCGTGGCCGAGACCGTCGACGGCCTGCAGTCCGGCGACGACCTGCGCTCGCTGGCGACCGGGGTCCGCGCACAGCTCGGTGACGGCGCTGCCGTCGTCGTGCTCGGTGCCGTGGTGAGCGGGAAGCCGATCGTGATCGTCGCGACCAACGACGCGGCGCGCTCCGCGGGCGTCCAGGCGGGTCCGCTCGCCAAGGAGGCCGCCGGTGTGCTCGGTGGTGGCGGCGGCGGCAAGCCGGACCTGGCCCAGGGCGGCGGCACCGACCCGGCGGCGCTCCCGGCTGCGCTCCGCGCCGTGACCGCTCGGATCGCGGGCTGATCGTGGCGATCCGGTCCGGGCGGCGGCTCGGCGTGGACGTCGGCCGCGCCCGGATCGGGATCGCAGTGTGCGACCGCGACGGGTTGCTCGCGACGCCGGTCGAGACCGTGCGTCGCGACGACTCGTCCGACCTGCGTCGGATCCTCGAGATCGCGGACGAGTACGACGTGCTCGAGCTCGTCGTCGGACTGCCCCTGTCGATGTCCGGCGGCGACACCCCGTCGACGGACGACGCGCGGGCGTTCGCGGCCCGGATCGCCGAGCGCCGCCCGGTCCGGCTGGTCGACGAACGATTGTCCACGGTGACCGCCCAACGCGGACTGCACCAGGCCGGCAAGAACACGAAGAAGTCGCGGTCCGTGATCGACCAAGCGGCCGCTGTTATCATTCTGCAACACGCGCTCGACCACGAGCGCAGTGCCGGTGCCCCTCCGGGCACCACGCTTCCCTGACAGGGCGATCCACCGCGATCCGGCCGCCCTTCCGTCACCCGAGGACGACGGTGCCCAGGCGGAGTTCCCGACCGAGAGACCGAGAACCGTTGGCAGACGATCTGGACTGGAACGCGATCATCGCGCCCGGCAACGAAGCCGAGCGGCGGAAGACCACTTCCGACCGCGCAGCAGGTACCGATGACCGTGACGACTCCGCGCGGGTGACCTCGCAGCCGGACCGTCCGATGTCCCGTCGCGAGGCTCGGGCGCTCGAAGCGGAACGCGCTCGTCGCGACGCCGTTCCCGGGCCCGACTCCGAGCCGGCACCCGAGGAGCCCGCCGCCGCCGACCGCGTGGACCCCGATTCGACCGCGCCGCGTGAGCAGCCGGTACCGGAGCCCGCGCAGCCGCAGCAGGTGGCGCCGGACCTCCATCCCGAGGTCGCCGCGCTGCTGACCGGCGAGGTGCCCTCGGCGCCCGCCGCCGGCGGAGCCGGATCCGACGGTACCGACGACGCCGGGCGCACCGGCGGCGGTGGAGCCGCGGGAGGCGGCGGTCGTGGTGGCCGTGGCGGACGCGGGGGAGCCTCCAGGCCGCCGCGCGAACCGCGACCGATGCGCCGTCGCGGACCGCTCATCGCCGGCATCGTCATCGTCGCCGTGGTCCTCGCTGTCGGTGTGAGCGCGTACGCGTTCGCCGCCCCGAAGATCCAGCAGATCGTCGCCGCGGTCAGCGGCGCGCAGGAGCCGGATGACTACACGGGCACCGGCAAGGCCAAGGTGACCATCACGATCAAGCAGGGCGACATCGGCGAGAACGTCGCCGCGACGTTGCAGCGCAGCGGGGTCGTGAAGGACTCGAAGGTCTTCTACAAGCTGCTGCTGGCGTCACCCGACGTGCAGTTCCAGCCGGGTTCGTACTCGCTGAAGAAGCAGATGAGCTCGAAGTCGGCGCTGGCCGCGCTGCAGGACGAGAAGAACCGCGTCCAGGCCTCGATCGTGATCCCCGAGGGCACCGCGCTGGCCGACATCGAAGCCGGCATGGTCTCCAAGGCCGGACTGACCAAGGCCGAGGTCGACGCGGCAGCGAAGGACCTGTCCGCCTACGGGCTGCCGTCCGGCGTCACCACGCTCGAGGGCTGGCTGTTCCCCGCGACGTACCCGATCAACCCGGGGTGGACGGCGGAGCAGTACTTCAAGTCGATGGTCGACACGATGAAGGAGCGCCTGTCCGCAGCGGGCGTCGCCGAGGCCGACCAGGAGCACGTGATCGTGTTCGCATCGCTCGTGCAGAAGGAAGCCGGACTCGCGGCCGACTACCCGAAGGTCGCACGGGTGTTCCAGAACCGCCTCGACAAGGGCATGAAGCTGCAGTCCGACGCCACGGTCGCCTACGGCACGGGCAACACGCACACCGTCACGACGACCGACGCGGAGCGCGCCGACGCGTCCAACGAGTACAACACCTACGTGCACGACGGACTGCCGCCGGCACCGATCTCGAACCCGGGCGACGTCGCGATCACCGCGGTGACGAAGATGGCGACGGGGAACTGGGAGTACTTCGTGACGGTGAACCTCGAGACGGGCGAGACGGTGTTCTCGGACACGTACGCCCAGCACCTCGTCGCCGTGAAGCAGTTCCAGGCCTGGCTCCGCGCGCACCCCGATTACCAGTAGGACGGCGACGTCGCACGCCGGTGCGCTGTGGGAGGATTGCTCCATGCTTCGTTGGTTGACTGCTGGTGAGTCCCACGGACCCGAACTGATCGCGATGCTCGAGGGCCTGCCCGCGGGTGTCCCGGTGTCGTTCGAGTCCATCCGTACCGATCTCGCGCGCCGCAAGCTCGGCTACGGCCGTGGCTCGCGCATGAAGTTCGAACAGGACGAGTTGCACGTGTCCGGCGGTGTCCGGCACGGGTTCTCGCTCGGCAGCCCGATCGCGATCCGGATCGGCAACACCGAGTGGCCGAAGTGGGTCGAGGTCATGAACCCCGAGCCGGTCGAGTCCACCGAGATGTCGCGTGGCCGCAGCGCTCCGCTGACCCGCCCGCGCCCGGGCCACGCCGACCTGGTCGGCATGCAGAAGTACGGCTTCGACGAGGCCCGCCCGATCCTCGAGCGTGCGAGCGCCCGTGAGACCGCGGCCCGCGTCGCGCTCGGCGCCGTCGCGAAGTCCTTCCTCGCCGAACTCGGCATGCGGTCGGTCGCGCACACCCTGCAGGTCGGCACGGTCCGCGTGCCGGACGGCACCGACCTGCCGCTGCCCGACGACGTCGACCGTCTCGACGACGACCAGTTGCGCTGCTTCGACGCCGACACCTCGGCGCGCATGGTGACCGAGGTCGAGGCCGCGAAGAAGGACGGCGACACCCTCGGCGGCGTCGTCGAGGTGCTGTTCTACGGCGTCCCGCCGGGGCTCGGTTCGCACGTGCAGTGGGACCGTCGACTCGACGCCCGGCTGGCTGCGGCGATCATGGGCGTCCAGGCGATCAAGGGCGTCGAGGTCGGCGACGGCTTCGCGACCGCTGGTCGTCGCGGCTCCGCGGCCCACGACGAGCTCTACCGCGAGGACGGCGAGATCTACCGGACGAGCGACCGCGCCGGCGGCACCGAGGGCGGCATGTCCACGGGCACCGTCCTGCGCGTCCGTGCCGGCATGAAGCCGATCGCGACCGTGCCGCACGCGCTGCACACCGTCGACGTCGTCTCGGGCGAGGACGCCTCGGCGCACCACCAGCGGTCCGACGTCTGCGCGGTCCCGGCCGCCGGGGTCGTGGCCGAGGCGATGGTGGCGCTCGTGCTCGCCGACGCCGTGCTCGAGAAGTTCGGCGGCGACAACGTCGTCGAGACCAAGCGCAACCTCGACGCCTACCTCGCGTCGATCCCGGAGACGCTCCGCACCCGTCGGACGGAGCCGGCGGCACCGGCCGACGCGTCGTGAGCAGGAACGGCGGCGGCGCCGCGCCCGGGGGTGCCCCGCCCGGCGGCGCCGCACGAGGTCCGGCTGCGCCCGTCGTCGTGATCGGCCCGATGGGCGCCGGCAAGTCCAGCGTCGGCAAGCGCGTCGCGAAGGCGCTGGGCGTGCCGTTCACCGACACCGACCGGGTCATCGTCCGCGAGCACGGCCCCATCCCCGGCATCTTCTCCGACCGCGGTGAGCCGGCCTTCCGTGCACTCGAGGCCGACGCCGTCCGGACCGCCCTCGGTACCGGGGGCGTCATCGCCGTCGGCGGCGGAGCGGTGACGCACGCCGCCACCCGCGAGGCACTGTCCGGCGCCCGCATCGTCCTGCTCACCGTCTCGCCCGAGGCCGTCGCCGAGCGGATCGCCGGCTCGGACCGGCCCCTGCTCGCGAACGGCGGCATCGACGCCTGGCAGACGATCATGGACGAGCGCGCGGCGACCTACGCCGAGCTCGCGCACGTGGTCGTCGACACCTCGCGCCGTCCGATGTCCCGGGTGGTCGACGAGGTCGTCACCTGGCTGCGGAGCGACAGCAGCGCCAGCGGCGACAGCAGCGACAGCAGCGCCAGCAGCGACAGCGGCGCCAGCAGCGCCAGCCGACGCGACGACACCAGCACCACCACCGAAGGAGCACCGTGACCGACCCGATCCTGCCCGCAGGCACCACCGAGATCCGCGTCGGCGGTGACGACGGCTACGTGGTGGCGGTCGGCTCGGGTCTGCTCGGCTCGCTGCCCGCGATCCTCGGCCCCCGCGTCGCCAAGGTCCTCATCGTGCACGCCCCGACCCTCGGTGCGCGGGCGAACGACCTGCGCGACCTGCTCGTCGACGCCGGGCTCGAAGCCCTCATCGCCGAGGTGCCCGACGCCGAGGCCGCCAAGCGCATCGAGGTCGCGTCGTTCTGCTGGCAGATCATGGGCCAGTCCGACTTCACCCGCACCGACGCCGTCATCGGCCTGGGCGGCGGTGCCGTCACCGACCTGGCGGGCTTCGTCGCGGCGACGTGGCTGCGCGGGGTGCCGTACGTGTCGGTGCCGACGAGCGTGCTCGGCATGGTGGACGCCAGCGTGGGCGGGAAGACCGGCATCAACACGAACGAGGGCAAGAACCTCGTCGGTTCCTTCTCCGCCCCCCGCGCGGTGGTCGCGGACCTCGACCTCGTCCGCACCCTGCCGCGCAACGAGATCCTCACCGGCTTCGCCGAGATCGTGAAGGCCGGGTTCATCGCCGTGCCGGAGATCCTGGACATCATCGAGGCCGACGTCGCCCGCGTCACCGACCCGACGTCGCCGGAGTTCCGCCGCGTGGTCGAACTCGCCATCGCCCTGAAGGCCGAGGTCGTGTCCGACGACTTCACCGAGCAGGGACGACGCGAGATCCTGAACTACGGGCACACGCTCGGGCACGCCATCGAGCACGCGGAGCGGTACCAGTGGCGGCACGGTGCTGCGGTGTCGGTCGGCATGGTGTTCGCCGCCGAGCTCGCACGCCTGACGGGCCACCTCGACGACGCGACCGTGGACCGGCACCGGGCGATCCTGGACTCCCTGGACCTGCCGACGTCGTACGGTCTCGGCCGGTGGCAGGGCCTCCTCGCCGCGATGCGTCGCGACAAGAAGGCCCGTGCCGGCATGCTCCGGTTCATCATCCTCGACGGTGTCGGCAAGCCGGTGATCCTCGAGGGCCCCGAGGACCACCTGCTGTTCACCGCCTACCAAGAGGTCGGCGTCTAGTACTTCTGCACGCCCAGGTGGTCGCGCAGGTGCGGTCCGGTGTACTCGGTGCGGTGCAGTCCGCGGCGCTGCAGCTCCGGCACGGCCTTCTGGGTGAAGTCCTCGACCCCGGCCGGGAAGTGCGTCGGCACCGCCAGGAACCCGTCGCACGCCCCGGCCTCCGACCACGCCTGCATGGTGTCGGCGATCGTTGACGGTGACCCGATCATCTTCCGGTAACTGCCCTCGGCGAAGTACCGGGCGGTCTCGATGACCGACAGTCCCTGTTGCCGCGACACCGCCATGATCGCTGCACGGTGCGACTTGCCGGCGTTCGACTCGGGCAGCTCCGGCACGGGCGCGTCGAGGTCGAACTGCCGGAAGTCGACGCCACCGGCGAGGGGCTTCAGGTTGCTCAGTGCCAGGTCGTCGGGGATCAACGCCATCATGCGGTCGGCGAGGTCGCGTGCGTCCTGGTCGGTGTCGCCGACGATCGGGGTCATCCCGACGAGCACCTTGACGTGATCGGGGTCGCGGCCGAACCGTTCGGCGCGCGCCCGGATGTCGTCGCGGAACGCACGGCTCTCGTCCGGGTCGGACTGCAGGGTGAACACGACGTCGGCGGTGCGCGCCGCGAGTGCGCGGCCCGGCTCCGACGCACCCGCCTGGAACACGACGGGCCGTCCCTGCGGACTCCGACCCGTCGTCAGCGGTCCTCGCACGCGGAAGTGCTCGCCGTCGTGCTGCAGGAACCGCATCTTCTCGATGTCGAAGTAGGTGCCGGACTCCTTGTCGCGCACGATCGCGTCCGGGTCCCACGAGTCCCAGAGCCCGGTGACGACGTCGACGAACTCGCTCGCCCGCTCGTACCGGGCGGCGTGCTGCACGTGGGCGTCGAGTCCGAAGTTCTGGGCTTCGTCCTCGTTGAAGGACGTCACGAGGTTCCACCCCGCGCGGCCCTTGCTGATGTGGTCGAGGGTCGAGAACCGCCGCGCGAGGTTGTAGGGGTCGTTGAAGGTCGTGGTCGACGTCGCCGCGAGACCCAGGTGTGTGGTCCGCATCGCCAGGGCGGGCAGGAGCATCGTCGGGTCGAAGTGGATCGAGCGGGGGTTCGCGGCACCGTAGGTGTCGCCGGCCAGGATGTCGTTGCTGCGTCGGACTGCGGCCTGGTCCTCGAAGAACAGGGCGTCGAGCTTCGCCGCCTCGGCGAGTTCGGCGGCGCGGACGTAGTGGTCGATGCCGAGGTCGAGCTCGGGGACGGCGTCCGGCAGGCGCCAGGCGCCGAGGTGGTATCCGGGGAACAGGAACACTGCGAGGTGGATCGTGGTCACGGGGGTCCAATCGGAGGGGACGGCGGAGCAGGTGGGTGGGTGCGTCCGGCGGACGGCCGGGAGGCACGGAGCAGGGTGCGCGGATCGGCGCGGCTCGGCGAGACGGCGCGCTCCAGAGCACGTGGACCGCCCGGCGGATCGGCGCGCGGCGGTCAGACGGACGAACGGTCGGTCGGTCGGACGGACGTCAGTGTCCGTGCGCGATGGCGCCCCGGGGCCAGCAGCGGGACGCGGCGGTCGCGTGGTGTGCCGTCATCGTCGCCCCCCTGTCTCCCGTGCTCGTGTCGCGTTCTCTCACCGGCTCGAGCCGGTGGTGGACGACGCTACGGGCGCGGTGTTTCGGCATCGTTTCGATCGGGAAACACCGTCGAAACGATGCGCCGTTAGCGTCGCCGCATGTCTGCAGCAGCCCTCGCCCCGTTCCCGACCGAGCTCCGTGTCGGCGTCCCCGACTGGCTCCGCGACGCGCAGGCCGCTGCTCCGGAACACCTCGGCACCCGTGCGGAGCGGTTCGCGCTCGTGAACGCCCTCGCCGAACGGAACGTCGAGGAGGGCACCGGCGGTCCGTTCGCGGCGGCCGTCGTCGACGAGGACACCGGCGCGGTCGTCGCCCTCGGGGTGAACCTGGTGCTGCACACCAACCTGTCGTCGATGCACGCCGAGGTCGTCACCCTCGGACTCGCACAGGCTCGGACGGGAGCCTGGAACCTCGGCCGTGACGTCGGCCACGGGCGTGTGCTCGTGGTGAACGCCCAACCGTGCGTGATGTGCCTCGGCGCCCTGCTGTGGTCGGGGGTCTCCGCGCTGGAGTTCGCCGCCGACGGAGCCACGGTCGAGCGGATCACCGGCTTCGACGAGGGTCCGGTGCCGGGGGACTGGCGCGAGCAGCTCGTTGCTCGGGGGATCGACGTGCACCAGGAGCACGGCACCGGTGCCGAGACGGCGCTCGAGCGCTACCGCGACCTGGTCGAGTCCGGCGCCACCGCGCGCTACAACGGCAGCGGTGCCTGACCCGGCGTCAGCGCAACACCCGCCGCGTCCGTCGCCACCACCACTTGACGTGCATCGAGACGGTGAGGACGCCGGTCCGCTGCCATTCCCGGAACTCCGCGACGGTGGCTCCGTTGTCCCACGCGAAGAGCACGTCGTCGTCCGCATCCACGTCGGGCGCATCCGGCAAGGGTCGCAAGATCGGCATCAGGTGGACTCCTCTTCCTCAGGGTGGACGTGATCGGCGGCGGTTCGCCTCCGGAGTGCACGAGTGGCGAGCCGTCGGTCCGCCTTCGACCACCACCGTACGGTCTCGAGTTCCCGGAGCACAGTTCTCGAAATGTCGTATGCACGGCCGCCTCGTGGCTGGGCGAGCGACCAGGTGAACCGCTTCCAGGCGTGCTCTCGATCGGTCGTCCGCCGGCTCTGGAACGCCCCGAACCAGCTGACGACCGCCGCCACGATCGCCGCGCCGGCGGCGATGCACGCCGCGACCAGTGCTGTCTCCATGGGGCAAGCCTGCGGCAGTGGGCGCGACCCGACGCGACACGCGAGCCGACCTGTGGATGCCGGACCGCGCCTCCCGGCCTGTGCACGACAACGGGCGCACCCGGCGGACCCAGCAGCGGGGAGCAGACTGACGACGTGCCCAACCCACCCCGACTGAGCGACCTGTCCGGCTCGCAGGAGGCCGACAGCGGCACCCTCCGGTCCCGCGGCCGCCGGTTCACCGAACTGCTGTCGATCGCGAGACGCCACCGCCTCGTCCCGTTCCGTCGCCTCGACTTCTCGCACGACCCGGCCACCTCCGACCTGCGCCGCAGTCAGGCCGAGCACCTGCGCCGTGCGCTGGAAGAGGCCGGCGGCGGGTTCGTGAAGATGGGCCAGCTGCTCTCCACCCGTGACGACCTGCTGCCGGAGGAGTGGACCGAGGGCCTCGCCCACCTGCAGCGCAACGTCACCGCCGCCCCCGCCGACCAGGTGCTCGCCCTGCTCGAACAGGAACTCGGCGCACCGGTCGACCAGGTGTTCGCGTCCTTCGACCCGGTGCCCGTCGCCGCGGCCTCGATCGCCCAGGTCCACCGCGCCCGCCTGCCCGACGGCACCGCGGTCGCGGTCAAGGTGCAGCGCCCCGGCATCGACGCCGCCGTCCGCCGAGACGTCGACATCGCGCTCCGTGTCGTCCGCTTCATGGCGCGCTGGTCGACCGAGGCCCGGCAGGTCGGTGTGCAGGACGTGGCCGCGCAGTACGCTGACGACCTGGTCCGCCAGGTCGACTTCGTCTCGGAGCTGCGGAACCTCACCGCCCTGCGCGCCGCACAGGCCCGCAGCGCCCGTCCGGACGAGGTCCGGTTCCCGGACCCGTACCCGGACCTGTCCGGGCGCCGCGTGCTCGTGATGGAGTTCCTGGAGGGCGACACGCTCAGCGCGATCCGCGCCGAGCGTGCGGACCGCGACCTCGACGGCCCGATGCGCGCGATCCTGCGCGCGTTCCTGCGACAGGTCGTCTTCGACGGCCTCTACCACGCCGACCTGCACCCGGGGAACGTCCTGGTGCTGCCCGATGGGCGGCCCGCGTTGATCGACTTCGGATCGGTCGGGAGGCTCGACCCGACCCTCCGGGACACGGTCCAGGACCTGCTGGTCGCCTACCTGCAGGACGACACCTCGCGGATCGCCGATGCGGTCCTGCGGATGGCACCGGTGCGCGACGCGCACGACGAGCCCGACTTCCGTCGGGACATCGCGCGCTTCGTCGCGGACGAGCTCGGACCGGGCGCGCGCATCGGCGTCGAGACGGTCGACGACGCCGTCGAGGTGTTCGGGCGGTACCGGCTCAAGGCGCCGGCGGACTTCGTCGCCGCCGCGCGGGCGCTGGCGATCTTCGAGGGCACCCTCCGGACGCTCGCGCCCTCGTTCGACCTGCTCGAGGAGTCCCGCGGGCTCGCCCGTGAGCAGATCACCGACCAGCTGCGCCCCGGCAAGCTGCGCGACCTGGCGGCGAGGGAGCTGATCGGCGTCGTCTCCGCGGCCCGACGGCTGCCGCGCCGGGTCGACCGGATCGGCGAGGCGATCGAGACGGGCAAGTTCACCGTCAACATCCGGCTCTTCGCGGACCGCCGCGACCGCGAGCTCGTGTCCGGCATGATCCGGCGCATCCTGCTCGTGCTGCTCGGCGCCGGTGCCGGCATCCTGGCGATCGTCTACCTGGCGCTGCCCGCCCGACCGGACGCGGCGATCTCGACCGCGGTGGCCGGGGCACTGCTCGGGGGAGCGGCCGTGGTGCTGCTCGGCTGGGCGGCGATCGACTCCTGGCGCGCCCGGCGACGGCGCTGATGGCGACGGGCGGGCGTCCGCTACACTCGTCCGGGGCCCAGCGCGGCCCGAAGACCTTTCACAACACGACCGAACGGGACACCGAAGACTCATGGCCAGTACCACTGACATCAAGAACGGCGCCGTTCTCATCATCGACGGCCAGCTGTGGTCGGTCGTGGAGTTCCAGCACGTCAAGCCCGGCAAGGGTGGCGCGTTCGTCCGCACCAAGCTGAAGAACGTCGTCTCCGGCAAGGTCGTCGACCGCACCTTCAACGCCGGTGCGAAGATCGACACCGCCGTGGTCGACCGCCGCGACTACCAGTTCCTCTACGAGGACGGCGACTCGTACGTGTTCATGGACACCGACACCTACGACCAGATCCCGGTCTCGGCGACGGTCGTCGGCGACGCGAAGAACTACCTGCTCGAGTCCGCGATGGTCACCATCGCGATGAACGAGGGCAACCCGCTCTACGTCGAGCTCCCGACGTCCATCGTGACCGAGGTCGAGACCGAGCCGGGCCTGCAGGGCGACCGCTCCTCCGGTGGCACCAAGGACGCGACCATCATCGCGACCGGCCACCGCATCCAGGTCCCGCTCTACCTCGAGAGCGGCACCACGGTGAAGATCGACACGCGCGACGGCAGCTTCCTCGGCCGCGTCAACTCCTAGGCGACGCTGTATGAGTGCTCGTTCGAAGGCCCGCAAGCGCGCCCTCGACATGCTGTACGTGGCCGAGGTGCGTGAGCTCCCGATCGCGGACGTCCTGGCCACCGAGACCGTCCGCCACCTGGACCAGCCCGAGCGCGCCTCGAGCTGGGACTACGCACGGCAGATCGTGACGGGCGTCGACGAGGCCCGTCACGAGATCGACTCCGTCATCATCGACCACGCCCAGGGGTGGTCGATCGCCCGGATGCCGGTCCTCGATCGCTGCATCCTGCGGATGGCCGTCTGGGAGCTCCGGTTCAACCCGGAGGTGCCCGACGCCGTCGCGATCGCCGAGGCCGTCGAGCTCGCCCAGTCGCTCTCGACCGAGGACTCCGCGGGCTTCGTGAACGGTGTCCTCGGAGCCGTCGCCGGCGGTCGTGCACCGTCCGGTCGGACGGTCGCAGGGGACCAGGAGTCCCGCTAGGCTTGTGCACGTCAGCATCCTTTAATGCCGTCCAGTGAGGCGGGGAAGGGGGTCGACGTGGGTACCAGAACGGTCCTGCAGCAACCCGACATCACGCGCGCTCTGACGCGCATCGCACACGAGATCCTCGAGGCCAACCACGGCGGCTCGGACCTCGTCCTCCTGGGCATCCCGACCCGGGGCGCCGTGCTCGCCGAACGGCTGGGCCGCGTCCTGGCGGACATCGAGCCCGAGTGGCAGTCCGCTCGGGCGGGCATCGGATCCGAACGGGTCGGCACGCTCGACGTGACCATGCACCGTGACGACCTCGGCCACGGCATCGGACGGGCCCCGCACCGCACGGTGATCCCCGCCGGCGGCATCGACGGCAAGGTCGTCGTGCTCGTCGACGACGTCCTGTACTCGGGCCGCACGGTCCGGGCAGCGCTCGACGCCCTGCAGGGGATCGGCCGGCCGCGCGCCGTCCGGCTCGCCGTGCTCGTCGACCGCGGCCACCGCGAGCTGCCGATCCGCGCGGACCACGTGGGCAAGAACCTGCCCACCGCCTCGGACGAGCGGGTCACCCTGCACCTGTCCGAGACCGACGGCGACGACACCGTGTTCATCGAGCAGGGGGTGGCGTGATGCGGCACCTGCTCTCCACCGCCGACCTGTCGCGCGACCAGGCCGTGCACATCCTCGACGTCGCCGAGGAGATGGCCGAGGTCAACACGCGCGAGGTCCGGAAGCTCCCGGCCCTGCGCGGCAAGACGGTCGTGAACCTGTTCTTCGAGGACTCGACCCGCACGCGCATCTCGTTCGAGGCCGCAGCGAAGCGCCTGTCGGCCGACGTCATCAACTTCGCGGCCAAGGGCTCGAGCGTCTCCAAGGGTGAGTCCCTCAAGGACACCGTGCAGACCCTCGGCGCGATGGGCATCGACGGCATCGTCATGCGGCACGGCTCGTCCGGTGCGCCGCGCGTGCTCGCCGACGCCGACTGGATCGACGTCCCCGTGGTGAACGCCGGCGACGGCACGCACGAGCACCCGACGCAGGCACTGCTCGACGCCTTCACCATGCGCCGTCGCCTGCACGGTGCCGGCTCGCGCGGCCAGGGCCTCGACGGCGTCCGGGTCCTGATCGTCGGCGACGTGCTGCACAGCCGCGTCGCCCGGTCGAACGCGTGGCTGCTCCGGACCCTCGGCGCGAGCGTCACCTTCGCCGCACCGCCGACGCTCCTGCCCGCGACGACGACGCCGTTCGGAGCCGCGGTGCACCACGACCTCGACGCCGCCCTGGCCGAGGACCCGGACGTCGTCATGACGCTCCGGATCCAGCAGGAGCGGATGGACGACGCGTTCTTCCCGAACCCGCGCGAGTACACGCGGCACTGGGGCCTGACGGCTGCGCGGTTCGCGCGGCTGTCCGAGCGCACACTGATCATGCACCCCGGTCCGATGAACCGCGGGCTGGAGATCGCCGGCGTCGCTGCCGACGACCCCCGTTCCACCGTGGTCGAGCAGGTCGAGAACGGCGTCTCGGTCCGCATGGCGGTCCTCTACCTGGCCCTGACCGGCACCGAACCGAAGGAGTCCGCAGCATGACCGCTCACCTGATCCGCGGCGCGCAGCTGGTCGACGGCTCGCGCGCCGACATCCGACTGCAGGACGGCCGCATCACGGCGATCGGCTCCGGCGTGGACGCGAGCGGTGCCACGGTCGTCGACGCCGACGGGCTCATCGCCCTGCCGGGTCTCGTCGACCTGCACACCCACCTGCGCGAGCCCGGTCACGAGGAATCCGAGACGGTCCTCACCGGCTCGCGCGCCGCGGCGGCCGGAGGCTTCACCGCCGTCAACGCGATGGCGAACTCGAGCCCGGTCGCCGACACCGCCGGGGTCGTCGAGCAGGTGCAGGCACTCGGCGACGACGCCGGATACGTCACGGTCCGCCCGATCGGCGCGGTGTCGCAGGGGCTGCAGGGCACGCACCTGTCCGAGATCGGTGCCATGGCGACGAGCAGGGCGAAGGTCCGGGTCTTCTCGGACGACGGCTCCTGCGTGGCCGACCCGCTCCTCATGCGCCGCGCACTCGAGTACATCAAGGGCTTCGGCGGGGTGCTCGCGCAGCACGCGCAGGAGCCCCGCCTGACCATCGGTGCGCAGATGAACGAGGGCCGGCTGTCGTCGGAGCTCGGGCTCGCGGGCTGGCCGGCCGTGGCGGAAGAGGCGATCATCGCCCGCGACGTCCTGCTCGCCGACCACGTCGGGGCTCGGTTGCACGTCTGCCACGTCTCGACCGCCGGCAGCGTCGAGGTGATCCGCTGGGCCAAGTCCCGCGGCATCGACGTCACCGCCGAGGTCACCCCGCACCACCTCGTGCTCACCGAGGACCTCATCGCCGGGCACGACGGCGCCCCCGGGTACGACGCCCGCTACAAGGTGAACCCGCCGCTCCGTGCCCAGGAGGACGTCGACGCCCTGCGCGCCGCCCTGGCCGACGGCACCATCGACATCGTCGCGACCGACCACGCACCGCACACCGCCGAGGCGAAGTGCTGCGAGTGGCCGGCGGCGGCGAACGGCATGGTCGGCCTCGAGTCGGCGCTGAGCGTCGTGCAGTCCGCCGTCGTCGCGTCGGGGCAGCTCGACTGGGCCGACGTCGCCCGGGTCCTGTCCGAGGCGCCCGCGCGCATCGGCCAGGTCGAGGGCCACGGTCAGCGCATCGCCGAGGGCGCGCCCGCCGAGATCACGCTCTACGACCCGACGGCCAGCCGCGAGTTCGCGGTCGCCGACCTCGCCGGGCAGTCGCAGAACTCGCCGTACCTCGGCATGACGCTGCCCGGCCGGGTCGTCGCCACGTTCCACCTGGGCGCGCCGACGGTGCTCGACGGCCGTCTCGTCGACGCCGACACGGTCGCCGCGCACGCCGCGGCACTCCGGACGGGGGCGCGCGCATGAGCGGCGACGCCGCGCGCTGGTTGCTCGGCGGGGTGATCCTGCTCGCGGTGGCCGCGCTGTTCGTCGCCATGGCGCGCACCTGGCGGACGCGGACCAGGAAGCAGGCGGAATCCGTGCCTCCCGTCCCCGTCCCGACCACGATCGGACCGGAAGTCGGGTCCTGGGACGGTTTCTCCGTCGCGACGACCCGTGCCGACCAGCCGCTGGAACGCATCACCGCCGGCGGACTCGGCTTCCGCGGCCGCGGCGGCGTGCGCGTCCACGAGACCGGTGTGGTCCTGCGACTCGCCGGCACGGACGACCGCTGGATCGCACGCGCTGCGGTCCGCGGGGCCGACCGCTCGACGTGGGCGATCGACCGGGTGGTCGAGCCCGGGGGACTGGTCCGTCTGCGATGGACGGCGACCGGCGCCGCAGGTGCGACGGACCTCGACACGTACTTCCGGTTCCCGGAGGGCGACGCAGCCGCGCTGCTCGCCCTGCAGGGACTGACCGAGACCGGGCCGCAGGCGACTGCGGCCGATGCCCCGCGAACCGCGGGCGAAGGGAAGAAAGCATGACACGCGAACGGGCCGTCCTGGTCCTCGAAGACGGCACCCGGTACGACGGCTGGGCCTACGGCGCCCGCGGGCGCACGCTCGGCGAGGTGGTCTTCGCGACCGGCATGACCGGCTACCAGGAGACGCTGACCGATCCGTCCTACGCCGGCCAGATCGTGGTGCAGACCGCGCCGCACATCGGCAACACCGGCGTCAACGACGAGGACCCGGAGTCCCGTCGCATCTGGGTCGCCGGGTACGTGGTGCGCGACCCCAGCCGCGTGGTCTCGAACCACCGCGCGAACGCGTCGCTCGACGACCACCTGGTGCGCGACGGCATCGTCGGGATCTCCGGCATCGACACCCGCGCCCTCACTCGCCGGATCCGCGACGCCGGCGCCATGAAGGGCGGCGTGTTCAGCGGCGCCGACGCGCAGCTGTCGGAGTCGGAGCAGCTGGACGCCGTCCGGTCGCAGGCCACGATGGCCGGCGCGAGCTTCTCGGCGATCGTGTCCACCCCGGAGACCTACGTCGTGCCGGCCGAGGGCGAGCAGATCGGGCGGCTGGCCGTGCTCGACCTGGGCGTGAAGGCATCGACCACCCGCTACCTCGCCCAGCGCGGCTTCGAGGTGCACGTCGTGCCGCAGGACATCTCCGCTGCGGCGCTCGAGGAGCTCGCACCGGACGCCCTGTTCTACTCGAACGGCCCCGGGGACCCCGCGGCGTCGGACGCCCAGGTCGAACTGCTGCAGGGCAGCCTGCGGACCGGTCGCCCGTTCTTCGGCATCTGCTTCGGCAACCAGCTGCTCGGCCGCGCGCTCGGCTTCGGCACCTACAAGTTGCCCTTCGGTCACCGCGGCATCAACCAGCCGGTGCTCGACACCACCACGGGCAAGGTCGAGATCACGAGCCAGAACCACGGCTTCGCGGTCGACGCTCCCCTGGGGCAGGTCCTCGAGTCGCCGGCCGGGTTCGGCCGCGTCGAGGTCTCGCACTACTCACTGAACGACGACGTGGTCGAGGGCCTGCGGGCGCTCGACGTGCCCGCGTTCAGCGTGCAGTACCACCCCGAGGCCGCCGCTGGTCCGCACGACAGCATGTACCTCTTCGACCGGTTCGCGGACCTGGTGCGCGCGCGACGTGACGGGGAGCCGCTCGACGCGGCCACCGCCGACGCGACCACTCCCGCAGCAGACATCACCAAGGAAGCGAACTGATGCCCAAGCGCGCAGACATCAACTCCGTCCTCGTCATCGGTTCCGGCCCGATCGTCATCGGTCAGGCCGCCGAGTTCGACTACTCCGGCACCCAGGCGTGCCGTGTCCTCCGTGCCGAGGGCGTCCGGGTCATCCTCGTCAACCCGAACCCGGCGACGATCATGACCGACCCCGACTTCGCCGACGCGACCTACATCGAGCCGATCACGAACGCGTGCCTCGAGGAGATCATCCGCATCGAGAAGCCGGACGCCGTCCTGCCGACGCTGGGCGGCCAGACCGCCCTGAACGCTGCGATCGCGCTCGACGAGGCCGGCATCCTCGAGAAGCACGGCGTCGAGCTCATCGGCGCCAAGGTGGACGCCATCCAGCGCGGTGAGGACCGCCAGCTCTTCAAGGAGCTCGTGCTCGAGTCCGGCGCCGACGTGGCCCGGAGCCACATCGCCCACACGCTGGAAGAGGCGAAGGAGTTCGCGAAGGACCTCGGCTACCCGCTCGTCGTCCGCCCGTCCTTCACCATGGGTGGTCTCGGTTCGGGCTTCGCGTACGACGAAGCCGAGCTCGTCCGTTTCGTCGGCGACGGGCTGCAGTCCAGCCCGACGACCGAGGTCCTGCTCGAGGAATCGATCCTCGGCTGGAAGGAGTACGAGCTCGAGCTGATGCGCGACAACTACGACAACACCGTCGTCATCTGCTCGATCGAGAACGTCGACCCGGTCGGCGTGCACACCGGCGACTCGATCACCGTCGCACCGGCGCTCACGCTCACCGACCGCGAGTACCAGAACATGCGCAACATCGGGATCGACATCATCCGCCGCGTCGGTGTCGACACCGGTGGTTGCAACATCCAGTTCGCCGTCGACCCGTCGAACGGCCGCCTGATCGTCATCGAGATGAACCCGCGCGTCTCCCGTTCGTCGGCCCTGGCGTCGAAGGCCACGGGCTTCCCGATCGCGAAGATCGCCGCGAAGCTCGCCATCGGGTACCGCCTGGACGAGATCCAGAACGACATCACGAAGGTCACCCCGGCCAGCTTCGAGCCGACGCTCGACTACGTGGTCGTGAAGACCCCGCGCTTCGCGTTCGAGAAGTTCCCCGCGGCGGACGCCACGCTCACCACGACGATGAAGAGCGTCGGCGAGGCGATGGCCATCGGCCGCAACTACGCGACGGCGCTGCAGAAGTCGCTGCGCTCGCTCGAGAAGCGCGGCTCGAGCTTCCACTGGGACACCCCGGCGGCGGAGCTCGACAAGGACGCCCTGCTCGCGAAGTCGTCCGTCCCCACCGACGGCCGGATCGTCACGGTGCAGCAGGCCCTGGTCGCCGGCGCCACCGCCGCCGAGGTCTTCGACGCCACGAAGATCGACCCCTGGTTCATCGACCAGATCGTGCTCATCAACGAGGTCGCCGCCGAGGTCGCTGCCGCGGACGAGCTCGACGCGGACACCATCCGCTGGGCCAAGGAGCACGGCTTCAGCGACACCCAGATCGCGGCGCTGCGCAGCACCCCGGAGCGCCGGGTCAGCGAGCAGCAGGTCCGCGACGACCGGCACGCCCTCGGCATCCGCCCCGTCTTCAAGACCGTCGACACCTGCGCCGGCGAGTTCCCGGCCCTGACGCCGTACCACTACTCGTCGTACGACGCCGAGACCGAGGTGGTCGCGAGCGACCGCAAGAAGGTCGTCATCCTGGGCTCCGGCCCGAACCGCATCGGCCAGGGCGTCGAGTTCGACTACTCCTGCGTGCACGCGTCCTTCGCGCTGAGCGACGCCGGGTTCGAGACGATCATGATCAACTGCAACCCCGAGACGGTCTCCACCGACTACGACACCTCGGACCGCCTGTACTTCGAGCCGCTCACGGCCGAGGACGTCCTCGAGGTCATCGAGGCCGAGGCGGCGTCGGGCGAGCTCGTCGGCGTCGTCGTGCAGCTCGGCGGGCAGACCGCCCTGGGCCTGGCGAAGCCGCTCGAGGCGGCGGGGATCCCGATCCTCGGCACGAGTCCGACGGCGATCGACTCCGCCGAGGAGCGCGGCCAGTTCTCCGCCATCCTCGACGCCGCGGGGCTGCTCGCGCCGCGCAACGGCACCGCCCACGACCTGGCGAGCGCGACCGCCGTGGCCGAGGAGATCGGCTACCCGGTGCTCGTCCGCCCGTCCTTCGTGCTCGGCGGCCGCGGCATGGAGATCCTGTACGACTCCCCGTCGCTCGCCGACTACTTCGACCGGATGGCCGACCAGGCGATCATCGGCCCGGAGCTCCCGCTGCTCGTCGACCGCTTCCTGGACGACGCGGTGGAGATCGACGTCGACGCGCTCTTCGACGGTGAGCGGCTCTACATCGGCGGCATCATGGAGCACCTGGAAGAGGCCGGCATCCACTCCGGCGACTCCGCCTGCACCCTGCCCCCGGTCGGCCTCGGCCGTGCCGAGATCCAGGGCGTCGTCGACGCGACCGAGAAGATCGCCCGCGGCATCGGCGTGCAGGGGCTGCTCAACGTCCAGTTCGCCATCGGCGCCGGCGTGCTCTACGTCCTCGAGGCGAACCCGCGCGCCAGCCGCACGGTCCCGTTCGTCTCGAAGGCGCTCGGCATCGCGCTGGCCAAGGCCGCGTCCCGCATCATGACCGGCACCAGCGTCGACGAGCTCGTCGCCGAGGGCATGCTGCCGGCACGCGACGGGGCGTTCGTCCCGATGGAGGCGCCGGTCGCCGTCAAGGAGGCCGTCCTGCCCTTCCGCCGCTTCCGCACCCGCGAGGGCCAGGTCGTCGACTCGGTCCTCAGCCCCGAGATGCGCTCCACCGGCGAGGTCATGGGCATCGACCGCGACTTCCCGCGGGCGTTCCTCAAGTCGCAGGACGCCGCGTACGGCGGCCTGCCGACCAGCGGCACGGTCTTCGTGAGCGTCGCGGACACCGACAAGCGCGCCATCGTGCTGCCAGTGCACCGCCTGCAGCAGCTCGGCTTCACGATCATCGCGACCGAGGGCACGGCGGAGATCCTCCGCCGCAACGGCATCGAGGTCGGCATCGTCGGCAAGTACAGCCAGGGCGGCGAGAGCGTCGTCGACCTGCTGACGCGCAACGAGGTCGACATCGTCATCAACACGCCGTCCGGTGCCGCCGGTCGTGCGGACGGGTACGAGATCCGTGCGGCCACGGTCGCAGCGGACAAGCCGCTGTTCACGACGATCGCGCAGATCGGTGCGGCGGTCGCGGCGATCGAGACGATCGGCACGCCACTCAACGTCCGGAGCCTGCAGGACTACGCGCGGGAGCGCGCCACCTGGTGAGCGAGGGGCACACGGGAGGCCCGGCCTCCTTCGGCGATCGGCTCGCGTCCGCGATGCGCGAGCGTTCACCGCTCTGCGTCGGCATCGACCCCCACGCCACCACCCTGGCGGCGTGGGGGCTCGGCCGCGACGAGCAGGGCCTGACCGCCTTCGGTGCGGCCCTGGTCGACGCGGCCGCCGGCCGCGCGGCGATCGTGAAGCCGCAGATCGCCTTCTTCGAGGCGGCGGGGGTTGCGGGCTACCGCGCGCTCGACGCGACGATCCGTCGGGCACGCGATGCGGGCCTCCTGGTCGTCGCCGACGTGAAGCGGGGCGACATCGGCTCGACCGGTGACGACTACGCGCTCGCGTGGCTCGCCCGTGACGGGCCGTTCGCGGCCGACGCGATGACGGTGTCGCCGTACCTGGGCTACGGCTCGCTCAGCGGGACGGTCGACGTCGCTCGACGGAACGGTGCCGGGGTCTTCGTGCTCGCCGCGACGAGCAACCCGGAGGCGCGGGTGCTGCAGACCGCGGTCCTGGCGGAGGGCCCGCGTGCCGGGCGGTCCGTGGCTGCCGGTATCGTCTTGGACGTGGCAGACGACAACCGGGCCGCGGGCGAACAGGCCCTCGGCGACGTCGGGCTCGTGCTCGGCGCGACCCTTCACCTCGACGACTTCGGCATCGACGCGGACGCGATCGGCACCGCGCCGGTGCTCGCCCCGGGCTTCGGTGCCCAGGGCGCCCGGATCGAGGACCTCCGTGCGCTGTACGGTGCGCGCGCCGAACAGGTGCTCGTCAGCGAGTCGCGCGGTCTGCTGACCGACGGTCCGGACGGGGTCGCGGCACTCGTGTCCGACCGCGCCGACCGGATCCGCGCCGCCCTCGGGGCCGCAGCATGACCACCGACGGCGACCGCACCGACGGCACCGACCTGCCGGCCCACCGCACGCCACCGCAGGTCGACCGCGTCGCGGCGGCCCAGGCAGCGGTCGCCGCGCGACGCGCCCGGGCTGCGGTC
Source organism: Curtobacterium sp. PhB172 (assembly GCF_003752545.1). Lineage (NCBI taxonomy): Bacteria > Bacillati > Actinomycetota > Actinomycetes > Micrococcales > Microbacteriaceae > Curtobacterium > Curtobacterium sp. PhB172. The sequence continues at coordinate 288,715 of NZ_RKIF01000006.1, forward strand.
AAGTCTGCGATCGCGTCGGGGGAGCGCTCGGCGCTCGAGGTCGCACGGTCTGCATGGGATGACGCCCTCGTCGACACGACCTCGGCGGAGCGCTCGCTCCGGGTGCGCGACCTGCTCGTCAGCCTGTCCGGCATCGGTCCGGCACGTGCCGAGTCGATCATGGGCACGCTGCGCATCGCGCCGTCGAAGCGCCTCGGGGGCCTCGGCACCCGGCAGCGCACGGCCCTGGCCGACTGGCTCGCCGCCCGCGGTCGCAAGCGCGGTGCCTCGAAGCTCGTCGTCCTCGCCGGGCCGACGGCGGTCGGCAAGGGCACGGTGAGCGCGTACATCCGCGAGCAGTACCCGGACGTGAACCTCAGCGTCTCCGCCACCACCCGGAAGCCCCGCCCGGGCGAGGTCGACGGCGTGCACTACTACTTCGTCGACGACGCTGAGTTCGACCGGATGATCCGCGAGCGCGAACTGCTCGAGTGGGCCACGGTGCACAATTCGTACCGGTACGGCACCCCGCGGCCGCCGATCGACCGAGCGCTCGACGCCGGCGAGCGGGTCATGCTCGAGATCGACCTGCAGGGTGCTCGCCAGGTCCGTGACGCCATGCCCGAGGCCGTGCTCGTGTTCCTGCTGCCCCCGACGTGGGAAGAGCTGGTGCGTCGACTCATCGGCCGCGGCACCGAGTCGCCCGAGGAACAGGCGCGTCGACTCGACACCGCGAAGGTCGAACTGGCCGCCCAGGACGAGTTCGACGTCCGCATCGTGAACTCCGATGTCGGCACCGCGGCACGACAGGTCGTAGACTTGTTCTCTGCGCCCTGACGGGTGCACCGACGACGAGGAGACTCCATGGCCAACCCCCAGGGCATCATCGACCCGCCCATCGACGACCTGCTGAGCAAGGTCGAGTCGAAGTACGCGCTCGTCATCTTCGCTTCCAAGCGTGCGCGTCAGATCAACGACTACTACGCCGACCTGCACGAGGGCTCGCTCTTCGACAACGTCGGCCCGCTCGTCGACTCGACGATCGACGACAAGCCGCTGTCCGTGGCTCTCCACGAGATCAACGAGGACAAGCTCACCGTCACCAAGCAGCAGCAGCCCTCCGACTGATCCCGGTGACTGCAGCTGCTCTGCGCCTCTTCACGTCCGAGTCGGTGACCGAGGGGCACCCCGACAAGATCTGCGACCAGATCTCGGACAGCATCCTCGACGCACTGCTCACGGTGGACCCGCACGCTCGGGTCGCCGTCGAGACGATGGTGACGACCGGGCTCGTGCACGTCGCCGGCGAGGTCACGACCTCGGGCTACGTCGAGATCCCCAAGCTCGTCCGTGACGTCATCACGGGCATCGGCTACAACTCGTCGGACGTCTCCTTCGACGGCGCCACGTGCGGCGTCGAGGTGTCGATCGGTGCGCAGTCGCCGGACATCGCGCAGGGCGTCGACGAGTCGCTCGACTCCCGCACCGGCGCGGTCGACCCGCTCGACCGCCAGGGTGCCGGCGACCAGGGCATCATGTTCGGCTTCGCGACGAACGAGACCCCCGAGTACATGCCGGTCGCGATCTGGCTGGCGCACCGCCTGGCCGAGCGTCTGGCCGCCGTGCGCAAGTCCGGCGAGCTGGCGTTCCTGCGCCCGGACGGCAAGACGCAGGTCACCGTCGGCTACGACGGCGTCGTGCCGAAGACCGTCGAGACCGTCGTCCTGTCGACGCAGCACTCGCCGAGCGTCACGCTGGAGCAGCTCACCGCCGAGATCACCGAGCACGTGATCCGTCCGGTGCTCGACCTCGTCGACCTCGACTCCTCGCACGTCGACGTCATCGTCAACCCGACGGGTCGCTTCGAGATCGGTGGCCCCCAGGGCGACGCCGGACTCACCGGCCGCAAGGTCATCGTCGACACGTACGGCGGGGCCTCCCGTCACGGTGGCGGCGCGTTCAGCGGCAAGGATCCGTCGAAGGTCGACCGCTCGGCGGCGTACGCGCTGCGCTGGGTCGCGAAGAACGCGGTCGCCGCAGGCCTCGCCGACCGGCTCGAGGTGCAGGTCGCCTACGCGATCGGCCGCGCGAAGCCCGTCGGGCTCTACGTCGAGACCTTCGGCACCGGACACGTCGACGACGCCACGATCGAAGCCGCGATCCGCCAGGTCTTCGACCTGCGTCCGGCCGCGATCATCCGCGACCTCGACCTGCTCCGTCCGATCTACGCACAGACCGCGACGTACGGACACTTCGGCCGCGAGCTCCCCGGGTTCACCTGGGAGCAGCTCGACCGCGTCGAGGAACTCCGCGCCGCCGCAGGGCTCGTCACCGCCGCCGTCTGAGGCACCGCGTGACCACCGTCGCGCGCGTCGTCCTCGACTCGCCGCTCCCGCAGTTGGACCGTCTGTTCGACTACCGGGTGCCGGCCGAGCTCGAGGACGACTGCGTGCCGGGGGTCCGCGTGAAGGTCCCGCTCCGCACCGGGGCCCGGATGTCCGACGGCTACGTCGTCGAGATCGTCGACGAGGGCGACTACCCGGGTGAACTCAGCGCGATCGAGACCCTGGTGTCACCCGTCCCGGTCCTGGCGCCGGAGATCTGGAAGCTCGCCCGCGCCGTGGCCGACCGCGCCGCCGGTGTTGCGTCCGACGTCCTGCGCCTGGCCGTGCCGACCCGCCAGGTCCGCGCCGAGAAGGCCTGGCTCGCGCGCGACAACTCGTGGTCGCCGCCCCCGGTGTCCGCACCGCCGGTGACCGGCTACACCCCGGGCATGCTCGAAGGCGTGATCGCCGAGCACGATCGCGCTGCGGTCGCCGCGGTTCCCCACCCGGTGGCGCTGGCCGGGCCCACCAGCGACGAGGGCGACGGCGACTCCGATCCGATCTGGGTGCCCGGCTGGGCGGCGACCCTCGCCCAGGCCGCCGCCCACACGCTGGCGAGCGAGCAGTCCGCCGTCATCGCCGTCCCCGACTTCCGCGACGTGATCGACCTCGAGCGCGCGCTGCTCGCGGTGCTGCCGCCGGAACGGGTCGTGCGCTTCGACGCCAAGCAGACGAACGGGCAGCGGGCCAAGGCACTGCTGCAGGCGCGGACGCACCCCGTCGTCGCGATCGGCAACCGCACGGCGGTGTACGCACCGGCGACCGACCTCGGGCTCATCGCGATGTGGGACGACGGCGACGCCTCGTTCATCGAGCAGCGCGCGCCGTACGTGCACACGCGTGACGTCGCCCTCGTGCGGGCTGCGCAGTCGGGTGCCGCACTGCTGTTCCTCTCGCACGCCCGCAGCACCGACGTGCAGCGGCTCGTCGAACTGCACTGGCTGCAGGACGTCACGCCGTTCCGGGTGAAGACCCCGAAGGTCATCCCGACCGTGCAGCAGACCTCGGCCGAGGGGTACGCCGCGCAGGCACGCATCCCGAGCTCCGCGTGGCGTGCCGCGCGCGAGGCCAGCCAGCACGGCCCGGTGCTCGTGCAGGTCGCGAGCCCCGGGTTCGGCACCGGACTGGTCTGCGCAGAGTGCGGTGAGCGGGCGCACTGCCGGATCTGCGGCGGTCCGCTCGGCAGCCCGCATCGCGGTGCCACGCCGCAGTGCCGGTTCTGCGGTGCCCTCGCCGTGGGGTTCCGCTGCCCGACGTGTGGCAACGGCACCGTGAAGCCCGTGGGACAGGGTGCCCAACGCACCGCCGACGAACTCGGGCGGGCGTTCCCCGGCACCCGGATCGTGGTGGCCGACGGCTCGCGCCCGCTCGACGAGGTGCCCGCGCGGCCCTCCGTCGTCGTCGCGACCCGCGGTGCTGAGCCGAACGTGCCCGGGGGCTACGCGTGCGTCCTGCTGCTCGACGGCGAGAAGATGCTCGCGCGCGAAGGGCTGCGCGTGCAGGAGGACGTGCTCCGGTTCTGGACGAACGCCGCCGCGAAGGGCGCTCCCGGGGCCGAGGCGTACCTGGTCGGCATCGGCGGCAAGCTCGCGACGGCGATGGCGCTCTGGCGGCTCGACGGTCCCGCGCACGACGAACTCACCGATCGGCGCGAGCTGCACTTCCCGCCGGCGGTCCGCGTGGCGACGATGACCGGCACCGACGAGGCCGTGACCGCTGCGGTCGAGGCCCTCGAGGGAGCGACCGCCGGCCCGGTGCTCGGCCCGGTGCCCGTCGAGGACGACGCCCTGCCGGGCACGGTCCGGGCGATCGTGCGGTTCCCGTACGCCCACGGTGCCGAGGTCGCGGCGACCCTGAAGGCCGAGGTCATCCGGCGGTCGTCGACCCGGCGAGTGCTCAAGGGCGGCAATCGGCGTCGTGCGGCACCGACGCTGCGGGTCCGGCTGGACGACGCCGAGCCCTTCAGCGAGGTCTGACCCGGTCGACTCCGACGCAGAACGACACCCTCGACGTCGTACGACGACGAGGGTGTCGTTCCGAGTCCGCGGCAGCAGCGTCAGGCCCGCACGGCCCGCCCACCGACGCGCGGGAACACCACGCCGAGCGCGACCATCCCGACCGCGAGCACGAGGTGCAGCCAGTTGTCCGCCCAGTTCAGCGGCACGAAGTTCGCGCCGAACGAGTGCCCCGCGGTGAACAGCCCGTAGACCCAGAGCACGAAGTAGACGACTCCGCCGAGCACCAGGTACATCCGCGAACCGGTGGCGTACCCCGCCGCGAGCACCCCGACGACCCCGAACAACAGGTGCACGACGTTGTGCAGCACCGACACCTGGAAGACCCCGAGCAGCATCGCCATCGACCCGTGGCCGGCGCCCCCGAGGTCGCCCGTGGTCAGCCCGGGCACGAACCCGGCGATCCCGACGAGCAGGAACACGACGCCGACGAGCAGCGCGACCTTCTGAATACTGGACCCTGCGAAGCGGTCGGTGGACGTGGTGACGTCGGACATGTGAACCCCTCTCGTGCTGTGCCGCAGACCGTACCCACCCGGCGCGGGCCCGGTTCGGGTCAGTCCACCGAGCGCGCGCGTGGGAGGATCGAACCCATGCGTCTCGTCGTCGCCGGCAGCCCCGCTGCGGCCGTTCCCACCCTCCGCCGCCTGGCGGCGTCCGACCACGAGATCGCTGCGGTCCTCACGCGTCCGCCGACACCGCAGGGCCGGAAGCGGGTGCTGACGCCGACGCCGGTCGCGCAGGTCGCCGCGGAGCTCGGACTGCCCGTCATCGAGGCGAGCCGCGTGGACGACGACGTCACCGCGCGCATCGCCGCGCTCGACGTCGACCTCGGTGTCATCGTCGCCTACGGGGCGCTGCTCCGCCGCCCGGCGCTCGATGCCCCACGCCTCGGCTGGGTGAACCTGCACTTCTCCGACCTGCCGGCGTACCGTGGCGCCGCGCCGGTGCAGCGGGCCGTGATGGCGGGGCACACCCGCACCGCCGCGTCGGTCTTCCAGCTCGTCGAGGCGCTCGACGCCGGCCCGGTGTTCGCGGCGGACCCGTTCGAGATCGACCCGGAGGCCACCGCCGGCGAGGTCCTCGCCGCCATGGCCGAGTCGGGTGCCGAGACCGTCGCCCGGGTGGTCGACCACATCGCCGCCGGCACGGCCGTCGCGACCGAGCAGACCGGTGAGCCGACGCTCGCACCGAAGACGACCATCGACGACGGGCGCATCGACTTCGACGCTCCGGCTGCGGTCGTGCACGCCCGTCTGCGCGGAGTCACCCCCGAGCCCGGCGCGTACGCCCACCTCGGCGAGACCCGCGTGAAGCTGCTCCGCAGCAACCGCCTGACAGGAGGCCCCGCGGACCCCGCCCCGCACCTCGCGCCCGGTGCGCTGGCACTCCACGGCGGTCGGCTGCTGGTCGGGACCGGTGACACTCCGCTGGCGCTGCTCGAGGTGCAGCCGGCCGGCAAGAAGGCGATGGACGCCGCAGCCTGGGCCCGTGGCCTGGGCGAACTGGACGGGAAGGTCCTCGCATGAGCCAGCCGACGAACACCCGGGGCGCCCGCCGCGGTCCCCGCCCCGCGAACGCCCGTCGTGTCGCGTTCGACGTGCTCCGTGCCGTGCAGGTCGACGACGCGTACGCGAACCTGCTGCTGCCGACACGCATCCGTCGTGCCGGCCTCACCGCGCGCGACGCCGCGTTCGCCACCGAGCTCACCTACGGCTCGATCCGGATGCTCGGTCGCTACGACGTCATCATCGCGCTGGCGTCGGGTCGTCGGCCGGAGAACATCGAGGCCGACGTCCTCGACGTGATGCGGCTCGGCGCCCACCAGCTGCTCGCCATGCGCACCCCGACGCACGCCGCGGTCGACGCCACGGTCGAGCTCGCCCGCGAGGTCGGTGCCCGCCGTGCCACCGGCTTCGTGAACGCCGTGATGCGCAAGATCGCCGCGCGTACCGACGACGAGTGGGACGGGCAGATCACCGAGGGCCGTGGCGGCGACGCCCTGCTCGCCACGCGGTGGTCGCACCCGGTCTGGGTCGTCTCGGCACTGCGCGACGCCCTCGCCGCCGAACGCACCCGCGACGAGCTCGCCGCCCTGCTCGCCGCCGACAACGCCGCGCCCCGGGTGCAGCTCGCGGCGCTGCCCGGGCTCGCCACCGACGAGGACATCGCCACCGCGACGGCGCGCACGGTGCCGGACGCAGACGACGACGCCGATGCCGATGCCGCGTTCGCCGACGCGACGGGCGCGGCGGACGTGCCAGCGGCCCTGGTACCCGCCGACGACGAACCGGAGGCCGACGGCGCGACCGGCACCGTGCCTCCCGTCCGGACCGCCGACCCCGTGCCGGCCGCCGACGCCCTGCCGGTCTCGCCCGTCGGGATCCGCGGCATCTCCGGTGACCCCGCGCGCGTGCCGGGCGTCGCCGCCGGGCGCCTGCGCGTGCAGGACGAGGGCTCGCAGCTCGCCGCCCTCGCGCTGAGTCGGTCGTCCGCGGTGCGCGAGGGCGAGCGCTGGCTCGACATGTGCGCCGGCCCCGGCGGCAAGGCCGCGTTGCTCGCGGCCGAGGCGCAGCAGGGCGGCGCGACCCTCGTCGCGAACGAGCTCGTGCCGGCACGTGCCGGACTCGTGCGGAACGCCCTCGGGGTGTTCGGCGACCACGTCCGCGTCGTCGAGGGCGACGCCCGGCGCTACGGCCGCGACGGCACCGGGATGACCTTCGACCGCATCCTGCTCGACGCACCGTGCACCGGCCTCGGCGCCCTGCGTCGGCGTCCGGAAGCACGCTGGCGGAAGACCCCCGAGGACGTCCAGGAGCTCGCGGCGCTGCAGACCGAGCTGCTCGACGCCGCGGTCCGGGTGCTCGCACCGGGTGGGACGCTCGCGTACGTCACGTGCTCGCCGCACCTGGCCGAGACGCGCGGGCAGGTCGACGCGCTGATGGGGCGGCACGGGGGAGTCCTCGAGCAGCTCGACACCGCGACGATCGTGCGCGGCGTCGCCGCGCGCGACCCGGAGATCGCGGACGGCAACACGGCGCAGCTGTGGCCGCACCGGGTCGGCACCGACGCGATGTTCATCGCGTTGTTCCGTCGCGTGGGCTGAGCGCGTCGCCCGGCGTTCAGGCCGCTCGCCGGTAGGCGCTGCCGTCGCAGGTGTGCACGGCCGAGTCGTCGAACAGCGCCCGCAGGTTGTACGCGGCACAGTCCCGGAACGTGCCGATGCTGATCCACCGCGCCGACCGGCGGAGCTCGCCCTTCGTGGGACCGTCCGAGCCGATGCCGGCCCGGTGGACGGTCCAGGCGATGTCCTGCGCGTCGGCGTCGAGGTAGCGCATGACCGCCTCGTTGTCCGCGTGCTGGCCGCGGTAGTCCCGCGCGAGCGTCGACCGGACGACGCGGAGCACGGGGGCGAGCCGCTTGCCGGGAGGGGCGCTCAGCCCGCCGGCCTGGTACAGCAGGCGCCGGGTGCCGCTCCGGCGCATGGCGGGGACGAGGGCGCGGACGAACTGCGTGTTGACGGGTCGCTCGCGTTGCGCGGCGACGTCCCCGAGCATCACGACGACGCCCGTCACGCCGTCGAGCAGTGCATCGAGGTCGAGGTCGTCGGTGACCGAGCCCTGCACGACCTGCAGGTCGTCGTGCTGGACGGCCAGCTTCGACGGCGTCCGTGCGACTGCTCGGACGCGGTGCCCGGCGTCGAGTGCGAGTCGGGTGAAGTGCTGGCCGGTCTGGCCGGTCGCGCCGAACACGAGGAGGGTCTGTTCCGAAGGCATGTCGTCAAACTAGGCGTTGCCTAGAAAATAGTCAATGCCTAGTTCGGGAGTAGGATGTCCTCATGACCGAGCGGCCCTTCCACCACGGGAACCTGCGGGCGGTGCTCCTCGACGAGGCCGTGGCGGTGCTGCGGGAGTCCGGGGTCGACGGACTCTCGCTCCGCGACCTCGCCCGCCGCGCCGGGGTCAGTCACGGCGCCCCCCGGAGCCACTTCGTCGATCGGCAGGCGCTCCTCGACGCCCTTGCCGAACTCGGCTTCGACCGGTTGACCGCTGCCGTGCGCCGGGCACTGTCGGGTGCCGACGGGCTGGAGGACCGGTTCCGCCGGGTCGCCCTGGCGTACGTGGACTTCGCGATCGACGACGCGGCGCTGATGGACCTCATGTTCCAGGCGAAGACGACCGGCCGGACAGGCCCCGTGCAGGCTGCCGCGGAGTCGCTGTTCGCGGTGCTCGAGGGTGCCGTGGGAACCGCGACGACGGAGGACGACGGTGCGGACGCCCGTCTCCTCTTCAAGCTCCTGTTCGCGGCGACCATGCAGGGGATCGCCACCCTGGTCGTCTCGCACCGGATCGACCGGGCGCAGGGCGAACGGCTCGTCGACGCCGCGCTCGAGACGATGCTCGGCTCGGAGCTCGGCAACCGGGTGGTCGGCGGGCGCTGACGTCGCCGCGGAGCGGCCCGGCAGGCTCGCGCCGGTAGGCTTGCCCGGTGACGATCCGCATCTCGCCGAGCATCCTGTCCGCCGACTTCGCGAACCTCGAGAGTGAACTCCACCGCATCGAGACCGCCGACCTGGTGCACGTCGACGTGATGGACAACCACTTCGTGCCGAACCTGACGCTCGGGCTGCCGATCGTCCAGCGCCTGCAGCAGGTCTCCCCGGTGCCGCTCGACGTGCACCTCATGATCACCGACGCCGACGTCAACGCACCGAAGTACGCCGAGACGGGTGCGTCGAGCGTGACGTTCCACTTCGAGGCCGCGGACGACCCCGTGGCCACGGCCGCCGCGATCCGCTCGAACGGGGCCCGTGCCGCCGTCGCGGTGAAGCCCGGCACCCCGATCACGCAGGTGCTGCACCACCTCGACGCCTACGACATGATCCTGCTCATGACCGTCGAGCCCGGCTTCGGCGGCCAGTCGTTCATGCCGTCCGTGATGCCGAAGCTCGCCGACGCCCGTGCGGCGGTCGACGCCTCGGGGCTCGACGTGTGGCTCGAGGTCGACGGTGGCATCTCGGTGGACACCGTGCCCGAGGCCGTGCGCAGCGGCGCCGACACGCTCGTCGCCGGGTCGGCCGTCTACGGCGGTGAGCCCGCCGCGCGGATCACGGACCTGCGCGAAGCGGCCGCGCGGGCGCGGGCATGAGCGCGACCCGTCCGGACGGTACGTCGGAAGCGTCAGCGGAGACCGGTAGCCTGGACCGCGTGAAGACGTTCGACGACCTGTTCCAGGAGCTCACCGAGAAGGCGCGCACGCGCCCCGAGGGCTCCGGCACCGTCGCCGAACTGGACGCCGGCGTGCACCAGATCGGCAAGAAGATCGTGGAAGAAGCGGCCGAGGTCTGGATGGCGGCCGAGTACGAGGGCGACGAGCGCACCTCGGAGGAGATCTCGCAGCTCGTGTACCACCTGCAGGTCCTCATGGTCGCGAAGGGGCTGTCCCCGGCGGACATCTGGCGACATCTGTAGGACGCGCTCGGGCCCGCCCGTGCACCGACCTCGATCTGCCACGACCCCGACCAGAAAGCAGACCCCCTGATGCTCCGCATCGCCGTGCCCAACAAGGGCTCCCTGTCCGAGACCGCGTCCGACATGCTGCGCGAGGCCGGGTACGCCGGACGCCGCGACCCGAAGGCGCTGCACCTGCTCGACGAGCGCAACGGCGTCGAGTTCTTCTTCCTCCGCCCGCGGGACATCGCGACCTACGTCGGCTCCGGCGCACTCGACGTCGGCATCACCGGCCGTGACCTGCTGCTCGACTCCGGTTCCGAGGCGCACGAGGTCGACGCGCTCGGCTTCGCCGACTCCACCTTCCGGTTCGCCGGCACGCCGGGCCGGTACAGCACGCTGCAGGACCTCGACGGCGTCCGGGTCGCGACGAGCTACCCGGGCCTGGTCGGCGACTTCCTCGCTCGCCACGGGGTGACGGCGACGCTCGTCAAGCTCGACGGGGCCGTCGAGAGCGCCGTGCGTCTCGGTGTCGCCGACGCCGTGGCCGACGTGGTCTCCACGGGCAGCACGCTGCGGCAGGCCGGCCTCGAGATCTTCGGTCCGGTCATCCTCGAGTCGACCGCACTGCTGGTGTCGACCGACGAGACGATCCCGGGCATCGACGTGCTCCGCCGTCGACTGCAGGGCGTGCTCGTCGCGCGCGGCTACGTCATGCTCGACTACGACATCCCCACCGCGCTGCTCGAGCAGGCGACCGCCGTCGCGTCCGGCATCGAGTCGCCGACGGTGTCGCCGCTGCACGGCCGCGACTGGTCCGCCGTGCGCGTGATGATCCCGCGCGACGACGCGAACCTGATCATGGACGCCCTGTACGACCTCGGGGCCCGCGCCATCCTCGTCAGCCCGATCCACGCGGCCCGGCTGTGACCGCGGCAGCCACGGCGCCGGGCGGCGTGGCCGTCCGCGTCATCCCGTGCCTCGACGTCAAGGGCGGCCGGGTCGTCAAGGGCGTGAACTTCCTCGACCTGCAGGACGCCGGTGACCCGGTCGAGCTCGCCGCGCGCTACTACGAGCAGGGTGCCGACGAGCTGACGTTCCTCGACGTCGGTGCCACGGTCGAGAACCGCGCCACGATGTACGACACGGTCACCCGCACCGCCGAGCAGGTGTTCATCCCGCTCACGGTGGGCGGCGGCGTCCGTTCCGTCGACGACGTGTCCCGCCTGCAGCAGTGCGGCGCGGACAAGATCGGCGTGAACAGCGCCGCGATCGCCCGGCCCGACCTCGTCGGCGAGATCGCCGACCGGTTCGGCGCGCAGGCCGTCGTGCTGTCGCTCGACGTCAAGCGCTCCGACCGGACCGCGTCCGGCTTCGTGGTCACCACGCACGGTGGCCGCACCGAGACCGACATCGACGCGATCGCCTGGGCGCGCGACGCCGTCGAGCGGGGTGCGGGGGAGCTGCTCGTCAACTCCATCGACGCGGACGGCACGAAGAACGGGTTCGACCTCGAACTCGTCGCCGCGGTGCGGTCGGTCGCGCGGGTCCCGGTCATCGCCTCGGGAGGCGCGGGTCGGGTCGAGCACTTCGCCCCCGCCGTCGACGCGGGTGCGGATGCCCTCCTCGCCGCGTCCGTCTTCCACCGTGGCGAGATGACGGTGGGCGACGTCAAGGCCGCGCTGCGCGCGACCGGCCACGCCGTCCGCTGAACCGCCGCCGCCCGCTGATCCGCCGCCGTAGGCTAGGAGTCTCATGACCGACAGCACCAGCACCGACACCGACGCGGTCCTCGACCGCGCACGTTTCGGTGCGGACGGGCTGCTCCCCGCCATCGTGCAGGAGGAGTCGTCGAAGGACGTCCTCATGCTCGGGTACATGGACCGGGAAGCGCTCCGCCGCACCCTCACCGAGGGGCGCGTGACCTTCTGGTCGCGGTCGCGGAACGAGTACTGGCGGAAGGGCGACACGTCGGGGCACGCGCAGTACGTGCGCGACGCGGCGTTCGACTGCGACGCCGACACCCTGCTCGTGACCGTGCAGCAGGTCGGGGCCGCATGCCACACCGGAGCGCACCGCTGCTTCGACGTCGATCCGCTCGCGCCCGTGACGGCGTCGGCGCCGACGGCCGCGACCGCGTCCGGGCCGACGGACGCGACCGCGTCTGCCCCGGCCGACACGGCAGTGGAGGCGACCCGATGACGACCGCGACGATCTCCGAAGCGCCGCACACGACCTCCCGGCCGGAATTCGACGCCCTGCTGCGCGACCACCGCGTCGTCCCGGTGGTGCGCGCGCTCTACGCCGACAGCGAGACGCCGGTGGGTGTCTACCGGAAGCTCGCCGACGGCCGGCCCGGGTCGTTCCTGCTGGAGTCCGCGGGCCAGGGCGGCCTCTGGTCGCGCTGGTCGTTCGTCGGTGTGCGCAGCTTCGGCGTCCTCACGCAGGAGGGCGACCGCGCCGCCTGGATCGACACCGGCATCGACGCCGAACGTGCGGTCGGCTCGCTCGACGGCGAACCGCTCGAGGTCCTGGCACGCCTGCACGAGCGCTGGGCCACCCCGCGGGTGCCCGGCTCCCCGCCGCTCGTCGGCGGGACGGTCGGGTTCATCGGGTGGGAGGCCGTGCGTCAGCTCGAGCACCTGCCGAACGTGCCGCCTGCCGACTTCGACGTGCCCGGACAGGCGCTGTCCTTCGTGTCCGAGCTGGTCGCGCTCGACCACCGCACGGGACTCGTCCTGCTCGTCGCGAGCGTGCTGAACGACGGCACCGACGACGCCGACACGCTCTGGTCCGACGCCCAGCGCCGCCTGGACCGCCTGCAGGCCGACCTCGTCCAGCCGAGCGTCGCGACCGTCGCCGAGGCGTTCGAGATCGCCGAGCCGACGCCGACGCACCGTTCCACGCCGGACGAGTACATGGCCGCGGTGGAGCGCTCGAAGGAGTTCATCCGCGACGGCGACGTGTTCCAGGTCGTGATCTCGCAGCGCTTCGACCACGAGGTGACCGCCGACCCGCTCGACGTGTACCGGGTCCTCCGGACGTTGAACCCGAGTCCGTACATGTACTTCCTGGCCCTGGCGGACACCGCCGACGAGCGGTACTGGATCGTCGGCGCCTCGCCCGAGGCCCTGGTGAAGGTGCAGTCCGGCCGCGCCATCACGCACCCGATCGCCGGGTCGCGTCCACGTGGTGCGACGCCGGAAGAGGACGTCCGCTTCGGTGACGACCTGCTCGATGACCCGAAGGAACGCGCCGAGCACCTGATGCTCGTCGACCTGGCTCGCAACGACCTGCAGAAGGTCTGCGAGCCCGGTACCGTCGCGGTCACCGAGTTCATGACGGTCGAGCGGTTCAGCCACATCATGCACCTGGTGTCGAGCGTCGAGGGTGCGGTGCGCCCGGGGATGTCCGCCATCGACGTGTTCCGGGCGACGTTCCCGGCCGGCACCCTGTCCGGTGCGCCGAAGCCCCGCGCGCTGGAGATCATCGACGAGCTCGAACCGGCGAAGCGCGGTGCCTACGCCGGGGTCGTCGGCTACTTCGACTTCGCCGGTGACGCGGACATCGCGATCGCGATCCGGACGGCCCTGATCAAGGACGGCGTGGCACGCGTGCAGGCCGGTGCCGGCCTGGTGGCGGACTCCGACCCCGCCACCGAGCACGAGGAGACCATCAACAAGGCGGCGGCACCCCTGCGGGCCGTCGCCACGGCGAACCGGATGCGCGAGGTGCGCTCGTGAAGCGCTCGCGCCCGATCGTCGTCGTCGCCGGACTGCTCGTCGCCGGCATCATCATGCTCGCGTGGACGCAGACCTGGTTCACCGTGGACCTGCACGCCGGTGCCGCCGTCACCTCGACGGTCGACGCCGACGGGGCCGCGGTCGTGCCGCAGTACACCGCCCTGGCGATCGCGAGCCTGGCCCTGTTCCTCGCGATGACGATCGCCGGCCGGGTGCTGCGCATCGTGCTCGCGTGCGTCGAGATCCTGCTCGGACTCGGCGTCGTGGTCAGCGGCATCACCGCACTCGGTGACCCGGTCGCCGCGGCGAAGGGCGCCGTCGGCGCGGTGGCCGGGGTCAGCGACCTGACAGCCGTGCGCCGCGTCGTGTCCGGCGTCGACGTGTCGCTCTGGCCGGCCGTCGGCATCGCCGGTGGCGTCCTCGCCGTCCTGCTCGGTGTCGTCGTCATCGTCGTGCAGCGTGCGTGGCCCGGTCCGAGCCGGAAGTACGGGGCAGCGACCGCCGGAGCCGCCGCCGACGCGCGTGCCGCAGCCCCGGTCGTGCGCGACGCCGTCGTGGACTGGGACGACCTCAGTGCTGGGGTCGACCCGACCGACGGCACGGTAGGATCGGATGGGCGTCGGTCGACCGACGACGCCGGAGCAGAACGAGGAGCACCGTGAGCAACACTGAGCCCGCAGAACTCGGCGAAGGCCACTCGCCGGCCGCCTGGACCGCCGTCGTGATCATGCTGATCGGATTCGCGGCAGGCACGCTGTTCTTCTGGTTCGACCAGCCGTGGGGCGTCTGGGTCTCCGCTGCCGTCGTCGTCATCGGTCTGGTCATCGGCGCGGTCATGGCGAAGGCCGGCTACGGCGTGAACGGCCCGAAGTACGTCGCCAAGCACCACGCCGAGTAGGACTCGCATGCCGAACGTGCTCGAGACCCTCGTCGCGGGCGCGCTCGAGGACGCCGCCGCCCGTCGCGTCGACCGCCCGTACTCGGACGTCGAACGCGACCTCGACCGGGTGGCGTCGCCGCTCGACGCCCTCGCGTTCCTCGCCCCGGGCGACCGGGTGAAGATCCTCGCCGAGGTCAAGCGCGCCAGCCCGTCCCGTGGCTCGATGGCCCCCATCGAGGACCCGGCCGCCCTCGCTGCCGACTACGAGCGCGGTGGCGCGTCGACGATCAGCGTCCTGACCGAGGGGCGCAAGTTCCTCGGCAGCCTCGCCGACCTCGAAGCCGTCAAGGCCCGCGTGGGCATCCCCGTGCTGCGCAAGGACTTCATCGCCGACCCGTACCAGGTCGTCGAGGCCCGGGCCGCCGGAGCCGACGTCGTGCTGCTCATCGTCGCCGCGCTCGAGCAGCAGCAGCTGGTCGAGCTCCACACGCTGGCCGAAGAACTCGGCATGCGCGTGCTGGTCGAGGCGCACTCCGCCGACGAGGTCTCCCGTGGCCTCGACGCCGGTGCGCGGATCCTCGGCGTCAACGCCCGCGACCTCACCGACTTCTCGCTCGACCGCGACCTGTTCGGATCGCTCGCCGACCGCATCCCCGACGGGGTCGTGCGTGTCGCCGAGTCCGCCGTCGCCGGTCCCGCCGACGTCGCCCACTACCGCGCAGCGGGTGCCGACGTCGTCCTGGTCGGGGAAGCGCTCGTCACGGGTGCCGACCCCGCCGCCACCCTCGCGTCGTTCATCGAGGCCGCCGACCGCGGCTGAACGTTCCACCCGTCCGACCACCGGCACCGCCGGTCGCGTCGGACTCGTCCCGGGAAGACCCATCGTGACCTCACTCCGCGACCTGCACGGCCCGTACTTCGGTGACTTCGGCGGACGCTTCGTCCCTGAGTCGCTCGTCCTCGCGCTCGACGAGCTCGAGGCCGCCTTCCGCACGGCCTGGGCGGACCCGGCCTTCCGTGCCGAGCTCGACGAGCTCCAGCGCGACTACACCGGCCGTCCGTCGATCATCACCGAGGTGCCGCGGTTCGCGAAGCACGCCGGTGGTGCCCGCGTGATCCTGAAGCGCGAGGACCTGAACCACACCGGGTCCCACAAGATCAACAACGTGCTCGGCCAGGCGCTCGTGGCCCGTCGGCTCGGCAAGACCCGCCTCATCGCGGAGACCGGTGCCGGCCAGCACGGTGTGGCCACGGCGACCGCTGCGGCGCTGTTCGGCATGGACTGCGTCGTGTACATGGGTGCCGTCGACACCGAGCGGCAGGCGCTCAACGTCGCCCGGATGCGCCTGCTCGGCGCCGAGGTGATCCCGGTCGAGACCGGGTCGCGCACGCTGAAGGACGCCATCAACGAGGCACTCCGCGACTGGGTGGCGAACGTGGACTCGACCCACTACCTGCTCGGCACGGTCGCCGGCCCGCACCCGTTCCCCGAGATGGTGCGCGAGTTCCACAAGGTGATCGGTGAAGAGGCCCGGCAGCAGGTCCTCGACCGCGTCGGGCGTCTCCCCGACGCCGTCGCCGCGTGCGTCGGTGGCGGCTCGAACGCGATGGGGATCTTCGAGGCGTTCCTCGACGACGAGTCCGTCGCGCTGCACGGCTTCGAGGCCGGTGGCGACGGCGTGGAGACCGGTCGGCACGCCGCGAGCATCACGCTCGGTCGCGAAGGCGTCCTGCAGGGCGCGAAGTCCTACCTGATGCAGGACGAGGACGGCCAGACCATCGAGAGCCACAGCATCTCCGCCGGGCTCGACTACCCGAGCGTCGGGCCGGAGCACGCGTACCTGGCGTCGATCGGTCGCGCGCAGTACGCGCCGATCACCGACACCGAGGCGATGGAGGCGTTCCGGCTGCTCAGCCAGACCGAGGGCATCATCCCGGCGATCGAGTCGTCGCACGCGCTCGCGGGTGCGATGAAGCTCGGCAAGGAGCTCGGCCCCGAGGCCGTCGTGCTCGTGAACCTGTCCGGCCGTGGCGACAAGGACGTGGCGTCCGCCAGTCGCTACTTCGGCATCCTCGACGAGAACGCGGTGCAGCTGTGACCACGAACCAGACCGTCGCCACGACGATCGACACCGCCAACGCCGAGCGTGCCGGGGCCGTCGTCGGCTACCTGCCCGCCGGGTACCCGGACGTGCAGACCAGCGTCGACGCTGCCGTCGCCCTCGCCGAGAACGGCGTGGACGTCATCGAGCTCGGCCTGCCGTACTCCGACCCCGTCATGGACGGCCCGGTCATCCAGCGTGCGGCCGAGGAGAGCCTGGCGAACGGCTTCCGGGTCGCGCAGGTCTTCGACGCCGTGCACCAGATCACCGAGCGCGCCGACGTGCCGGTGCTCGTGATGACGTACTGGAACCCGGTCCTCCGCTACGGCGTGGACCGCTTCGCCGACGACCTCGTCGCCGCCGGTGCCGCCGGGCTCATCACGCCCGACCTGATCCCGGACGAAGCCGCCGAGTGGATGGCCTCGTCGGAGCGGACCGGCCTGGACCGCGTGTTCCTCGCGGCACCGTCCTCGTCCGACGCCCGGATGCAGCAGGCGGTGCAGGTGAGCCGCGGGTTCGTCTACGCCGTCTCGACGATGGGCGTCACCGGAGCACGGGCAGGCGTCGACGTCGCTGCACGCACCGTGGTGTCGCGGCTCCGTGACGCCGGCGTCGCGCGCACCTGCGTGGGCCTCGGCATCTCGACGGCCGAGCAGGTCGCCGAGGTCCTGGAGTACGCCGACGGCGCGATCGTCGGCTCGGCGTTCGTCCGCGCACTGGCCGACCTCGGGGTGCAGGGGGTCGCCGACCGCGCGGCCGACCTCACCACCGGCGCCCGCCGCTCCTAGTCCAGTTCCTGGCGGGCCCACGACCCGCGCTACAGTGAGCGGGGCCGACGACACGTCGACACCGCGCCCCGTCAGTTCCGAAAGGCGACCGTTCCTCCATGCCCCTCCTGAGCATCCCGAGCCCGAGCACCGCCTGGCAGTACTTCGACCTGACCGCCTGGCTGCGCGACGTGTTCGGTTGGTCGCTGCCGCTCGACTTCCGCATCCACGCGTACGCGATCTGCATCCTCCTCGGGATCGTCGCCGCGGTCCTGCTCGCGAACCGCCGCCTCAACGCCCGCGGCGTCGAGCGCTGGATCATCATCGACATCGCGATCTGGGCGGTCCCCGCCGGCATCATCGGCGGTCGGCTCTTCCACGTGTTCACGCACGTGTCCGACTACTTCGGCCCCGGCATCGACCCGCTGTCCTTCCTGTACATCTGGGAGGGCGGGCTCGCGATCTTCGGCGCCCTGATCCTCGGGTCCGTCGGCGCCTGGATCGGCTGTCGCCAGGTCGGCCTGCGCTTCACGTCGTTCATCGATGCGGTGGTGCCCGGGGTGCTGCTCGCACAGGCGTTCGGTCGGCTCGGCAACTACTTCAACCACGAGCTCTTCGGCATGCCGACCAGCCTGCCGTGGGGCCTGCAGATCGAGTCGACGAACGCCGCGTTCCCGAAGGGCCTGCCCGAGGGCACGCTGTTCCACCCGACGTTCCTCTACGAGATCATCTGGAACGTCCTGGGCGTCGTCGTCATCCTGCTGCTCGACCGCAAGTTCACGCTCCAGTGGGGCAAGGTCCTCGCCCTGTACCTGATCTGGTACGGCGTCGGCCGGTCCTTCCTCGAGTCGATCCGCGTCGACACGAGCGAGACCTTCGCGGGCATCCGCACGAACGTCTGGATGTCGTTCGCGGCCATCCTGCTCGGGATCGTCATCTTCATCGTGCAGACCCGTCGACACACCGGCAAGGAGCCGAGCCCGTACCTGCCCGGTCGCGAGCCGCGTCCGAAGTCCGATGTAGACTCCGACGACACCTTCTCGGAGCACGAGGACGACGACGAACGCCTCGTCGCCCAGGGCTCCGGAGCGGTCACGACTCCCACTGACCGCGCTTAGGAGCACTCCTCCCCGCCACAAGCGGGGCACGGGCACCAGTCCCGCCCGTCTGGGCGGAACGCACCACCGGGCCACCGCTGTCCCTGTTCCACTTCCTCGTGAGGACGGTTCCCCCATGGCGCTCCAGCCACTCCAGCCCTCGGCACCGAAGTCCCTCGTGCCGCCGCACCGGCGGTTCTCGGCGGTCCCCGACGCCACCGGCATGTACGACCCGGCGAACGAGAAGGACGCCTGCGGTCTCGCGATGGTCGCGACGCTGCGCGGGACGCCCGGCCACGACATCGTCGACGCTGCACTCGGCGCCCTCCGCAACCTCGAGCACCGCGGTGCCGTCGGTTCGGACGCCGGCACGGGCGACGGCGCGGGCATCCTGTGCCAGGTGCCGGACGAGTTCCTGCGCACCGTGGTGCCGTTCGACCTGCCGGCGGCGGGGGAGTACGCGGTCGGCACGGCCTACCTGCCGACCGACGAGGGCGACCGGCACGCCGTCAAGGGCGCCGTCGAACGACTGGCGCGCGAAGAGGGCCTGAAGGTCCTCGGCTGGCGCGAGGTCCCGGTGCGCCCCGAGGTGCTCGGCACCCTGGCTCGTGCGGCCATGCCGGCGTTCGAGCAGCTGTTCGTCGCCTCGGTGCGCCACGACGTGCACGGCGCCTCGTGGAGCGGGATCGCCCTCGACCGCCAGACCTACCGGCTGCGCAAGCGCGCCGAGCACGCGAACGACCTGTACTTCATGTCGCTGTCGAGCCGCACCATGGTCTACAAGGGCATGGTCACGACGCTGCAGCTCGAGCCGTTCTACCCGGACCTCAGCGACGAGCGCTTCGCGTCGAAGCTCGCGATCGTGCACTCGCGCTACTCGACCAACACGTTCCCGTCGTGGCCGCTCGCCCAGCCCTTCCGGACGATCGCGCACAACGGTGAGATCAACACGGTGCGCGGCAACCGCAACTGGATGCGCGCACGCCAGTCGCAGCTCGAGAGCGAACTGCTCGGCGACGTGGCACCGCTGCTGCCGATCGTCAGCCCCGGTGCGAGCGACTCGGCGTCGTTCGACGAGGTGCTCGAGCTCCTCACCCTGACCGGCCGGACGCTGCCGCACGCGGTGTCGATGATGGTGCCGGAGGCCTGGGAGAACCAGATCGGGATGGACCCGGAGCTGCGGGCGTTCTACGAGTACCACTCGATGCTCATGGAGCCGTGGGACGGGCCCGCCGCCATCACCTTCACCGACGGTTCGCTCGTCGGCGCGACCCTCGACCGCAACGGGCTGCGTCCCGGGCGCTTCCTCGTCACCGACGACGGGCTCATCGTCATGGGGTCCGAGACCGGTGTCATCGACGTGCCCGCCGCGAAGGTCGTCCGCAAGGGCCGTCTGCGCCCCGGCCGGATGTTCCTGGTGGACACCGAGGCCGGCCGCATCATCGAGGACGACGAGGTCAAGCAGGGCCTGGCGGCCTCCGGCCCGTGGGGTGCGTGGCTCGACGAGGGCCGCATCAACCTGAACGACCTGCCCGACCGCGAGCACATCGTGCACACCCCGGCATCGGTCACCCGCCGCCAGCGTGCGTTCGGCTACACCGAGGAAGAAGTCCGTATCCTGCTCCGCCCGATGGCGCAGGTGGGCGCGGAGCCACTCGGAGCGATGGGGTCCGACACCCCGATCGCGGTGCTCTCGCAGCGCCCCCGGCTGCTGTTCGACTACTTCACACAGCAGTTCGCCCAGGTGACGAACCCGCCGCTCGACTCGATCCGCGAGCAGGTCATCACCTCGATGGGCATGGGCCTCGGTCCGGAGCGCAACCTGCTGTCGGCCGGTCCCGAGCACGCGAAGCAGATCACGCTCGACTTCCCGGTGATCGACAACGACCAGCTCGCCAAGGTGCAGCACTTCGAGACGGAGTCGGGTCGGCACCTGACCGTCACGATCAAGGGCCTGTACCGCGTCGACGCCGGCAAGAAGGCGATGCAGAAGCGCATCGCCGCCGTGTGCGACGAGGTCGACGCCGCCATCGAGTCGGGCAAGCAGTTCATCGTGTTGTCGGACCGCGACGGCAACGCCGAGCAGGCGCCCGTGCCGAGTCTGTTGCTGCTCGCTGCCGTGCACCACCACCTGATCCGCACCGAGCAGCGCATGAAGGTCGGCCTGATCGTCGAGGCCGGCGACGTGCGCGAGGTCCACCACGTGGCGTCCCTCATCGGGTACGGCGCGTCGGCGATCAACCCGTACCTCGCGATGGAGACCTGCGAGAACCTGGTCCGTGCTGGCATGATCACCGGGATCACCCCGGAACAGGCCGTCAAGAACGTGATCAAGGCGCTCGGCAAGGGCGTCCTGAAGATCATGTCGAAGATGGGCATCTCGACGGTGTCGAGCTACGCCGGCGCCCAGGCGTTCGAAGCCGTGGGGCTCAGCCAGGAGTTCGTCGACAAGTACTTCACCGGCACGTCGTCGATCCTCGGCGGGGTCGACATCGACGTCATCGCGAAGGAGAACGCCGAGCGGCACGCCCAGGCGTACCCGCAGGACGGCGCGGTCCTGTCGCACGAGCGGCTGCAGACCGGCGGCGAGTACCAGTGGCGTCGCGAAGGCCCCCCGCACCTGTTCAACCCGGACACCGTCTTCCGGCTGCAGCACGCCACCCGTGCCCGCCGCTACGACATCTTCCGTGAGTACTCGAGCGCCGTGGACGACCAGTCCGAGGAGCTCATGACGCTGCGCGGGCTGTTCCGCTTCAAGCACGGGGCGCGTAAGCCCGTCGCGCTCGACGAGGTCGAGTCGATCGAGTCGATCGTCAAGCGCTTCAACACCGGCGCGATGTCGTACGGCTCCATCTCGAAGGAAGCCCACGAGACGCTCGCGATCGCGATGAACCGCCTCGGTGGCCGCTCGAACACGGGCGAGGGCGGCGAGGACGTCGACCGACTGCTCGACCCCGAGCGCCGCAGCGCGATCAAGCAGGTCGCCTCCGGGCGGTTCGGCGTGACGAGCATGTACCTCACCCACGCCACCGACATCCAGCTGAAGATGGCGCAGGGTGCGAAGCCCGGCGAGGGCGGCCAGCTGCCCCCGCAGAAGGTGTACCCGTGGGTCGCACGCACCCGGCACGCCACCGCCGGCGTCGGCCTCATCTCGCCGCCGCCGCACCACGACATCTACTCGATCGAGGACCTCAAGCAGCTGATCTTCGACGTGAAGCGCGCCAACCCGGCCGCCCGCGTCCACGTGAAGCTCGTGAGCCAGTCCGGCATCGGCGCGGTCGCGGCCGGCGTGACGAAGGCCCTGGCCGACGTCGTGCTCGTGTCCGGACACGACGGTGGCACGGGCGCGTCCCCGCTCAACTCGCTCAAGCACGCCGGCACCCCGTGGGAGATCGGCCTCGCCGAGACGCAGCAGACGCTCATGCTGAACGGCATGCGCGACCGCGTCGTCGTGCAGGTCGACGGTCAGATGAAGACCGGGCGCGACGTCGTCGTGGCAGCCCTGCTCGGCGCCGAGGAGTACGGCTTCGCCACCGCTCCGCTCGTCGTCGAGGGCTGCATCCTGATGCGCGTGTGCCACCTCGACACGTGTCCGGTGGGGGTCGCGACGCAGAACCCCGAGCTCCGCAAGCGCTTCTCCGGCAAGCCCGAGTTCGTCGTGAACTTCTTCGAGTTCATCGCGCAGGAAGTGCGCGAGCTCCTCGCCGAGCTCGGCTTCCGCACCCTCGACGAGGCGATCGGCCGGTCCGACGCCCTCGACGTCGACCGTGCCCTCGAGCACTGGAAGGCGTCAGGACTCGACCTCGAACCGGTCCTCGCAGGACCGCACTTCGAGGACGCCGAGCCGCGTCGCCACCAGCGTGAGCAGGACCACGAGCTCGAGCAGCACTTCGACGTGGGGCTGATCCAGCAGACCGCCGACGTGCTCGACCACGGCGGCTCGATCGCGCTCGACCTGCCCATCCGCAACACCGAACGCGCGGTCGGCACGATGCTCGGCCACGAGGTCACCAAGCGGCACGGCGAGCACGGGCTGCCCAGCGGCTCGATCGACGTCACGCTGCGCGGTTCCGCCGGGCAGTCGCTCGGCGCGTTCATGCCCGCCGGCATCACCCTGCGCCTCATCGGCGACAGCAACGACTACGTCGGCAAGGGCCTGTCCGGTGGCGAGATCATCGTGCGGCCGGACGCCGGCTCGGGCTTCGACCCGGCGGAGAACGTCATCGCCGGCAACGTGATCGGCTACGGCGCGACCCAGGGCAGCATGTTCATCCGCGGCATCGTGGGCGAGCGCTTCCTGGTGCGCAACTCGGGGGCGACCGCAGTGGTCGAGGGCGTGGGCGACCACGCGCTCGAGTACATGACTGGCGGGCTCGCGCTCATCCTGGGCGAGACCGGTCGGAACCTCGGCGCCGGCATGTCCGGTGGCACCGCGTACGTCCGTGGTCTGCGCGAGGAGCACGTCAACACCGATGCCCTCGCGACCGGTGAACTCCGACTCGAGGCGCTCGACAGCGCCGACGTCGAGATCGTCACCGACCTGCTCACCCGGCACGCCGAGGAGACCGGTTCGACGCTCGCGTCCGACCTGCTCGAGTCCGGCGACCTGAGCGACTTCGTCAAGGTGCTGCCGCGTGACTACGCGGCGGTGCTCGAGACCCGTCAGCGCGCCGTCGACGAGGGGCTCGACCCCGACGGCGACGTCGTGTGGAATCGAATCATGGAGGTGACCGGTGGCTGAGCGTCACGCACGTGTGGAACCGGCAGCGCCCAACACGACCACGGAGGTGACTGGTGGGTGAGCGTCACGCACGTGTGGAACCGGCAGCGCCCAACACGACCACGGAGGTGACCGGTGGGTGACCCCAAGGGATTCCTCAAGGTCCAGGAACGCGAACTGCCGGCACGGCGCCCCGTGCCCGTCCGGCTCATGGACTGGAAAGAGGTCTACGAGCAGCAGGAGTCGGGTGCCCTCAAGCGCCAGGCCGGCCGCTGCATGGACTGCGGCGTGCCGTTCTGCCACCAGGGATGCCCCCTCGGCAACCTGATCCCGGAGTGGAACGACCTGACCTGGCGCGGTGAGGGCCGTCAGGCGATCGAGCGGCTGCACGCGACGAACAACTTCCCGGAGTTCACAGGCCGGCTGTGCCCCGCTCCGTGCGAGTCCTCGTGTGTGCTCGGCATCAACCAGCCGCCCGTGACGATCAAGCAGGTCGAGGTCTCGATCATCGACGAGGCGTTCCAGAACGGCTGGGTCACCCCGCACCCGCCGGAGCGCCTGACGGGCAAGACCGTCGCCGTCGTCGGCTCCGGCCCCGCCGGGCTGGCCGCCGCGCAGCAGCTCACGCGCGCCGGGCACACCGTCGCCGTCTACGAGCGCGACGACCGCATCGGTGGGCTGCTCCGCTACGGGATCCCGGACTTCAAGATGGAGAAGCGCCAGATCGACGCGCGCCTGTCCCAGATGCAGGCCGAGGGCACCCGCTTCCGTGCGGGCGTCGAGATCGGCCGCGACATCACCTGGGACGACCTGAAGTCGCGCTACGACGCGGTCGTCGTCGCCACCGGCGCCACGGTGCCGCGCGACCTGCCGATCCCGGGGCGCGACCTCGAGGGCGTGCACTTCGCGATGGACTACCTGGTCCAGCAGAACAAGGCGAACGCCGGCACCCGGGTCGACAACCAGCTGACCGCCGAGGGCAAGCACGTCGTCGTGATCGGCGGCGGTGACACCGGTGCGGACTGCATCGGCACCGCGCACCGGCAGGGCGCCCTGAGCGTGACGAACCTGGCGATCGGCAAGCAGCCGCCGCTGGAGCGTCCGTCCGAGCAGCCGTGGCCGATGTTCCCGACCGTCTTCGAGGTCACGAGCGCCCACGAAGAGGGCGGCGAGCGGCACTTCCTCGCCTCGACCGTCGAGTTCCTGGCGAACGAGGCCGGCGAGGTCCGGGCGCTCCGGGTCGCCGAGACCGAGTACCTCGACGGTCGTCGCGTGCCGAAGGCCGGCTCCGAGCGTGAGATCCCCGCAGACCTCGTCCTCGTCGCGATGGGCTTCACCGGTCCGGAATCCGACACGATCGAGCCGCAGCTCGGTCTGCCGACGACGGTGTCCGGTGCGCTCGACCGCCGTGCCGACTACACGACGAACGAGGCGGGCGTGTTCGTCGCCGGTGACGCCGGCCGCGGGCAGTCCCTGATCGTCTGGGCGATCGCCGAGGGCCGTGCCGCGGCGGCGAAGGTCGACGAGTACCTCGAGGGCTCGACGATCCTGCCGGCGCCGGTGAAGGCGACCGACCGAGCGATGTCCGTCTGAGATGACCGATCGCCGCATGACCAACCACCACCAGATGCTCACCCCCCGGTGAGCGAGGGGCCACCAGCACTCGATAAGGTGCTGGTGGCCTCGCTTCGTTCCGCGCGGCCCCACAGCGCGGAAACCAGAGCATCATCCACCACCACGAAGGAATCCATTGAGACGCGCAAAGATCGTTTCGACGCTCGGACCGGCAACGTCGGACTACGAGACCGTCAAGGAGATCATCGAAGCGGGCGTCGACGTCGCCCGACTCAACCTCAGCCACGGTGACTACAGCGTCCACGAGGCCAACTACGTGAACGTCCGTCGCGCTGCCGAGGAGCTCGGCAAGCCGGTCGCGATCCTCGTCGACCTGCAGGGTCCGAAGATCCGTCTGGCAAAGTTCGCCGACGGCCCGCACGACCTGGCGGTCGGCGACGTGTTCACGATCACGACCGAGGACGTCCCCGGCTCCAAGGAGATCTGCGGCACGACGTTCAAGGGCCTGCCCCAGGACGTCAAGCCCGGCGACCCGCTGCTCATCGACGACGGTCGGGTCCGCCTGCGCGTGCTCGACACCGACGGCGTCCGTGTCCGCACCGAGGTCGTCGTCGGCGGCACGGTGTCGAACAACAAGGGCATCAACCTGCCCGGCGTCGCAGTGAACGTCCCGGCGCTGAGCGAGAAGGACGAGGCCGACCTCCGCTGGGGCATCCGCCAGGGCGCCGACCTCATCGCGCTCTCGTTCGTCCGCAACGCCTCGGACGTCGTCCGCGCGCACGAGATCATGGACGAAGAGGGCAAGCGCCTCCCCGTCATCGCGAAGATCGAGAAGCCGCAGGCCGTCGACGCGCTCGAGGAGATCATCGACGCCTTCGACAGCATCATGGTCGCCCGCGGTGACCTCGGCGTCGAGCTCCCGCTCGAGGCCGTCCCGATCGTGCAGAAGCGCGCCGTCGAGCTCGCGCGCCGCATGGCGAAGCCGGTCATCGTCGCGACCCAGATGCTCGAGTCGATGATCTCGTCGCCGATCCCGACCCGCGCCGAGACCTCCGACGTCGCGAACGCCGTCCTCGACGGTGCGGACGCAGTCATGCTCTCGGGCGAGACCAGCGTCGGCGAGTACCCGGTGCAGACCGTCCGCACGATGGCCCGCATCGTCGAGTCGACCGAGGACCACGGCCTCGAGCGCATCGCGCCCCTCGGCACGAAGCCGCGCACCCTCGGCGGCGCGATCACCCTCGCCGCGGTCGAGATCGCGGAGTTCACCGAGGCCTCGTACCTCTGCGTGTTCACCGAGTCCGGCGACTCGGCGCGCCGCATGTCGCGTCTGCGCCACGGCCTGCCGATCATCGCCTTCACCCCGAACGAGGCCACGCGTCGCCGCATGGCGCTCACCTGGGGTGTCCGGTCCTTCCTGGTCGAGCGCAAGACCCACACCGACGAGCTCTTCTCGCAGGTGGACGACGTCCTGCTCGAGAACGGCCTGGCCGCCCCCGGCGACCGCGTCATCGTGACGGCCGGTTCGCCTCCCGGGATCGAGGGCTCGACGAACGACCTGCGCGTGCACCGGGTGGGCGACGCCCACGCCGAGGCCGCTCCGGCCTACGTGCGGGACTGATCCGCAGGATCCCGACGCCGGCAGGGCGCGGACAGGAGGCACGGCGCACGAACACGCGTCGCTTCCGGTCCGCGCCCTGCCGCGTCTCCACGGCCCTGGTGGTGACCACCGGTGGGCCGCAGGCGGCAGGATGGCTGCTGTGAGCCTCCAGACCGAACACCCGGCGCCGCGCGCCGACGTCCGCCGCTGGCGCCGCTACCTGGCCGACGAACGCGCCGAGGGCGCGGTCTACCGCAACCTGGCCGCGCGGCGGTCCGGCGAGGAACGCGAGATCCTCGCCGCGCTGGCCGAGGCCGAGGGACGGCACGAGCAGCACTGGCTCGACCTGCTCGGTGACGACGTCGGACGTCCGCAGCGGGGCAGTCTGCGCACCCGGGTCCTCGCGACGCTGGCGAAGCGGTTCGGGTCGGTGTTCGTCCTCGCGTTGATGCAGCGCGCCGAGGACCGCTCGCCGTACGCCGACGACGACGACGCGACCGCGAGCATGGCCGCCGACGAGCGCATCCACGGCGAGGTGGTGCGCGGGCTCGCGAACCGCGGTCGGATGCGGTTGTCGGGCACGTTCCGCGCGGCGGTCTTCGGCGCCAACGACGGACTCGTGTCGAACCTGGCTCTCATCATCGGCATCAGCGCGTCGGGCGCCGACCGGCACTTCGTGCTGCTGAGCGGCATCGCGGGCCTGCTGGCCGGCGCCCTGTCGATGGGTGCGGGGGAGTACGTGTCGGTCCGGTCGCAGCGCGAGCTGCTCGAGGCGTCCGCACCGCACCCCGAGGCCGGCCGCGCCGTGGCGGACCTCGACGTCGACGCGAACGAGCTGGCCCTGGTGTACCGCGCCCGCGGGATGGCCGAGGCCGAGGCGACCGAGCACGCGGCGCAGGTGCTGTCCGGCATCGGTGAGCGACACCCGTCGACCGGTCCGGTCACCGTCACCGACGACCACGAGGCGGTGGGCAACGGTCTGAGCGCCGCGGTGTCGAGCTTCCTGTTCTTCGCGTCGGGCGCGATCATCCCGGTGCTGCCGTTCCTGTTCGGCATGCAGGGGTGGGCGGCCATCGCGGTCGCCGGCACACTCGTCGGTCTCGCCCTGCTCGGCACCGGTGCGATCGTCGGCGTGCTGAGTGGAGCGTCGCCGGGCAAGCGGGCGTTCCGGCAGCTGGCGATCGGGATCGGCGCCGCCGTCGTGACCTACGCGCTCGGGCTGCTGTTCGGCACCGGTTCCGCCTGACGCCTACCGGCGGACGGCGGCTCGCGGCGGGAGCAGCAGCAGGGCTGCGGCACCGACGACGATGAGGGCGATGCCGGCGAAGACCATGAACACGGTGAGCGCGAGGCCGGGTGCGACGAGCACGACGACGCCGCCGAGGATCGACAGCACGCCGCTCACCAGCGTCGGCACCCGGGACGACCCGGGGTGGCCGACGAATCCGCCCACGATCGACACGATGCCCTCGATCACGAAGCCGACCCCGGCGAGCACGGCGTAGACGACCAGGGGGATCGCGGGGTCGAGCAGCGCGACGAGTCCGGCGACCGCGACGAGCGCACCGACGATCCCGGAGGTCCACCGCCACACCGTCGGCGTCCCGTGCCCGCGCGCCGCAGCCACGACCCGCAGGGCGCCGGCGACGACGAGGTACACGCCGAACAGCAGCGCCACGAGGACGAGCGACGGCCGGGGCCACACGATGGCGACGATCCCCAGGGCGATCGCGACGACCGCCGTGACGACGACGAACACCCGGAACGTGCGGACGGCACGAGAATCCACGGACACTCCTCCTGATCGGACCCGCTGGAGTCCCGAACGCTACCCGGCCGACGGCGAGCCCGTGCGGTCCTCGGTCGAGCGGGCGTGAGCCCGTGCAACCGGATGCAACCCCCGCGGTCGTACGGTGCGAGCAGCACGCGAACCGTGCGTGCCCCGACAGCGTCGTCGAAAGGCCACCACCATGACCATCGCACCATCGCCCACCAGCTACGCCGCACCCGGCGAACCGGGCTCCCTCGTGCAGTACCGATCGCGGTACGACCACTTCATCGGCGGCGAGTACGTCCCGTCGGCGAGCGGGCAGTACTTCGAGAACCCCACCCCCGTCACCGGCAAGGTCTTCACCGAGGTCGCGCGCGGTGACTCCACCGACGTCGACCGTGCGGTGGCGGCGGGCTGGAAGGCGTTCCCGACCTGGGGGCGGACGAGCGCCGCCGAGCGCGCGGTCATCCTCAACAAGATCGCCGACCGGATGGAGGAGCACCTCGAGATGCTCGCCGTCGCCGAGACGTGGGAGAACGGCAAGCCGATCCGCGAGACCCTCGGCGCCGACATCCCGCTCGCGATCGACCACTTCCGGTACTTCGCCGGAGCGATCCGCGCGCAGGAGGGCTCGGCCGGCGAGATCGACCACGACACCGTGGCGTACCACTTCCACGAACCGCTGGGCGTCGTCGGACAGATCATCCCGTGGAACTTCCCGATCCTGATGGCCGTGTGGAAGCTCGCGCCGGCCCTGGCCGCGGGCAACTGCGTCGTGCTGAAGCCCGCCGAGCAGACCCCGGCGTCGATCCACGTGCTCGTCGAGCTCATCCGCGACCTCCTGCCCGCCGGCGTGCTCAACGTCGTCAACGGCTTCGGCATCGAGGTCGGCGCACCACTCGCCCAGCACCCGGACATCCGGAAGATCGCGTTCACCGGCGAGACCACCACCGGTCGGCTGATCATGCAGTACGCCTCGCAGAGCCTCATCCCGGTGACGCTCGAGCTCGGCGGCAAGAGCCCGAACGTGTTCTTCCCCGACGTCGCCGCCGAGAAGGACTCGTTCTACGACAAGGCGCTCGAGGGCTTCACCTTCTTCAACCTCAACCAGGGCGAGGTCTGCACGTGTCCGTCCCGGGCGCTCGTGGCGCAGGAGATCTACGACGGGTTCGTCGCCGATGGCCTCGACCGGGTGCGCGCCGTCAAGCAGGGCCACCCGCTCGACCTGTCCACGATGATCGGCGCCCAGGCGTCGAACGACCAGCTCGAGAAGATCCTGAGCTACATCGACATCGGCAAGCAGGAGGGCGCGAAGCTGCTCACGGGTGGCGAGCGCGCGGACCTCGGCGGGGAGCTCTCCGGCGGGTACTACGTCACGCCGACGGTGTTCGAGGGCGTGAACTCGATGCGGATCTTCCAGGAGGAGATCTTCGGTCCGGTCCTCGCGCTGACGTCCTTCAGCGGCTACGACGACGCGATCGCCACGGCCAACGACACGCTCTACGGACTCGGTGCCGGGGTGTGGAGTCGCGAGGCCACCACGCTGTACCGCGCCGGCCGTGACATCCAGGCCGGACGCGTGTGGTCGAACACGTACCACCAGTACCCGGCGGGAGCGGCGTTCGGTGGGTACAAGCAGTCCGGCATCGGGCGCGAGAACCACAAGATGATGCTCGACCACTACCAGCAGACGAAGAACCTGCTCGTGTCCTACGCCGACGGTCCGATGGGCTTCTTCTGATGCCCGACACCGCACGCGTGGCGGTCACGCCGGCGGCGGGGGAGCTCCTGCGCACCCTCGCCGCCCGGCACGGCCCGCTGATGTTCCACCAGTCGGGCGGCTGCTGCGACGGCTCGAGCCCGATGTGCTACCCCGTCGGCATGTTCCGGACCGGCTCCGGCGACGTCCTGCTCGGGGCACTCGAGGTCGACGGCATCGACCCCGTCGAGGTGTACATGTCGGTGTCGCAGTTCGAGTACTGGAAGTACACGCACTTGACGATCGACGTCGTCGACGGGCGGGGCGGCGGCTTCTCGGTCGAGAGCCCCGAGGGCAAGCGGTTCCTGACCCGGTCGCGGATGTTCGACGACGCCGAGCTGGCGGATCTCGGCCTGGTCCCGGTCGCGCACCGGACGTAGGCTGGCCGTACTCGTCGCGACGGTGCGGCGGGTGGGGTCGATCGGAGGACGCATGCGCGCACCCGACCGGCTCCGCCCGCTCGTCGCCGCGTCCTGGCGACGGTCTGCAGCGGTCGACCCGGACGGCGTGCCATCGCTCGCGCTCGGTGACGACGAACTCGACGCCGCCCGCCGGGACGGCCCCCTCGCCATCCTGCTGCCCGTGGTCCGGCACCTGCTGCTCGACGACACCCGGTCCGCCGGCTGCGTCCTCGCCGTCGGCGACGCCTCCGGTCGACTCGTGTGGGTCGACGGCGCGCGGACGGCCCGACGTGCTGCCGAGGACATGGGCTTCGTCCCCGGCGCCGACTGGGCCGAGGACCGCGTCGGCACGAGCGCGCCCGGTACCGCTCTGCGGCTCGACCGGCCGGTGCAGATCCGCTCCGACGAGCACTACGCCAACGCCGTCAAGCCGTGGTCCTGCAGCGCCGTGCCCGTGCACGACGCTCACGGTGCCACCGTCGGCGTGCTCGACCTGACGGGCGATGACCGGGCCGTCGAACGGCACACCCTCTCGCTCCTCGCGGCCACGGTCGCCGCCGCCGAGGCGCAGCTCGCCCTGGCCGCGAGCCGGTTCCCGGCGTCCGCCGCGTCGACGCCGCGCGCGCCCGGCGCAGAGCTGTCGGTCCTCGGCACCGACACCGCCGTCCTGCGCGTCCACGACCGCCGGGTCCGCCTGTCCGCGCGGCACTCCGAGCTCCTGGTCGTCCTCGCCGCCCACCCCGACGGGTTGGCGGCCGCCGACCTCGCGCACGCCGTGTACGGCGACGCCGGCG
Source organism: Curtobacterium sp. PhB172 (assembly GCF_003752545.1). Classification (NCBI taxonomy): domain Bacteria; kingdom Bacillati; phylum Actinomycetota; class Actinomycetes; order Micrococcales; family Microbacteriaceae; genus Curtobacterium; species Curtobacterium sp. PhB172. The sequence continues at coordinate 319,752 of NZ_RKIF01000006.1, forward strand.
CCGTCGTGACGCTGCGCGCCGAGGTGGTGCGGCTCCGACGGGTCCTCGCGGAGCACGCGTCGGGCGTGACCGTGACGTCGCGACCGTACCGGGTGACCGGGATGGCGACCGACGTCGACACCGTGCTGTCCGCGCTCGACCGCGGGGCGCGCCTCCAGGCCGTCGACCGGTACACCGGACCGGTCCTGCCGGGGTCGGCTGCGCCGGGGGTGGACGCCGTGCGCGACCTGGTGCGTGGTCGGTTCCGTGAGTCGGTCGTCGCGGACGGCAGCGTCGAGGCGCTGCTCGCGTGGGCGCGGACGCCGGACGGGGCGGCGGACGCGCGCGTGCTCCGCGCGCTGCTCGCGGTCCTGCCGCGGCGGTCGCCGCGACGAGCCGGTCTCGTGGCGGCGATCGAGGCGCTCGAGGGTCCCTGAGTCGGTCGGGACGACCCGGCCTGGAGGCGCGCCCCGCGCGGTCGAGACCGCCGACGGCGCGCGCCTCCCGGCCTGGTGATCAGGAACCGGTGGTCGGCGCCGGGGTCGTGGTCGCGTCGGGAGCCGACGGGGTGGGTGCCGTGGGCTTCGCACCGTCCTTCGGCGGGGTGGGTGCGGTGGGCTTCGTGCCGTCCTTCGGCGGGGTGGGTGCCTTCCCCTCGTCGCCCTTCGGCGGCGCGGGCATCTTCGCGGGGCCGCCGGCCTTCGGCAGCGCCGCGCAACCGGGCGCCGTCGCGGGGCCGCCCTCGGGCGGAGCGGGCAGCGTCGCGGCGTCGCCGTCGGCCGGAGCCGGAGCCGGTGTGGTCGCGCTGGTCGGAACACCGCTCGGTGCGCCCGTCGGGGTGCTCGGCGCCGGGGTGGTCGTCGCGGCGTTCGCCGTGGCGATGCCGAACCCGCCGAGCACCAGGACCGCGGCCGCGGCCGTGCCGATGCCGATCCGTCGCAGGAGGGCACCGCGTCGCGGGGTGGCAGTGGTGGTCGAGTCGTCTCGTTCGTCGCGCATGGGGGATCCGTTCCGTGTCCGGGCGGATCCGGGTGATCCGCCACTGGAGACGACGCTCGAGTCCGAATCTGAAGCATGCCTGAAGCACAGGGGTTCTCCAGCGTCCTCCATGCTCGGTGGCCGCCGGAGCGCCCTACGGTGTCCGCCGTGCCTGTTCCCGCTCGAATCCTGGTCGTCGACGACGACGACTCCATCCGGACCTCCGTCGCGACGACCCTGCGTGCCGAGGGCTTCCTCGTCGCCGAGGCGTCCGACGGACGCGACCTCGTCGAGGACCTCCGCCGCGCCGCGCCCGACCTCGTCCTGCTGGACTGGATGCTGCCAGGGCCGAGCGGCATCGTGCTCGCCGGCCGGGTGCGCTCCACCTCGGACGCCGCCGTCGTGATGATGACCGCGCGGGACGAGCTCGACGAGCGGTTGCGCGGGTTCGCCGAGGGCGCCGACGACTACGTGGTGAAGCCGTTCGCGATGGCCGAGCTGGTGGCGCGGGTGACGGCGGTGCTCCGGCGGCGCGGGCGGATCCCGTCGGTCGTCGAGGTCGGCGACCTCGTCCTCGACCCGGACGCCGCCACCGCTCGGCGTGCCGGTGTCCTGCTCGACCTCACCGCGACCGAGTTCCGCCTGCTGCGGTTCCTCGCCGAGAGCCGGGGCCGCACGGTGTCGAAGGGGCAGATCACGACGCAGGTGTGGGGCTACGACGACGTCGCGGCGAACGTCGTCGAGGTCCACCTCAGCGCCCTCCGACGGAAGATGGAGGCGCACGGGCCGCGGCTCGTGCACACCGTCCGCGGCATCGGGTACCGGCTGAGCGACGAGCGGACGGCGGCGTGAGGGTCCACGACGGTGCGCTCCGCACGACCTCGTTGCGGCTGCGCACGGTCGTCGCGATCGTGGTCCTGCTCGCGGTGCTGCTCGCCGGGCTGGCGGTCGCCGTCGAGGTGCTGCTCGGCATCCGGCTGCGCGCCCAGGCCGAGGACCGGCTCCGCGACCGCGCATCTGCCGCCGCGGCGCTCGTCGGGACCGTCGACGCCGAGGACCTCGCCGACCGGCTCTCCGCGCAGGGCCTGTCGGTGCGCATCGTCCAGCCGGACGGCGGGGCCGTCGAGGCCGGTCCGACACCGGACCAGCTCCGGACGGGGCCACCGGACCCGGGAGGGCTGCCGGCGACGGTGCCGCGGGGCAGCGGGCTCGTCGGCGGGACCACACCCACGGCCGCGGCGACGCCCACGACCACCGAGGACGGCGCCACGGTCACGTCGTCGTCCGTGCGCGAGGACGACGGGGTGCTCACCCTCGTGAGCCGACTCGACGACGGCACGCGCATCACCCTGACCGCCGGGACCCGCGACGTGCAGGACACCCTGGTGCAGCTCGGCTGGGTGATGGGCGGTGCCTCCGCGGCGTTCCTCGGGGTCGCCGTCCTCGGGGTGGTGCTCGTCGTCCGGCGGTCCCTGCGGCCGCTCGACGAGATGGCGACGACCGCGCGGTCGATCGCGGGCGGCGACCGCGGACGGCGACTCCGGCCCTCGCGGCAGGACACCGAGATCGGCCGCGTCGCCGTCGCCCTGGACGAGATGCTCGATGCCGTCGAGGGCGCGGAGCGCGAGGCCGTCGCCGCGGAAGCACGGGTCCGCTCGTTCCTCTCCGACGCCGCGCACGAGCTGCGGACGCCGGTGGCCGGGGTCCGGGCAGCGGCCGACACCCTCGTGCGCGACGGTGGCGGCGACGTCGCCACGCGCGAGGTGCTCGCCGTGCACGTCGTCCGCCAGGCCGACCGAGCCGCGCGGCTCATCGAGGACATGCTCACGATGGCCCGGCTCGACCGGGGGATCGAGCTCGACCGACGACCGGTGGACCTCGGTGCCTTCCTCGTCGCGGAGGGCGACCGGCTGCGGGTGCGGCTGCCGTCCGTCGCACTCGAGGTCGTGGTGCCCGAGCGGCCCGTCTCCGCCGACGTCGACGCCGAGCGGCTCGCCCAGGTCGTCGGCAACCTCGTCGACAACGCCGCCCGAGCAGCGGGGCCCGCTGGCAGGATCGTCGTCTCCCTCGACGATCCGGGGGCCGGCCCCGTGGTCCGGGTGGCGGACGACGGTCCGGGCATCCCGACCCAGGACCGCGCGCGGGTGTTCGACCGACTCGTCCGGCTCGAGGCCGCTCGCGACGCCCGGTCCGGCGGGGCCGGACTGGGTCTGCCGATCGCACGGGGCATCGCCGAGGCGCACGGCGGGTCCCTGCAGCACGCCGAGGTCGGCGTGGACGGCGAAGCCGGCGTGCTCGGCGGTGCCGTGTTCGAGCTGCGGCTGCCAGCGGCGGTCGAGGGGCGGGGGTCCTGCTAGCCTGGAGGTCTCGCGAGTGTGGTGGAATCGGCAGACACGGGGCACTCAAAATGCTCTGCCTCACGGCGTGCGGGTTCAAGTCCCGCCACTCGTACAACGCAGGCTCACGGCGTGCGGGGCGGTTCGGTACCGCGTCCCGCCACTCGTGAAACGCAGGCTCACGGCGTGCGGGGCGGTTCGGTACCGCGTCCCGCCACTCGTACAACGCGGTTGTTCTGTCCACGGATCGCCGTGTGCTGACATGAAGCACTTCTGACGTCTAGTAGGCTTGCGGCTGTGAGTGACACAGAAGCAACTGCAACAGCACCGCGCCGCGTCGTCGTCGCCGAGGACGAGTCGCTCATCCGCCTCGACATCGTCGAGATCCTCCGCGACAACGGGTTCGACGTGGTCGGCGAGGCCGGCGACGGCGAGACCGCCGTGCAGCTCGCCACCGACCTCCGCCCCGACCTCGTCGTGATGGACGTCAAGATGCCCCAGCTCGACGGCATCTCCGCAGCCGAGAAGCTGTCCAAGAACCACATCGCTCCGGTGGTCCTCCTCACGGCGTTCAGCCAGAAGGACCTCGTCGAGCGTGCGACCGAGGCCGGCGCGCTGGCCTACGTGGTCAAGCCGTTCACCCCGAACGACCTGCTCCCCGCGATCGAGATCGCCCTCTCGCGGTACCAGCAGATCATCACGCTCGAGGCCGAGGTCGCCGACCTGGTCGAGCGCTTCGAGACCCGCAAGCTCGTCGACCGTGCCAAGGGCCTGCTCAACGAGAAGATGGGCCTCACCGAGCCCGAGGCGTTCCGCTGGATCCAGAAGGCCTCGATGGACCGCCGTCTGACCATGCACGACGTCGCCAAGGCGATCATCGAGCAGCTCAGCGCCAAGAAGTAGCACCACCCGTCGCTCACACCAGCGCCGTCGGACCCCCGGTCCGGCGGCGCTGCTGCGTTCCCGGGCGCGCGGGGCGGTGGAGGCGACCACCTGGCAGGCTGGAGCCGTGGACGACGTGGTGATCCGGGCCTCCCGGCCTGACGACATGCCGGCGGTGGCCGACCTGCGGTGGCGGTGGAGTGTCGGCGAGGGCGGCGCCGAGCCGGCCGCGACGCCGGACGACTACCGCGCGGCGATGACGGCCTTCGCACTCGAACACCCGGACACGCACCGGTGCGTGGTCGCGGAGTGCGACGGTGCGGTGCTCGGGATGGCGTGGCTCGGACTCGTCGCCCGGCCGCCGACCCCGGACCGGCCGGGCCGACGCCTGACCGCCGACGTGCAGACCGTCTACGTGCACCCGGACCTGCGCGGGCTCGGCGTCGCCGGACGACTCGTCACCGCGCTGCTCGACATCGCGGACGACCTCGGTGTCGAGCGGACCTCGGTGCACTCGAGTGTGGACGGAGAGCGGCTCTACCGACGGCTCGGCTTCGGCGACGCACGGCTGCTGCTGCAGCGTCCGCCCGAGGACTGAGCGTTCGGTGCCTCAGCCGCGCGCGGGCAGCTGCTGGAGTGTCCAGGCGTTGCCGTCGGGGTCGGTGAAGAAGACGAAGCGACCCCAGGCCAGTTCGTCGACACCGATCGCGTGCACGCCGAGCCCCTGCAGGTGGGCGAGGGCCTCGTCGGCGTCGGGCACCACCACCTGGACGGACTTCAGCGACCCGGGCTGGACGTCGGGGGACATGATGCCCTCGCCGAACGCGATCGAGCACGCCGATCCGGGTGGGGTGGCCTGCACGAACCGCACGTCGTCGGACACGCGCTGGTCGTGGTCGATCGTGAAGCCGATGCGTTCGTAGAACTCGCGGGCCCGGTCGACGTCGCTGACGGGGACCATGACGAGTTCGATCTTCCAGTCCATGACGGACTCCCTGCGTCGGTGCGAGGGGTTCAGCGTGCCTCGCGGATGAGGTTGGTGATGCGGACGGTGGAGCAGCGGCGCCCCTGGTCGTCGGTGAGCACGATCTCGTGCGTGGTGAGCGTGTTGCCGAGGTGGATCGCGGTGCAGACACCGGTGACGGTGCCGGACGTGGCGCTGCGGGTGTGCGAGGCGTTCAGCTCGATGCCGACGGCGTAGCGGCCCTCGCCGGCGTGCACGTTGGCGGCCATCGAACCGAGGCTCTCGGCGAGGACGACGTAGGCGCCCCCGTGCAGCAGGCCGACCGGTTGACGGTTGCCCTCGACCGGGATGCTGCCGACGGCGCGGTCGGCCGACATCTCGGTGATGACCATGCCCATCTTGTCGGCGAGCTCGCCCATCCCGCGGGCCGCGAGCCGCTCGTCGACGTTCCCGGTGATGGTGGCTTCGTCGGTCACGCGCTCGAACTCCCGTGTCGGATGGCGTCGGTAGGCTGTCCGGGTGTCGGACTCCGCAAAGCCTACCCTCATGGTCATCGACGGCCACTCGCTCGCCTTCCGGGCCTTCTACGCGCTGCCGGTCGACAGTTTCGTGAACCGCGACGGGCAGCACACGAACGCCATCCACGGCTTCATCTCGATGCTGCTCATGCTCCTGCAGCGCGAGAAGCCGACGCACCTGGCGGTGGCGTTCGACATCTCCCGGTTCTCGTTCCGCACCCGTGAGTACGAGGCGTACAAGGGCACCCGCTCCGAGACCCCGGCCGAGTTCAAGGGGCAGATCCCGCTGCTGCAGCAGGCGCTCGAGGCGATGGGCATCACCACCGTGACGAAGGAGGACTACGAGGCCGACGACATCCTCGCGACCCTGTCGTCCCAGGGTGCTGCGCAGGGGTACCAGGTGTACGTCGTCTCCGGTGACCGCGACGCCATCCAGCTCGTCAACGACGACGTGACGCTGCTGTACCCGTCGGTCCGTGGCGTGTCCGAGCTCACCCGGTACGACCGCGACAAGGTGTACGAGCGCTACGGCATCGAGCCGCACCAGTACCCGGACATCGCCGCGCTCGTCGGCGAGACCAGCGACAACCTGATCGGCATCGACAAGGTCGGCGAGAAGACCGCGGTCAAGTGGGTCACGCAGTACGGCTCGCTCGAGGGGGTCCTCGAGCACGCCGACGAGATCAAGGGTGTCGTCGGCAACAACCTGCGCGAGCAGCAGGACCGTGCCGTCCGCAACCGCCGGCTGAACCGCCTGGTCACCGACGTCGACCTGCCCGTCGGTCCGGCCGACGTCGCGCTCCGTCCCCTCGACGAGACCGCCGTGCGCGAGCTGTTCGCCAAGCTGCAGTTCCGCACGCTGCTCGACCGCGTCTTCAAGGTCGCCGGCTCCGGTGAGCCGTCCGAGCAGCCGGCCGAGGGCGGGGTGACGGACGGTGCCGCGACCCCGCCGTCGGTGAAGACCCTGATCGACGAGGAACTCGGGTACTGGCTCGAGCGACGCAACGCTTCCGAGGCGGCGAACGGCTACGGCGTCGCGGTCGAGGTCATCGACGGCCGACTCAGCACCATCGGCATCGCCACGCACGACGACGCCGTCCAGGTGCCCGGTGGCAGCGGCGCGAAGGACTACGAGCAGCTGTCGGCGTGGTTCGCCTCCGACGCTCCGAAGCACTTCCACGACGCCAAGACCGCGATCAAGGTGCTCGCGACCGCGGGCTTCGTCGTGAACGGCATCGCCGGCGATGCCCGCATCACGGGGTGGCTGGCCCAGCCCGGCAAGCAGGGGCAGCCGCTGGCCGACCTCGTCTACCAGGAGCTCGGCGAAGAGCTCCCCACCGCCGACCCGAACCAGCTCGTGCCGGAGACCGACCCGGTGAACGTCGGCGTGCACGCCTGGTTCGTCCTGCGGGTCACCACGGCGCTCCGTGCCCGGATCGACGAGTCGTCGCTCAAGGTCCTCGACGACATCGAGCTCCCGCTGGTGTCGGTGCTCGCGAGCATGGAGACGATCGGTGTCGGCATCGACCGCCCGGTGCTCACGGGGTTGTCGAAGGAACTGGGGGAGCGTGCTGCCGACCTGGCGCAGCAAGCGTTCGCCGAGATCGGGCACGAGGTGAACCTCGGGTCCCCGAAGCAGCTGCAGGAAGTGCTGTTCACCGAGCTCGCGATGCCGAAGACCCGCAAGACGAAGACCGGGTTCTCGACCGACGCCGCGAGCCTGGCCGACCTGCAGGAGCAGCACCCGCACCCGTTCCTCGGCCTGCTGCTGCAGCACCGCGACGCCACGAAGCTCCGCCAGATCGTCGACACGCTCGACGCGGCGATCGTCGACGGGCGCATCCACACCCGGTACGAGCAGACCGGCAGCAGCACCGGCCGCATCTCGTCCACCGACCCGAACCTGCAGAACATCCCGGTGAAGACCGCGGTCGGACGCCGGGTCCGGTCGGCGTTCGCCGTCGCGGAGCCCTACACGACGCTCATCACGGCCGACTACTCGCAGATCGAGATGCGCATCATGGCGCACTTGTCCGGCGACCCCGGTCTCATCCAGGCCTTCAACGAGGGCGAGGACCTGCACCGCTTCGTCGGCGCCCGGGTGTTCGGCGTCGAGCCGGCCGAGGTCTCCGCCGAGATGCGCACCAAGGTTAAGGCGATGTCGTACGGCCTGGCCTACGGGCTGAGCGCGTTCGGGCTGTCGAAGCAGCTCCGCATCGAGCAGTCCGAGGCCCGGACGCTCATGACCGAGTACTTCGCCCGCTTCGGCGCCGTGCGCGACTACCTGCGGAACGTCGTCGAGCAGGCGCGCGAGGACGGCTACACCGAGACGATCTTCGGTCGTCGCCGGCCGTTCCCGGACCTGAAGAGCCCGAACCGCGTCCTGCGCGAGAACGCTGAGCGCGCTGCGCTGAACGCGCCGATCCAGGGCTCGGCGGCCGACATCATGAAGATCGCGATGCTCGGCGTCGACCAGGACCTGCGCGACGGCGGACTCGATTCGCACCTGCTGCTCCAGGTGCACGACGAGCTCATCCTCGAGGTCGCGCCCGGCGAACAGGACCGCGTCGAGGAGATCCTGCGCACCCGGATGGGCAACGCTGCCGAACTCACCGTGCCGCTCGACGTCTCGGTCGGTCTCGGCGCGAACTGGGAGAGCGCAGCGCACTGACCGCGGGTCGCGACGCGACCACAGAACGGACGGGAGGCCCGGTGCCAGCTGGCACCGGGCCTCCCGTCCGATGCGCGCCCGGCCGACGGCGCCTGCCGACGTGGGTAGGGTCGGAGCATGAGCGAAGAGCGTCCCGTCCGCCAGCAGACCGCCGTCGACCACGTGGCCGAGGGATGGGTCGCCGCCCTCGTCGACCTCGACCCGACGACGGCCACGTACATCGGTGTGCCGGGTCGCACGGGGGAGTACGGCGACACCTCGCCCGCCGGCGCGGCCGCCCTGGCCGACGCGGCACGGGCCGCCAAGCGCACGCTCGACGCCGCGGCCGCGGTGGACCCCGTCGACGAGGTCACGAAGGCGGACCTCGGCGCCGAACTCGACCTGGTGCAGGAGTCGTACGCGCGGAAGCTGCACCTCCGCGACCTCAACGTGATCGCGAGCCCGGCCCAGTCCGTCCGCGAGATCATCGACCTGATGCCGACGGCGACCGAGTCGGACTGGCACGACGTCGCCAGCCGACTGCACGCGCTGCCGGACGCGCTCGAGGGCATCCGCGAGACCCTGCTCGAGGGCACGCGCGAGGACGTCACCCCGGCGAAGCGGCAGGTCGCCCTGGTCGCGGAGCAGGCCGCCCGCAACGGTGCCGAGGACGGCTTCTTCCGCCGGCTCGCCGAGGGTGCGGCGTTCGACGACGGCTCTCCCGTGCCGGACTCGCTCCGTGCCGAGCTGACCCGCGGGGCCGAGGTCGCGTCGGCCGCGTACCGGAGCCTCGGGCAGTTCCTCGAGCACGAGCTGCTGCCGCTCGCCACCCCGGTCGACGCCGTCGGGCGTGAGGCCTACGAGCTGCACTCCCGCCGGTTCCTCGGTGCCGTCGTCGACCTCGACGAGACGTACGAGTGGGGCCTCGAGGAACTCGCCCGCATGCGTGACGAGCAGGAGCGGATCGCGGACCGGATCGAGCCGGGTGCGAGCGTGGCCCGGGCGATCGAGGTGCTGGACACCGACCCGTCGCGGATCCTGCACGGCACGGACGCCCTGCAGCGCTGGATGCAGGAGACGAGCGACGCCTCCGTCGCGGCGATGGCCGGCACGTACTTCGACATCCCCGACCCGATCCGCCGGCTGGAGTGCCGCATCGCCCCGACGCAGGAGGGCGGGATCTACTACAGCGGGCCGTCCGACGACTTCTCGCGCGCTGGCCGGATGTGGTGGTCGGTGCCCGAGGGCGTCACCGAGTTCGGCACCTGGCGCGAGAAGACGACCGTCTACCACGAGGGCGTCCCCGGCCACCACCTGCAGATCAGCCAAGGCGTCTACAACCGCGGTGAACTGAACACGTGGCGCCGCCAGCTGTCCGGCTCGTCCGGACACGTCGAGGGCTGGGCGCTCTACGCCGAGCGCCTGATGGAGCAGCTCGGGTTCCTCGACGACGACGGCGACCGGCTGGGCATGCTCGACGGCCAGCGCATGCGTGCCGCGCGCGTGGTGCTCGACATCGGCGTGCACCTGCAGAAGACCAACCCGGACGGCGGCGGCTGGACGTGGGAGTACGCCCTGGACTTCATGCGCGAGAACGTCAACATGGACGACGCGTTCGTGCAGTTCGAGGTCGCACGGTACTTCGGGTGGCCCGGACAGGCGCCGTCGTACAAGGTGGGCCAGCGCGTGTGGGAGTCGATCCGCGACGAGGTCGCCGCCCGCGAAGGCGCCGACTTCGACCTGAAGTCGTTCCACCGTCGTGCGCTCGCCCTCGGCAGCATCGGTCTCGACACCCTGCGGAGTGCGCTGCTCGGCTGACGCGCGGGAGACACGCCCGGTTGTGGGGGCTCCGCCGGTGCGGTTAGACTTGTGCGGCGCAATCCGCGCCACTCAATCAATCGCCACGGCGGTGCACCACGGGGGTCTCGACTCCTCACCCGCCACGGCCCGACTCATGTCCGTTCGGAGCAATCTCTACATGACAACCACTACGACCAAGGCTCCTAAGCAGGTCGCCATCAACGACATCGGTTCGGCTGATGACTTCCTGGCCGAGGTCGAGAAGACCCTGAAGTTCTTCAACGACGGTGATCTCATCTCCGGCACCGTCGTGAAGATCGACCGCGACGAGGTCCTCCTCGACGTCGGTTACAAGACCGAGGGCGTCATCCCCTCGCGCGAGCTCTCGATCAAGCACGACGTCGACCCCAACGAGGTCGTCAAGGTCGGCGACGAGGTCGAGGCCCTGGTCCTCCAGAAGGAGGACAAGGAAGGCCGCCTCATCCTGTCCAAGAAGCGTGCGCAGTACGAGCGCGCATGGGGCGACGTCGAGAAGATCAAGGAGTCCGACGGCGTCGTGACCGGCACGGTCATCGAGGTCGTCAAGGGTGGCCTGATCGTCGACATCGGTCTCCGCGGCTTCCTCCCCGCCTCGCTCATCGAGCTCCGTCGCGTCCGCGACCTCACGCCGTACCTCGGCCAGGAGATCGAGGCGAAGATCCTCGAGCTCGACAAGAACCGCAACAACGTGGTCCTGTCGCGCCGTGCGCTCCTCGAGCAGACGCAGTCCGAGTCCCGGACCACGTTCCTCAACAACCTGCACAAGGGCCAGGTCCGCAAGGGCATCGTGTCCTCGATCGTCAACTTCGGTGCGTTCGTGGACCTCGGCGGCGTCGACGGTCTCGTCCACGTCTCCGAGCTCAGCTGGAAGCACATCGAGCACGCCAGCGAGGTCGTCGAGGTCGGTCAGGAAGTCACCGTCGAGATCCTCGAGGTCGACCTGGACCGTGAGCGCGTGTCGCTCTCGCTCAAGGCGACGCAGGAGGACCCGTGGCAGGTCTTCGCCCGCACCCACGCGATCGGTCAGATCGCACCGGGCAAGGTCACGAAGCTCGTCCCGTTCGGTGCCTTCGTCCGCGTTGCCGACGGCATCGAGGGCCTGGTGCACATCTCCGAGCTCTCGAACAAGCACGTCGAGCTCGCCGAGCAGGTCGTCTCGGTCAACGACGAGGTCTTCGTCAAGATCATCGACATCGACCTCGACCGTCGCCGCATCTCGCTCAGCCTCAAGCAGGCGAACGAGGGCGTGGACCCCGAGGGCACCGAGTTCGACCCGGCGCTCTACGGCATGCCGACCGAGTACGACGACAAGGGTGACTACAAGTACCCGGACGGCTTCGACCCGGAGACGAACGAGTGGCTCGAGGGCTACGACACCCAGCGCACCGAGTGGGAGGGCCAGTACGCGGCCGCCCAGGGTCGTTGGGAAGCCCACAAGGCGCAGGTCGCGAAGACCATCGCCGACGAGGAAAAGGGTGGCTTCGACCTCCCGGCCGGCGCTTCGACGTCGTCCGCTTCCTCTTCGTCGTCGTTCTCGAGCGAGACCGGTGGTGCAAGCCCCCTCGCCGACGACGCTTCGCTGGCGGCGCTCCGCGAGAAGCTCAGCTCGACCAACTGATCGAGCGAGTCGCACTGACCGGAAGCCCGGCATCCCCCAGGGGGTGCCGGGCTTCCGGCGTTTCCACGCTGCGGGTCGTTAGCCTGTCGCAGTGCGCATCATCGGTCTCACGGGCGGCATCGCCGCGGGCAAGTCGACGGTCTCCAAGCGTTGGGCGGAGCATGGCGGCATCGTCGTCGATGCCGACCGGCTGGCACGGGACGCCGTCGCACCCGGCAGCCCCGGGCTCGCGCAGGTCGCCGAGCGGTTCGGCTCCTCGGTGATCTCGGCCGACGGCTCGCTCGACCGTCCCGCGCTCGGCGCGATCGTGTTCTCCGACCCGGCGGCACGCAAGGACCTCGAGGCGATCACCCACCCCGAGGTCTGGCGGCTCGCCCAGCGTGCCTTCGACGCGGCCGAGGCTGCCGACCCGGACGCCGTCGTCGTGTACGACGTGCCGCTGCTCGCCGAGGCCCGCGGATCCCGCCCGCTCCGGTTCGATGCGGTCGTGGTCGTCGACGCCCCTGCCGCGCAACGCATCGAGCGGCTGGTCGAACACCGTGCGATGGCCCGCGACGAGGCCGAGCGCCGAGTCGCCGCACAGGCGAGCGACGCCGACCGTCTCGCCCTCGCCGACCACGTCGTCGACGCGACGGGCACACTCGACCAGACGATCCGGTCGGCCGACGAGGTGTGGTCGCGGATCACCTCGTGAAGCACCGGCTGCTGCTCGTCCTCGCCGCGATCGTGCTCGTCGCGATCGGCGGCGGAGCGCTGTTCGCGGCGAACCTCCTCGGTGCGCAGCGCATCGAGGACGACGGACGCGTCCCGACGATCGACCGATCGCACGCCGCCGCGCCGCCATCGGGCGACGAGCGCGGACCCGAGGGGGAGTTCCACCGGTTCCGGCTCGGTACCGTCAACGGCGAACGGCTCACCCCGAACCGCGACGACTTCGCCGCCCGCACCGCGGCCGGCGGCCCCCTGCTGCTGTTCCTGCCCGCGACGCGGTCGCGGCCGGCGGAGTACCAGCGGTTCCTCGGACAGGCCCTCGCCGACGGCTACCACGTGCTCGGGCTGGACTACTGGAACCTCGGTCGCACCCTGTCCGGCACGTGCGAGGCCGACGCACGCTGCTACGGCATGGTGCAGCGCAACCGGTTCGACGGCACCCGCCAGTCCGAGTTCAGCTCGGTGACGCCCGCCGGGTCGATCGTGTCGCGCTTCCGTGACGCGGTGGCCTACCTCGACGACCACGACCCCGACGGCGGGTGGGGCCGCTTCGTGCAGGGCGACGACGACATCAACTGGCAGGACATCGTCGTGGCCGGACACTCCCAGGGCGGTGGCGAGGCGGCGTACATCGCGCACATCCGGTCGGTGCGCGGCGCGCTGATGTTCTCGTCGCCCGTCGAGTCACGCGGTCCGTCGCACGCGGCCTGGATGAACCGTCCCGGCAAGACCCCCGTCGCCCGGATGTACGCCGTCGACGACGTCCGCGACGCCTTCGGCCCGCGGATCACCGGGTCGTGGCGGGTCCTCGGGCTCGACGGCGTCGACGGCCCCTTCCGGACGGACACCGATCCACCGCCCGCCGGCGCGGACCCGCACGCGATCCTGACCGACGTCCGGGGCCGGGGGAAGGCGCACTCGTTCATCATCAAGGACTCCACGCCGCTCGGACCGGACGGGGACCCCCGGATGGCCGCGCTCTGGCAGTGGATGCTGCACCGGTTCCCCTCTGACGGCTCATAGGCTCGCGCAATAGCCTCTGCTGGTGCAGCCCGTCGACGGAGAACCCGACCTGCGCTCGCTCATCCGCGGCCGCGCGGCGGATAGCACCGAGCGCCCCTACCTGGAGGACGCCCGTTCCGCGCGCGTCCTGACCTACCGAGCGCTCGAGGACGCCGTGACCGCCTGGTCGGCGACGTTCGACGCGATCGGCGTGCCCGCTTCCGGAGCCGTCCTCGTCGACGTCGGCGACCCCCTCGCGTTCGCCGTGGTGCACCTGACCGCCGTGGCGACCGGGCGCCGTGCCGTCCCGGTCGACACCGGACAACCGGCAACCGAGCCGGCCCGTCTCGCCGACCTGATCGGCGGGGCCTCGATCGTGGTGTCGGACCGCGCCGTGGACGGGACCGTCCCCGGGGTGCCCGCCAGCGGGATCGACGCGGCCACGTTCCTCCCGGCCGCCGTCCGTGACGGTGACGTGCCCACGCAGAGCCCGGACGCACCGGGCGAGGGGTCCGTGGTGCTCTTCACGTCCGGGTCGACCGGCGCTCCGAAGGGCGTCGAGCTGCCGGAGTCGCAGCTGCTGTTCGTCGCGCGGGCGGTCGCGCGGCACAACGGGTTGACCGGCCGCGACCGCGGGTTCAACTCGCTGCCGTTGTTCCACGTCAACGCCGAGGTCGTCGGCCTGCTGGCGACGCTCGTCGCCGGGGCGACGCTCGTGCTCGACGTGCGCTTCCGGCGGACCGGGTTCTGGGAACTGCTCGCCGAGCGGCGCATCACCTGGCTGAACGCGGTGCCGGCGATCCTCGCCGTGCTCGCGAAGACCGGGCCACTGGACTTCCCGGAGGGCCTCCGGTTCGTCCGGAGTGCTTCGGCACCGCTGCCGGACCCGGTGCGGACGGCGCTCGGAGACGTCCCGCTCGTCGTGAGCTGGGGGATGACCGAAGGTGCGTCGCAGATCACCGCGACACCGTTGGACGCGCCTGCTCGCCCGGGGACCGTCGGTGTGCCCGTCGGGTCCGAGGTGCAGGCACGCGACGAGGACGGCGCCGCCCTGCCCGCCGACGAGGTCGGTGCACTGTGGGTGCGCGGCCCGGGGATCGTCGGGCGCTACCTGTTCGGGCGCGCGGCGGACCGCTTCGACGCCGACGGTTGGCTGAGCACGGGAGATGTGGGGTCCGTCGCTGCGGACGGCTGGGTCTCGCTCGCCGGACGCTCCGACGACGTCATCAACCGCGGCGGCGAGAAGGTGTACCCCTCCGAGGTCGAGGACGTCCTGCTCGGCGACCCCCGGGTGCTCGAGGCCGTCGTGGTCGGGCGGCCGGACGACGTGCTCGGGGCCGTCCCGGTGGCGTACGTGATCCTGCAGCAGGAAGCAGCCGACGAAGCGGACGCCGCTGCGCTCGTCGCCGACCTGACCGCGCGCGCCGAGGCCCACCTGACCCGCTTCCGCCGCCCCGTCGAGATCATCGTGGTCCCCGACCTGCCGCGCGCGCCCACCGGCAAGGTGCAGCGGGCGAAGGTGCGGACGATGGCGCAGCCGTCGTGACCGGCGCCCAGCCGCAGCCGCAGGCCCAGCCGCAGCCGCAGGCCCAGCCGCGGCCGCAGGTCCAGACCCCGACCCGGACCGCTGCGGGCAAGCCACGCCACCTGTACGAGGTCGACGTCCTCCGGATCCTGACCTTCGCCTGCGTCATCGGCGTGCACACCACCAGCCACACCGCCGCGTCCGACGACGTCGGCCTGAACGTGCTGCTCGCCCTGCTGCACTTCACGCGGCTCGTCTTCTTCTCGCTGACGGCGTTCGTGCTCGTCTACAGCTACACGTTGCGGCCGCGGCCGATGGCGCAGTTCTGGCCGAAGCGGTTCCTGCTCGTCGGTGTGCCGTACCTGGCGTGGTCGTTCGTGTACGTCGGCTCGAGCTGGCTCCTCAGCAGCACCCGTCGGGGCGACGTGCCCGACCTCGTGCGGACGCTCGCCGAGGGCATCGTCACCGGCTCGTCCTGGTACCACCTGTACTTCCTGCTCGTGACCATGCAGGTGTACCTGCTGCTGCCGGTCATCGTGTGGCTGGTCCGGAAGACCCGCGGGCACCACGTCACGACGCTCGTCGTGGCGCTGGTGGTGCAGCTCGTCGTGTTCGCCGGGTACAAGTACTTCCCGGCGAGCGACGCCTGGCTGCACGGCTACCAGAAGCAGTTCTTCTTCTCGTACGTGTTCTTCATCGTCTCCGGGGCGATCGCCGCCGACCACGCCGACGCGTTCCTCCGGTTCATCCGGGTGCACCGCCGGGCCGTGCTCTGGGCCTTCGCTGGCGTCGGCGCACTGACGCTCGCCGTCTGGGCACTCCAGGTCGCCCTCGGCCAGTCGCTCTACGCCGCCGGCACGCCACTGCAGCCCATCGAGGCCGTGTGGAGCACCGCGGTGTTCGTCGGCTTCCTGGCGATCGGAGCGCGCTGGGCAGACCGTCGGCGCCCCGGCAGCCCGGTCGCGCGCTTCGTCGACTACGCCTCGGACCGGTCGTTCGGGATCTTCCTGAGCCACCCGTTCCTCATCTGGATCCTGCTGTACGGCGACAGCTGGCTCGAGGCCGTGGTGCCGCGGCCGTGGCTGACGCTCGTCACGTACCTGCTCGTGGTGGTGCTGTCCGTGGCGGTCACCGAGGCGTTCCGGTGGACCCCGCTGAGCGTGCCGCTCACCGGTCGGCCGTCGCTCGCGTCCCGCGCCCAGCGTCGGGCGCGCAGCCCGCAGCGCTGACCCGTGCGTTCCCGTTCCTGCTTGCTGTCCGCGACGGCGGATCCGCTTCGGGGTGGTGGACGCGCTTCGCGGCGGACGGGAGGCGCGGGTCGGCCTGGACCCGGGCCTCCCGTCCGCCGGCCGGGGACCACCAGGGCCCCGCGCACGTCCCGTGGGTCCCGTTGCGGACAGCGGAATCGGGCGTACCTGGTCGTACCTTTCGACCAGGTACGCCCGATCCGGCACGGCGCGCCGCTGACAGCGCGCGTTGCGGGTCAGGCGGCGCGCTGTTCGGCGGCGGGGGTGCCGACCTCGAGGACACCGTTCGTCGACGTGAGCCGCTGCGGCTTCATGAACCACGCGACGACCGCCGCGGCGCCGAGCAGCACGCACGACAGGGCGAACGGCAGCTGCCAGCCGGACGCGTCGATGAGCAGCCCGAAGACGATCGGGGAGACCACGCCGGCGATGCCGAAGCCGGTGTTCATGAAGCCGGACGCGGTGCCGGACCACTGCGGGGCGACGTCCATCGGGATCGCCCAGAGGTTCGCGTTGCAGAGCTCCAGGAAGAAGAACGACAGCGCGAGCGAGATCGTCGCGACGAGCAGGCCCTGCCCGATGACGAGCGGGACGAGGCAGACGAGCGAGCCACCGAGTCCGATCACCAGGACGGTCCGGCGGGCGTTCCGGGTGTTGCCGCCGCGGTGGATGATCCGGTCGCTGAGCATGCCGCCGACCGTGTCCCCGACGACGCCGGCGAGCAGGATGAGCGTGGTGAACAAGGCGAAGTCGCCGATCTCGAGTCCGTAGGTCGAGCTGAGGAACGTCGGCAGCCACGTGAGGAACACCCAGAGGGTCCAGCCGTAGCCGAAGTCGACGAAGGTCACCGGCAGGATCTGCCGCGCCATCTGCCGCCACGGCACCGGCGGACGGGTCGCACGCGTCTCGACGGGCGGGAGCTCGTCGATCTCGACCTGCGTGATGCCCTTCGTGGACTCGGGCTTGTCGCGGAACCAGACGAACCAGACGATGCCCCAGGCGAAGGACAGGACCGCCGTGGCGAAGAACGCCCACCGCCAGCTGCCCGTCGAACCGATCACCCAGGCGACGAGCAACGGGGCCAGCGCGTTCCCGAGCCGGGCCGCGGAGTGCACCACGCCCTGGGCGAATCCGTTGCGGTCGCGGGGGATCCAGCGGGTCATGGCCTGGGTCGCGGTCGGGAACGCCGCGGCTTCGCTGAGCCCGAGGAGCGCCCGGGCCGCGAACAAGGTCCAGAAGCCGACGGCGAAGCCGGTCCACAGTGTCGCGACGCCCCACACCACGGTGATGACGAAGAGGGCCTTGCGCGGTCCGAACTTCTCGCTGATCGTGCCGCCGAAGACCTGCAGCAGCGCGTACGGCAGTGAGAACGCGGACACGATCAGACCCGCGGTGGCCTCGTTGAAGCCGAACTCCTCGGTGATGTGCGGCAGCGCCGTCGAGATGTTCGTCCGGTCGATGTACGAGATCGCGTACATGAAACAGAGCAGGAGGAGCACTCGTCCGCGGATGCGACCGCGGAACGGGGTGCCCTTCGTCGGTGCGGCGGGGGTCGCCGTCGTCATGGGGCCTCTTCGGGTGTGGCTCGTGCTGGCTCGTCGGGGACGTACGGAGCGATCGGGTTGCTGAACGGACCGGACGCTATGCCCGCTGGTTATCAGCGGACTTGGAGGCTGCTTGGCGAGGACGATACGCCCAGGGCGAGCAGGGGCGCCGGTGTCAGGGGTGCCGACTACCGTTGCGGGCATGGGTGTTGCGATCGAACCGACCCGAGCGGTACGTCCGTTCGAGGTCATCAGCGAGTACACGCCGAGTGGCGACCAGCCAGCGGCCATCGCCGAGCTCGCCGGGCGCATCAACGCCGGTGAGACCGACGTCGTGCTGCTCGGTGCGACCGGTACGGGCAAGTCGGCGACGACCGCGTGGCTCATCGAGCAGGTGCAGCGGCCGACGCTCGTGCTCGCGCACAACAAGACCCTCGCCGCCCAGTTGGCGAACGAGTTCCGCAGTCTGATGCCGAACAACGCGGTCGAGTACTTCGTGTCCTACTACGACTACTACCAGCCCGAGGCGTACGTCCCGCAGACGGACACCTTCATCGAGAAGGACTCCTCGGTCAACGCCGAGGTCGAGCGGCTCCGGCACTCGACGACCAACTCGCTGCTCAGCCGGCGCGACGTCGTCGTGGTGTCGACGGTGTCCTGCATCTACGGCCTCGGCACACCCGAGCAGTACATGAACGCCTCGGTGGCACTGCACGTCGGGCAGACGATCTCGCGCGACCAGCTCGTGCGCAAGTTCGTCTCGATGCAGTACCAGCGCAACGACGTCGACTTCGCCCGCGGCACCTTCCGCGTGCGCGGCGACACCATCGAGATCATCCCGATGTACGAAGAGCACGCCATCCGGATCGAGATGTTCGGCGACGAGGTCGAAGCGCTCTCGTCCCTGCACCCGTTGACCGGCAACGTGATCGACGACCTGCCCGCCGTGTCGATCTTCCCGGCGTCGCACTACGTCGCCGACACCGACGTCATGCACCGCGCGATCGTCGACATCAAGGCGGAGCTCGCCGAGCGCCTGGCCGAGCTCGAGGGACAGGGCAAGCTGCTCGAGGCTCAGCGGCTCCGCATGCGCACGACCTTCGACATCGAGATGATGGAGCAGATCGGCTTCTGCTCGGGCATCGAGAACTACTCGCGGCACATGGACGGCCGCGTCGCGGGCGAGGCACCGCACTGCCTCATCGACTACTTCCCCGACGACTTCCTCATCGTCATCGACGAGTCGCACGTCACGGTGCCGCAGATCGGCGCGATGTACGAAGGCGACGCCTCGCGCAAGCGCACCCTGGTCGACCACGGGTTCCGCCTGCCGAGCGCGCTCGACAACCGTCCGCTGCGGTTCGAGGAGTTCCTCGACCGCGTCGGGCAGAAGGTCTTCCTGTCGGCGACGCCCGGTCGGTACGAGCTCGGCATCACGGACAGCGTCGTCGAGCAGATCATCCGCCCGACCGGCCTGGTCGACCCCGAGATCGTGGTGAAGCCGAGCGACGGCCAGATCGACGACCTGCTCGAGGAGATCAAGCAGCGCGTCGACAAGGACGAGCGCGTGCTCGTCACGACGCTGACGAAGCGCATGGCGGAAGAGTTGACCGACTTCCTCGGCAACGCCGGTGTGCGGGTGCGGTACCTGCACTCCGACGTCGACACGCTCAAGCGCGTCGAGCTCCTGACCGAACTGCGACAGGGCGTCTACGACGTGCTCGTCGGCATCAACCTGCTGCGAGAAGGCCTCGACCTGCCCGAGGTGTCCCTGGTGGCCATCCTCGACGCCGACAAGGAAGGCTTCCTGCGGTCGTCCACGTCGCTCATCCAGACGATCGGTCGAGCAGCCCGCAACGTGTCGGGCCAGGTGCTCATGTACGCCGACAAGATGACCGACTCGATGAAGACCGCGATCGAGGAGACCGATCGTCGTCGCGAGAAGCAGGTCGCGTACAACCTGGAGCGCGGCATCGACCCACAGCCGCTCCGCAAGAAGATCGCCGACATCACCGAGGTGCTGCAGCGCGAGAACGACGACACCAAGGCGCTGTTGCAGGGCCGTCCCGGCGCCGATGGCCGCCGCTCGCCCACGCCGAACCTGAAGCGGGGCGGCATCGCGGGCGAGGGCGCGACCCAGCTCGAGGCGACGATCGGCGACCTGAACGACCAGATGCTGCAGGCCGCGGCCGAGCTGAAGTTCGAGCTCGCCGCGCGACTCCGTGACGAGGTGCAGGACCTGAAGAAGGCGCTGCGGCAGATGGAGTCGGCCGGGCATGTCAGCTGACGGTCGCCGCACGGTCGTCGTCACCGGGGCGAGCGCGGGCCTCGGGTACCACGCGGCCGAGCAGCTCGCCGCGTCGGGGCACCGGGTCGTGCTCGCGACTCGCGACCGCGGTCGGGCCGCAGCGGCGGAACAGAGCATTCGCCGGCACGTGAACGGAGCCTCGTTGGCGCACGTGCACCTCGACCTCGCCGACCTCGACTCCGTCCGTGCCGCCGCCGACGAGCTCGCGGCCCTCGAACCGGACGGCGTCGACGCGATCGTGAACAACGCCGGTGTCGTCGGGGCCTCGACCCCGAGCACCACTGCACAGGGCACCGAGCTGCAGATCGGCACGAACCACCTGGGACACTTCGCCTGGACGGCGCTGACGATGCCGCTGCTCGAACAGCGTGGCGGTCGCGTCGTGCACCTCGGGTCGATCGCACACCGGTGGGCCAGGCTCGACACGGGTGACCCGTTCCGCGTCGGCCACTACTCCAGCTACCGGCAGTACGGCCGCAGCAAGCTCGCAGTGATGCTGTTCGGCTTCGAACTCGCCCAGCGGTTGGCGGATGCGGGCTCGTCCGTCGCCAGCGTGGTCGCGCACCCCGGGCTGTCGCTCGACGCCCTCTCTCCGGAGCGCCCGGACGTCGCGCCGTCCCGCCCGGAACCCGCGTGGACCCGGCCGGCGCAGCGGCTGTACGCCCAGGGCAAGGACGCCGGTGCCGAGCCCCTCGTGCACGCTGCGGTCGCCGCGGACGTGCGCTCGGGGGAGTACTGGGGCCCGGCCGGGTGGATGCAGCTGCGCGGACCCGCAGCCGTGGTCCGTGCCGAGCCGCGCGCCCACGACCGGACCGCCGCCGCTCGGCTCTGGACGGCCAGCGAGCGTCGTTCCGGGGTCGCGTTCGCTCTCGACGCACTCGTCTGACCACCGACTCGCGGGCGGATGTCGGACCCCTTTCGTAGAATCGACGGCGATGACAATCACCTCTGACCGCGGCACCGCGACCTCGGGCCGGAACGCCTTCGGCGAGCCGACCGACCCCCACCTCCCCGGCGTGACCGTCCCGACCGGCTCCTCGACGCTCAGCGTCCGCGGGGCCCGGGTGCACAACCTCCGGAACGTCGACCTCGAGATCCCCCGTGACTCCCTCGTGGTGTTCACCGGCCTGTCCGGATCCGGCAAGTCGTCGCTGGCCTTCGACACGATCTTCGCCGAGGGGCAACGACGCTACGTCGAGTCCCTGTCCGCCTACGCGCGGCAGTTCCTCGGCCAGGTCGACCGGCCCGACGTCGACTTCATCGAAGGGCTGTCGCCCGCGGTGTCGATCGACCAGAAGTCGACGAACCGCAACCCGCGGTCGACGGTGGGCACGATCACCGAGGTCTACGACTACATGCGTCTGCTCTGGGCGCGCATCGGGGTGCCGCACTGCCCGACGTGTGGCGAGGTCATCAGCAAGCAGACCGTGCAGCAGATCGCCGACCAGCTCATGGAGTTCGAGTCCGGCACGCGCTTCCAGGTGCTCGCCCCGGTGATCTCCAAGAAGAAGGGCGAGTTCGTCGACCTCTTCCAGGAACTCGCGGCGTCCGGCTACGCCCGCGCGATCGTCGACGGTGAGCGCATCCAGCTCAGCGACCCGCCGAAGCTCAAGAAGCAGGTCAAGCACGACATCTCGGTGATCGTCGACCGTCTGGTGTCGAACGAGGACATCCTCGGTCGGCTCACCGACTCGCTCGAGACGGCACTGCGCCTGACCGGTGGCACCGTCGGCATCGACCTGGTCGACCACGACGGCCCCGGTGCGGTGCGCACCTACTCCGAGAACCTGTCGTGCCCGAACAACCACCCGCTCGCGCTGACCGAGATCGAGCCCCGCACGTTCTCGTTCAACGCGCCGTTCGGTGCCTGCCCGGAGTGCTCCGGGCTCGGCACGCGCATGTCGGTGGACCCGGACCTGGTGCTCGGCGACCCCGATGCCTCGCTGCGCGACGGCGTCCTGCTGCCCTGGACCGGCGCGAGCGGGCTGTACTCGTACTTCGAGAAGCTCCTCGCCGGCCTCGGCAAGGACCTCGGGTTCACGCTCGACACCCCGTGGAGCCAGCTCGACGCCTCGGTGCAGGCCGCGATCCTCACGGGCAAGGACTTCCAGGTGTCGGTGTCCTGGCGCAACCGGTTCGGCCGCGAGATGCGCTACACCAGCGGGTTCGAGGGCGTCATGCCCTACATCGAGCGCAAGTTCGCCGAGGCCGAGTCGGACTCGCAGCGCCAGCGCTTCCAGGGCTACCTGCGCGAGGTCCCGTGCCCGGTGTGCGAGGGCACACGCCTCAAGCCCGAGGTCCTGGCGGTCACGGTCGACGGCCGCAGCATCGCCGACGTCACCGACATGTCCCTCGACAACGCGTACGCGTTCATGGACACCCTGACGCTCACCGACCGCGAAGCGCACATCGCCGCGGCGGTCCTGCGCGAGATCCGGGCGCGCCTCGAGTTCCTGCTCGAGGTCGGCCTGAACTACCTGACCCTGGCGCGCGGCGCCGGCGGGCTCTCCGGTGGCGAAGCACAGCGCATCCGTCTCGCGACGCAGATCGGCTCCGGCCTGACCGGCGTGCTGTACGTGCTCGACGAGCCGAGCATCGGGCTGCACCAGCGCGACAACCGCCGCCTCATCGACACCCTGGTCAAGCTCAAGGACCTCGGCAACACGCTGATCGTCGTCGAGCACGACGAGGACACCATCCGCACGGCCGACTGGGTCGTCGACATCGGCCCCGGGGCCGGCGTCAACGGCGGCAACGTCGTGCACTCGGGCTCGTACGAGGGCATCATCGCGAACCGCGAGTCGGTGACGGGCGACTACCTCGCCGGTCGTCGTGCGATCGAGGTCCCCGCCGAGCGTCGCAAGGTCAACCTGAAGCGCACCATCAGCGTGCAGGGCGCACGGGCGAACAACCTCAAGACGATCGACGCCGACTTCCCGCTCGGGGTGTTCACCGCCGTCACCGGCGTGAGCGGGTCGGGCAAGTCCACCCTGGTCAACGACATCCTGTACAAGGTGCTCGCGAACCAGCTCAACGGTGCGCGGCACATCGCCGGCAAGCACACCCGCGTCAAGGGTCTCGACCAGCTGGACAAGGTCGTGCACGTCGACCAGGCCCCGATCGGCCGCACGCCGCGGTCGAACCCGGCGACCTACACGGGGGTGTTCGACCGGATCCGTCAGCTGTTCGCCGAGACACCCGAGGCGAAGACCCGTGGCTACCAGCCCGGTCGGTTCAGCTTCAACGTCAAGGGCGGCCGGTGCGAGAACTGCTCCGGCGACGGCACGATCAAGATCGAGATGAACTTCCTGCCCGACGTCTACGTCGCGTGCGAGGTCTGCGGCGGCGCGCGCTACAACCGCGAGACGCTCCAGGTCCACTACAAGGGCAAGAGCATCTCCGAGGTCCTGGACATGCCGATCAGCGAGGCGGCCGAGTTCTTCGAACCGATCTCCGCGATCCACCGGTACATGGCGACGCTCGTCGACGTGGGCCTCGGGTACGTCCGTCTCGGCCAGAGCGCGACCACGCTCTCCGGCGGCGAGGCGCAGCGCGTGAAGCTCGCCACCGAGCTGCAGCGCCGCTCGAACGGCCGGACCGTCTACGTGCTCGACGAGCCGACGACGGGTCTGCACTTCGAGGACGTCCGCAAGCTGCTCATCGTGCTGCAGAGCCTGGTCGACAAGGGCAACACCGTCATCACGATCGAGCACAACCTCGACGTGATCAAGTCGGCCGACTGGGTCATCGACATGGGCCCAGAGGGTGGCGCCGGCGGCGGTACGGTGCTCGCCACCGGCACCCCGGAGCACGTGGCCGACGTTCCGGAGAGCTTCACGGGCGTCTTCCTGCGCGAGATCTTCGACGCACAGGACGCCCGGGTCGGCAAGCAGCAGGCGGTGGAGGCCCGCACGGCGAGCCGACCGGGCAAGTCGACCAAGCAGAAGGCGGGTGCACGGTAGGTGGCGGACACCGTTCCGTGGCGTCCGAAGGCGGGGGAGATCCCGACCGACCCGGGCGTCTACCGCTGGCGTGACGAGGCCGGCCGGGTGCTCTACGTCGGCAAGGCGAAGAACCTCCGCGCCCGGCTGAGCAACTACTTCGCACCGCTGCCGACGCTGCACGAACGCACCCGGCGCATGGTGCTGACGGCCCGCAGCGTCGAGTGGACGACGGTCGGCTCCGAGATCGAGGCACTGCAGCTCGAGTACACCTGGATCAAGGAGTTCGACCCGCCGTTCAACGTCAAGTTCCGTGACGACAAGTCGTACCCGTACATGGCGATCACCATGGCGGACGAAGCCCCACGGGTGATGGTCACGCGGAACCGGAAGATCAAGGGTGCGAAGTACTTCGGGCCGTACCCGAAGATCTGGGCGGTGCACGACACCATCGACCTGATGATCAAGGTGTTCCCGATCCGCACCTGCTCGGACTCGTCGTACAAGCGCGCGATGCAGACGGGCAAGCCCTGCTTCCCCGGGCAGATCGGCAAGTGCGGCGGTCCCTGCTCGCAGCGCGTCACCATCGAGGAGCACCGTGCGCTCGTCGAGGAGTTCGTGCGGTTCATGAACAGCTACGACCGCCGGGTGATCACCGAGCTGCGCCAGCGCATGGGCGCCTCGGCCGACGCCATGCAGTACGAACAGGCGGCGAAGTTCCGCGACCAGGTCGAGGCGCTCGAGGCCGTGCTCGAGAAGTCCGCCGTGGTGCTCCGCGACTCGGTGGACCTCGACCTGTTCGGCATCGCCGAGGACGAACTCGCCGCCGCCGTCCAGCTGTTCTCGGTCCGTGGCGGGCGCATCCGCGGTGTCCGCGGGTGGGTCGTCGACAAGGAGCTCGACATCTCGACCGGTGACCTGGTCGAGCAGATCGTGCAGGGCGTCTACGCCGACAACGAGCTCACGCCGGCCGCCGTCGCCGAGGAACCCCCGCGCGAGGTCGTGGTGCCGACCCTGCCCGACGACGCCGACGCGTTGCAGCAGTGGCTCAGCGAACGACGGGGCGGCCGCGGCACGAAGCTCAGCACGGCGCAACGCGGTGACCGGGCAGGCCTGGCCCGCACGGCCGCGCAGAACGCCGCCCAGGCGCTGATGCTCTACAAGACGAAGCGGTCCGCCGACTACACGACGCGCTCCGCGGCCCTCGCCGACATCCAGGACGCCCTCGGCATGACCGAGGCCCCGCTCCGCATGGAGTGCTACGACATCTCGCACCTGCAGGGCACGAACGTCGTGGCGTCGATGGTGGTGTTCGAGGACGGCCTGCCCCGCAAGGACCAGTACCGCCGCTACACGATCGCCGAGACCACCGACGACACCGACAGCATGTACCAGGTGCTCACGCGGCGTCTGGCGCGCCTCGACGAGGACGCCGACCTGCCGGACGTCCCCGACGTGACGAGCGCCGAGGTGGTCGAGGGCTCCAAGCCCTCGAAGCGGTTCGCCTACCGTCCGCAACTGCTCATCGTCGACGGTGGACAACCCCAGGTGCAGGCCGCCAAGCGCGCGCTGGACGAAGCCGGGGTGCACGACATCGCGCTGGTCGGCATCGCGAAGCGTCTCGAGGAGCTCTGGCTGCCCGACGACGACTTCCCGGTGATCATGCCGCGCAACTCCGAGGCGCTCTTCCTCATCCAGCGCATCCGCGACGAGGCGCACCGGTTCGCGATCACGCACCAGCGCACCCGCCGCAAGCGCGACGTGCGGTCCCGGCTGTCGGAGATCCCCGGGCTCGGGCCGTCGCGGGTGAACGCGCTGCTCAAGCACTTCGGGTCCGTGGCACGGCTGCGCGAGGCCACGGCCGACGAGATCAGCGAGGTGAACGGCGTCGGTCCGGCGACGGCCGCGGCGGTCGTCACGAAGCTGCAGCAGACCCCGACGAGCGCGCCGGCCACCAGTGCGGCGAGCCCGACGAGCGCGCCGGACGACGGGACGGACCCGACGGACACCGCGGACCCCGCGGGCCCTGCGGACACTGCGCCGCTCCCAGGAGGCCCGGTGCGGGTCCCCGACGTGACCCACGACGGTCCGCAGCTGCCCACGTGACGCATCCCGTGCCTCCCGACACCTGTCGGGCGATACCCTGGTCCCGCAGCCGAGACCTCCCCGGGCGACGCGCCCGGGCCGCCACGACGGAGCCCACTCCCAGATGACCGACAGCGCCACAGCGACCGCGCACGCGTCGCAGCACGACATCCTCATCGTCACCGGCATGTCCGGGGCCGGGCGTTCGACGGTCGGCAAGGCCCTCGAAGACCTCGGCTGGTACGTCGTCGACAACCTGCCGACGCAGATGCTGGCACCGCTCACCGAACTGGCCGACCGCGCCGGCGAGAAGATCCCGAAGATCGCCACGGTCGTCGACGTCCGCGGCGGACGGTTCTTCACGGACCCGGAGCACGCGGTCGAACAGGTGCGGTCGACCACGTCCGCACGGGTCCGGGTGCTGTTCCTCGAAGCCGACGACGCCGTCCTGGTGCGGCGCTTCGAGCAGGTCCGACGACCCCACCCGCTCCAGGGCGAGGACACCCTGCTCGACGGCATCGCGCGCGAGCGGACCCGGTTGGCCGGGCTGCGCGAGGCATCCGACATGGTGATCGACACCTCGGACCTCAACATCCACCAGCTCGCGAACACCGTCACCGAGCAGTTCGCCGACGATCACTTCGTGGGTGTTCAGGTGACGCTCATGAGCTTCGGGTTCAAGTACGGACTGCCCGCCGACGCCGACATGGTGGCCGACGTCCGGTTCCTGCCGAACCCCTACTGGGTCCCGGAACTCCGGGCCCACACGGGCCTCGACCAGCCCGTCTCGGACTACGTCCTGGCCCAGGCCGGAGCCCGTCCGTTCGTCGATCGGTACGTCTCCGTACTCGAGCCGGTGCTCGAGGGGTACCAGCGCGAGAACAAAAGACACGCTACGATCGCCATCGGCTGTACCGGCGGGAAGCACCGCTCGGTCGCCATCGTCGCCGAGTTGGCGAACCTCCTCCGCGGGATGCCTGGCGTCGCCGTGCGTGTGAAGAACCGAGATCTCGGCCGGGAGTGACCGTCCCTCCGGCCGCTCCCCACGTACGTGCCGCCGGAATCGCGGGACCACCAGATGAACGTTAGGAATGATGCTGTGCCGTTGACTGCCGAGGTCAAGGACGAACTGGCCAGGGTCGCCGTGAACCGCAACACGGTCCGCGCCGCCGAACTCGCCACGATCCTCCGGTTCGCGGGTGGCCTGCACGTCATCTCGGGCCGCATCGCGGTCGAGGTGGAGCTCGACACCCGGATCATCGTGCACCGGGTCCGCAAGGACCTCGCCGAGCTGTACGGCGTCCGCAGCGAGGCATCGGTGGGCTCGTCCGCGTCGTCCCGTCGTGGCACCCGCTACCTGGTCCGCGTGCTCGAGGCGGGGGAGACCCTCGCACGCCAGACCGGTCTGATGGACGCCCGGCGCCGTCCCGTCCGCGGGCTGCCGAACCGGCTCACCACGGGCAACCGCGAGGACCTCGCCGCGATCTGGCGCGGTGCGTTCCTCGCCTCCGGCACCCTCACCGACCCGGGCCGGGCTGCAGCGCTCGAGGTCACGTGCCCCGGCAACGAGGCCGCCATGGCCCTCGTCGGTGCCGCGTCGCGTCTCGGCGTCGCCGCGAAGGGCCGCGAGGTCCGTGGCGTCCACCGCGTCGTCATCCGCGACGGCGAGGCCATCGGCCAGATGCTCACGGTGATGGGCGCCGCCCGCACCACCGCCGACTGGGAGGAGATGCGGCAGCGCCGCGAGGTCCGTGCGACCGCGAACCGCCTCGTCAACTTCGACGACGCCAACCTCCGCCGCTCGGCGCAGGCCGCCGTCGCCGCCTGCGCCCGCGTCGAGCGCGCGCTCGAGATCCTCGGCGACGAGGTCCCCGACCACCTGCAGTACGCCGGCGCGCTGCGCCTGCAGCACCGCGACGCGTCGCTCGACGAGCTCGGCCAGCACGCCGACCCGCCCATGACGAAGGACGCCATCGCGGGTCGCATCCGCCGACTCCTCGCCATGGCCGACAAGCGCGCGTCCGACCTCGGCATCCCCGGGACGGAAGCGAGCGTCCCCGAGGAGCTCGAGGGGGTCTGAGACGGGTCGTCCGACCTGCATGACGGGAGGCGCGGTGCCAGCTGGCACCGCGCCTCCCGTCCGTTCTGTGGTCGACTTCGCGGGCCGCACCGACGCCCGTCAGGACACCGTGCGGGACCGTCCGGACGGACCGTCATCCGGCACGGTCTGGCAGGGTCCGACTGCTAGGGTCGTTACGGCGACGTTACGGGGCGTATCGTCCACCACACGCGGGCCCGACAGGGCCAGCGCCCTCCGAAAGCAGCGCCCCTCGGGCGCTCCACACCCACCAGGAGATCCATTGACCGTCAAGATCGGTATCAACGGCTTCGGCCGTATCGGCCGCAACTTCTTCCGGGCCGCCCTCGCGAAGGGCTCCGACCTCGAGATCGTGGCGGTGAACGACCTCACCGACAACGCCGCGCTGGCGAACCTGCTGAAGTTCGACTCCATCACGGGTCGTCTCGGCGTCTCCGTCGAGCTCGACGGCGACAACATCGTCGTCGACGGCAAGGCCATCAAGGTCCTCGCGGAGCGCGACCCCGCCAACCTCCCCTGGGGCGAGCTGGGCGTCGACATCGTCATCGAGTCGACCGGCTTCTTCACCAAGGCCGCCGATGCGCAGAAGCACATCGACGCGGGTGCCAAGAAGGTCATCATCTCCGCCCCGGCCACCGGTGACGACGTCACCATCGTCCTCGGCGTGAACGAGGACCAGTACGACCCGGCGAACCACAACATCATCTCGAACGCGTCCTGCACCACGAACAGCCTCGCGCCGCTGGCCAAGGTGTTCAACGACAAGTTCGGCATCGAGCGTGGCCTCATGACCACGATCCACGCCTACACCGCCGACCAGAACCTGCAGGACGGACCGCACAAGGACCCCCGTCGTGCCCGTGCGGCCGCGCTGAACATCGTCCCGACCTCGACCGGTGCCGCCAAGGCCATCGGCCAGGTCATGCCGGAGCTCGCCGGCAAGCTCGACGGCTTCGCGCTCCGCGTCCCGGTCCCGACCGGCTCGATCACGGACCTCACCCTCGAGACCAAGTCCGAGGTCACCGTCGACGAGATCAACGCCGCGTACAAGGAAGCTGCAGAGGGCCCGCTCAAGGGCATCCTGCTCTACAGCGAGGACCCGCTGGTGTCGACCGACATCACGACGGACCCGCACTCCTCGATCTACGACTCCGGCCTGACCAAGGTCATCGGCGGTCTCGTGAAGATCACCTCGTGGTACGACAACGAGTGGGGCTACTCGAACCGTCTCGTCGACCTGACCGAGTACGTCGGCGAGCGTCTGTAACACATGGCCCTCCGCACCCTCGAGGACCTCGGCGACCTCGCCGGCAAGCGCGTCGTCGTCCGTTGTGACCTGAACGTCCCGCTCAAGGACGGCACGATCACGGACGACGGCCGCGTGCGGGCGTCCCTGACGACCCTCAACACCCTCATCACCGCCGGCGCGCGCGTCATCGTGATCTCCCACCTGGGCCGACCCGACGGGGAACCCAAGCCGGAGTTCTCGCTCGCGCCGGTCGGCCAGCGGCTCTCCGAGCTGCTCGGCAAAGAGGTCACGTTCGTCGGCGAGACCGTCGGCGACGAGGCGACCGCGGCCGCCGAGGCCCTCGAGGACGGTGACGTCCTGCTGCTCGAGAACCTCCGGTTCAACCCGGAGGAGACCTCGAAGGACGCTGCCGCGCGTTCCGCGTTCGCGGACCGCATCGCGGCACTCGGTGACGCCTTCGTCTCCGACGGCTTCGGTGTCGTGCACCGCAAGCAGGCCTCGGTCTACGAACTCGCGTCCGCGCTGCCCAGCGCAGCCGGTTCGCTCATCGAGACCGAACTGCGGGTGCTCGAGCGCCTGACCTCCTCGCCGGAACGGCCGTACACGGTCGTGCTCGGTGGCTCGAAGGTCAGCGACAAGCTCGGCGTCATCGACCACATCCTGCCCAAGGTCGACACGCTGTGCATCGGCGGCGGCATGCTCTTCACCTTCCTCGCGGCCCAGGGCCACGGGGTGGCGAAGTCGCTGCTCGAAGCCGACCAGCTCGACGTCGTCCGCGAGTACCTCTCGCGGGCGAAGGAGCTCGGCGTGACGATCGACCTGCCGACCGACGTCGTGGTGGCCTCCGGGTTCTCCGCCGACGCGGCACACGAGACGGTGGCGGCCGACGCGATCGAGTCGTCGTCGTTCGGCACCGACGGCATCGGCCTCGACATCGGTCCGGAGACGGCGGCGCGGTTCGCGTCGGCGGTGTCCGGTTCGAAGACGGTGTTCTGGAACGGCCCGATGGGCGTGTTCGAGTTCCCGGCCTTCGCCGCCGGCACGAAGACCGTCGCCAAGGCCCTGACCGAGGTCGACGGCCTCGGTGTGGTCGGCGGTGGCGACTCCGCCGCTGCGGTCCGTTCGCTCGGCTTCTCGGACGACCAGTTCGGGCACATCTCGACCGGTGGCGGTGCGAGCCTCGAGTTCCTCGAGGGCAAGTCGCTTCCCGGTCTCGAAGCACTGGGGTGGTCCGCATGACCCGCACGCCGTTGATCGCCGGCAACTGGAAGATGAATCTCGATCATCTCCAGGCCATCGCCACGGTCCAGAAGCTCGCGTGGACCCTGAAGGACGCCCGCCACGACTTCGACGACGTCGAGGTCGCGGTGTTCCCGCCCTTCACCGACCTGCGGAGCGTGCAGACGCTCATCTCGGCCGACAAGCTGCCGATCCACTTCGGTGCGCAGGACCTGTCGCAGTACGACTCCGGTGCCTACACCGGCGACGTCTCCGGCGCGTTCCTGTCGGCGCTCGACGCGCAGTACGTCATCGTCGGACACTCCGAGCGGCGCACGCTGCACGGTGAGACCGACGAGGTCGTCGCCGCCAAGACCGCCGCGGCCGTCAAGCACGGCCTCGTGCCGGTCGTCTGCGTCGGCGAGACCGGTGAGCAGCGCGAACAGCGCGGCGCCGGCGTCGTGCCGGTCGAGCAGCTCCGTGTCGTGCTCGACGCCGTGCAGCCGTCCGACATCGTCGTCGCCTACGAGCCCGTCTGGGCGATCGGTTCCGGCCAGGCAGCCACGGCCGAGCAGGCGCAGGACGAGTGCGCCGCGATCCGTCGCGGCATCGCTGCTGCCTGGGGCGACCAGGCCGCTGCCGACACGCGCGTCCTGTACGGCGGTTCGGTCAAGTCCGGCAACATCGCCGGGTTCCTCCGCGAGCCCGACATCGACGGCGCCCTCGTCGGCGGCGCATCCCTCGACGTGCAGGAGTTCGCGGCGATCGCCCGGTTCCGCCAGCACGTCGGGCTGTAGCCACACCTGCTGGCGTCGGGCTGTAGTCCGCACCACTCCCGTCCATGTACCGGCCGTGCCCCGCGCGGCCGGTACACTGGTACGGCTGACTGACACGAAAGGTACGTCGTGGCGATACTCTCCGTCGTGCTGCAGGTCCTGCTCGCAATCACGAGCCTCCTGCTCACGCTCCTCATCCTCCTGCACAAGGGCCGCGGTGGCGGCCTCTCCGACATGTTCGGTGGCGGCGTGACGAGCAACCTCGGGGCGTCCGGCGTCGCCGAGCGCAACCTCAACCGCATCACGGTGATCCTCGGTCTGGTCTGGATCGTCTCCATCATC
The DNA here is from genome assembly GCF_003752545.1 of Curtobacterium sp. PhB172. NCBI lineage: Bacteria > Bacillati > Actinomycetota > Actinomycetes > Micrococcales > Microbacteriaceae > Curtobacterium > Curtobacterium sp. PhB172. Next base: position 351,562 of record NZ_RKIF01000006.1, read on the forward strand.
GTGCTCGGTCTCATCAACAAGTTCACGGCGGGGGTCTGATCCATGGCTAGCGGAGGCAGTGCAATCCGGGGGTCCCGCGTCGGCGCAGGACCGATGGGCGAACAGGACCGTGGGGTCCAGGCCGAGCGTGTGGCGATCTCGTACTGGGACGCCCTCGGCAACGAGGTCGTGCGGTACTTCGCCGCGAACCTCCCGGACGAAGAGATCCCCGAGACGGTCGATTCGCCGTCGAGCGGGCTCCCCGCCGGGCGCGACAAGGAGAACCCTCCCGTGGTCTCCAAGACGGAGCCCTACAAGACGCACCTCGCGTACGTGAAGGAGCGTCGCACCGAGGAAGAGGCAGCGCAGCTCCTCGAGGACGCGCTCCAGCAGCTCCGCGAGCGTCGCGGGACCGCGGCCAAGAAGGCGTAGCGCCCACACACATTGACGAAGGCCCCCGCACCGCGATGGTGTGGGGGCCTTCGTGCGTCGCGGGGGTTCTTGGGCTCCACAGGGCGCGTGCGTCCCGCCGAGGTTCCACGACATGCCGCGTGCGTCCCGCCGAGGTTCCACGACATGCCGCGTGCGTCCCGCCGAGGTTCCACGGCCAGTCGGTGTGAGCGCCGAGGTTCCGAAATCTCGGAACCTGCGGGAGTCGGCGGTGAGGGCGGCCACCGCGGCACGACAGCTCGACGGGCCGGCGGTGCAGCAGCGTGTGGGCGTCGCCGAGGTTCCACGACATGCCGCGTGCGTCCCGCCGAGGTTCCACGGCCGGCCGGTGCGAGCGCCGAGATGCCGAGATTTCGGAACCTCGGGGGCAGGGGAGCGACGGCACGACGGACGGGAGGCCCGGTGCCAACTGGCACCGGGCCTCCCGTCAGGCAGGACGCGCGTCTAGTACGTCGACGCGATGAGGTTCTCGGGGACGTCGCGCGCGGCGTCCTGGTCCACGAAGAAGACGGTGCGCTTGCGCCCCTGGACGCCGCCCACGGGGACGTCCTCGACGGAGGCGCCCGCCAGGGCGAGCCCGAGGACCGATGCCTTCTCGGCACCGGACAGGATGACCCACACGCGCTGCGAAGCGTTGATCACCGGGTAGGTGACCGTCAGACGCTGCGGCGGCGGCTTGGGGGAGTCGTCGACCGACACGACGGTGCGGTCGGTGACCGTGAGCTGCGGGAACTCGGGGAAGAGCGACGCGGTGTGCCCGTCGGGGCCGACACCGAGCAGCGTGATGTCGAAGCGCGGAGCGACGGCACCCTCGTACGCGGCGTCCTGCAGCTCGCGCTCGTACTGCAGCGCGGCCGCTTCGATGTCGATGCCGGCGTCGGACGCGGGCATCGGGTGGATGTTCGACTCCGGGATTTCGACGTGGTCGAAGAAGTCGGTCTGCGTCCCCGTGGTGTTGCGGTCGGCGTCACCGGCCGGCACCCAGCGCTCGTCGACCCACCAGACGTGGACCTTCGACCAGTCGACGCTCTCGCGCGCCGGCGACTGGCCGATCGCGGCGAGGACGAGGGACGACACCGAGCCACCGCTGATCGCGATGTCGGCACGCTCCTGCTCGTCGAGCACGTCGATGATCTTGGTGATGAAGCGTGCGGCGACCGAAGCGCCGAGGGCCTGCTTGTCCGGGTGCACGAGCACCCGCCGTTCGTTGGTCACGTGACTCCCGTGTTCGTGGCGGCCGACCGGTCGTACGACCGCCTTCGGTCCGGTCGGGCCGCCTGCACCAGACAGGCGGCCCGACCGTTGTGGGGTGCTCAGCGGGCGATGGTCTCGCGCAGCTGGGGAACCCCGTGCTTGACGACGTCTCCGAAGAGGACGTCCGGGTCGAGTCTACGGAGTTCCTCGGCCAGGCAGTCACGCAGGTTGCGGCGTGGCAGCGACAGGTCGTGCGTGGGCTGACCGGGCATCGAGAGCGTCGCGACGTCCACCAGGGAACGCTCGAGGTCGATGGTGCCCGACTCGCGCACGAGCTTGACGCCGTGGATGCCGCTCGAGCCGGTCGCACGCGGCGACGTGGTGACCGTCACCGGCACCTCGAGCTGGAGCTGCAGCCACGCGGCGAGCAGGATCGTCGACGGGCTGTCCGACGCACCCGTCACCTCGACGCCGGTGATCGGCTCGTACGGCGGCTGGTCGAGCGCCGCGGCGAGCTGGTTCCGCCACAGGGTCAGTCGGGTCCACGCGAAGTCGGTGTCGCCCGGCACGTACGAGGCACCGAGCGCCTCGATCGCGCCGTTCGGGTCCTTCTGCGCGGCGGCGTCGGTGATCCGGCGCTGGGCGATGCGGCCCAGTGCCGAGGCCGACGGCTGCGACGGCGCGGTCTGCGGCCACCAGGCCACGACCGGGGCGTCCGGCAGGAGCAGGCCCGTGACCAGGCTCTCCTCGTCGGTCGCGGTCTCGCCGTAGGCGCGGAGGACGATGACCTCACTGGCGCCCGCGTCGCTGCCCACGCGGATCTGTGCGTCGAGACGGCCGGGCGACTTCGTGTCGCCGTCGTTCTTCGACACGATGATCACGCGCATCGGGTGCTCGCGGGACGCCTCGTTCGCCGCCTCGATCGCTTCTTCCTCGTGGCCGAGGGCCGTCGAGATGATCAGCGTCAGGACACGACCGAGGGCGACGGCGCCGCCCTCTTCGCGGATGTGGACGAGCTTCTTCTGGATCTTCGAGACCGTGGTGTTCGGCAGGTCGATCTTCATGGACGCCTCCAGGTCCGGCCGTCGCGGGCGAGCAGGGCATCGGCGGACGCCGGACCCCACGTGCCGGGACGGTACTGCTCGGGCTGGCCCTGCGTGGCCCAGAACTCCTCGATCGGGTCGAGGATCTTCCAGGACAGCTCGACCTCCTGGTGCCGCGGGAACAGCGGCGGATCACCGAGGAGCACGTCGAGGATGAGTCGCTCGTACGCCTCGGGGGACGCCTCGGTGAAGGCGTGGCCGTACCCGAAGTCCATCGTCACGTCGCGCACCTGGGTGCCGACGCCGGGGACCTTCGAGCCGAACCGGAGCGTGACGCCCTCGTCCGGCTGGACGCGGATCACGAGCGCGTTCTGCCCGAGGGGGGACTGCGAGTTGCCGTAGACGTCCTCGGGGACGCGCTTGAAGACGATCGCTATCTCGGTCACACGGCGCCCGAGCCGCTTGCCGGCGCGCAGGTAGAACGGGACGCCCTGCCAGCGACGGGTCGCGATGTCGAGCTTGATCGCGGCGTACGTCTCGGTGCCGGACTCCGGGTTCATCCCGGCCTCGTCGAGGAATCCGAGCACCTTCTCGCCGCCCTGCCAGCCGCCGGCGTACTGTCCACGCGCCGTGGCGGTCGACAGGTCCTCGGGCAGCCGCACGGCGGACAGCACCTTCTCCTTCTCGGCGCGCAGGTCGGCAGCCTTGAACGAGACGGGCTCCTCCATCGCGGTGAGCGCGAGGAGCTGCAGCAGGTGGTTCTGGATGACGTCGCGCGCCGCGCCGATGCCGTCGTAGTACGCGGCACGTCCGGCGACGCCGATGTCCTCGGCCATCGTGATCTGCACGTGGTCGACGTAGTTCGAGTTCCAGATGGGTTCGTACATCTGGTTCGCGAACCGGAGCGTCAGCAGGTTCTGGACGGTCTCCTTGCCGAGGTAGTGGTCGATGCGGAACACGTCGTCGGGCGCGAAGACGCTCTCGACGATCGCGTTCAGCTCGCGCGCGGTGCGGAGGTCGGAGCCGAACGGCTTCTCGACGACCACGCGGCTCCACGAGCCCTCGCGCTTCGCGGTGAGGCCGGACAGCTTCAGCTGCTCGGTCACCACCGGGAACATCTTCGGCGGGATGGACAAGTAGAACGCGTGGTTGCCCAGCGTCCCGCGCTCGGCGTCCAGGTCGTCGACGGTCTGCTTGAGCTGCAGGAACGCCTCGGGGTCGTCGAACGAGCCCTGGACGAAGCGGATGCCCTGTTCGAGCTGACGCCAGACGTCCTCGTCGAACGGGGTGCGGGAGTGCTCCTTGACGGCGTCGTGCACGAGCTGGGAGAAGTCTTGGTCCTCCCAGTCGCGACGGGCGAAGCCGACGAGCGCGAACCCCGGGGGCAGGAGCCCCCGGTTGGCCAGGTCGTAGACCGCCGGCATCAGCTTCTTGCGTGACAGGTCGCCCGTCACGCCGAAGATGATGAGCGTGCTCGGTCCCGCGATCCGGTTCAGTCGACGATCCGTCGGCAGCCGGAGCGGGTTGTGCTCCGGGGTGATTGCCACCGGTGACATGAGTCGGTGAACTCCTTACGAGTCAGTGGGAGACGGCGGAGGCGATGGCCGCGGTGGCGGCGCGCACGTCCGACGTCGTGAGGGTGAGGACCGGGCGGCCGTGCTGCGCGAGGACACTCGCGTCACCCGCTGCCTGGGCCTGGAGGAGCTGGCCGAACGTGAACGGCCGACCCGGGATCGCCAGGTCGTCCGGTTCGTCCGCCACGATCTGCAGGAACACTCCCGTGGCGGGTCCGCCCTTGTGGTACTGCCCGGTCGAGTGCAGGAACCGCGGGCCGTACCCGAAGGTGACCGGCCGACGCGTGCGCGCCGCCAGGGCGTCGCGGAGCGTCTCGAGGTCACGGTTCGTGGTGCGGTCGACGTACGCCTGCACCGCCACGTAGCCGGTGGCGTCCAGTTCGGACAGGAGGCCCGTCACGGCTTCTGCGAGCGTCGTCCCGACCGGCAGTCCGGGCGTCGCGGAGACGGCGATGCCGTCCTCGGTGAACGCGGGTTCCGCAGGCGCGGGACGGTCGTCGAGCAGCGCACGGGTCGCGACCTTGGCGGCCTCGACGTCGGGCTGGTCGAACGGGTCGATGCCGAGCAACCGCCCGGCGACCGCGACGGCGTACTCCCAGACGAGGATCTGACCACCGAGCGTCCCGGTGATCTCGACCTCGCCCTCGGCGACGTGGCGCTCGTCCTCTCGCGAACCGACCAGGCGGACGACCTGGACGTCCGGCAGGGCTGCGGAGACCTCGGGGGAGTCGGCGTGCAGCACGACGGGGAGCAGACCACGTCCGCTCTTGCCGGTCGACTCCGCGATCAGCTGCTCCACCCAGTCGCCGAACCCGACGATGTGGGTGCCGTCCGGCACGATGGCGATCTTGTCGCGCAGCGGGTCGGTACCGGCGAGGACCGCACCGAGCACGAGCCCGGGGTTCTCGTCGAGGTCGACCGACAGCAGCGCGGAGATGGCGTCGGCCTCGTCCAGCAGCTCGGCGATGTCCGCTCCGGCGAGACCGGAGGGCACCAGCCCGAACGCGGTGAGCGCGGAGTAGCGGCCGCCGACGGTCGGGTCGGCGGTGAAGACCCGGTAGCCGGCGTCGATCGCGGCGGCCTCGAGCGCGGAGCCCGGGTCGGTGACGACGACGATGCGGCCGCTGGGGTCGATGCCCGCGTCGCGGAACGCCTGCTCGTAGACGCGGCGCTGGGAGTCGGTCTCGAGCGTGGAGCCGGACTTCGACGAGACGACGAGCACGGTGCGCTCGAGGTCCGTCGTGACGGCGGCGCGGACCTGCGCGGGATCGGTCGAGTCGAGCACCGTCAGCGGGACGCCGGCGGTGCGCGTGATGACCTCCGGCGCGAGCGACGAGCCGCCCATGCCGGCGAGGACGACGTGGTCGACCCCTTCGGCACGGAGCGACTCGCGCAGCGCGGTGATCTGGGCGACGAGCGGGCGGGAGACCGAGACGGCCTCCACCCAGCCGAGGCGCTTGGACGCCTCGGCCTCGGCGTCCGGTCCCCACAGCTCGGGGTCCTGGGCGGTGATGCCCGAGGCCACCAGGTCAGCGACGAGCCGCGGGACCACCGAGTCGATGGCCCGCGCGGCATCGCCGCTGGCAGCGATGGAAACCGTCACTACTTGGCGCCCTCGAGCGCGGTCTTCACGGTGTCGACGAGCTCGCCCCACGAGACGTTGAACTTGTCCACGCCCTCCTTCTCGAGCAGCGCCACGACGTCGTCGTAGTCGATGCCCTGCGCGGCGAGCTGGTCGAGGACCTGCTGCGCGGCGTCGAAGGTGCCGGCGATGGCGTCGCCGTGGATCTCACCGTGGTCGAACGTGGCGTCGAGCGTCTTGCCCGGCATCGTGTTCACGGTGTTCGGGGCGGCGAGCTCGGTCACGTAGAGCGTGTCGGGCAGCGACGGGTCCTTGACGCCGGTCGAGGCCCAGAGCGGACGCTGCGTGTTCGCACCGGCCTCGAGCAGGCCGAGGGCGCGCTCGGAGGCGAACGCCTCGGTCCAGACCTGGTAGGCGAGCTGCGCGTTGGCGATGCCGGCCTTCGACTTCAGGGCCTTGGCCTCGTCGGTGCCGACGGCGTCCAGGCGCTTGTCGATCTCGGAGTCGACGCGCGACACGAAGAACGAGGCGACCGAGTGGATCTTCGACAGGTCGTGACCGGCGGCCTTGGCCTTCTCGAGCCCACCGAGGTAGGCGTCGATGACGGCGCGGTAGCGCTCGAGCGAGAAGATCAGGGTGACGTTGACGGAGATGCCGGCGCCGATGACCTCGGTGATGGCCTCGAGACCCTCGACCGTTGCGGGGATCTTGATGAGGACGTTCTCGCGGCCGACCTTCTCGAACAGGAACTTGGCCTGCTCGATGGTCTTGGCGGTCTCGTGGGCGAGGCCCGGCTCGACCTCGATCGAGACGCGGCCGTCGAAGCCCTTGGTCTCGTCGTAGATCGGCTTGAACACGTCGGACGCGTTGGCGACGTCCTGCGTGGTGATCTCGAAGATCGCCTCGGTCACGTCGGTGCCGGCGGCGGCCAGCTCCTTGACCTGCGCGTCGTAGCGCTCGCCCTTGGCGAGGGCCGACGCGAAGATCGTCGGGTTGGTGGTCACGCCGACGACGTTCTTCTGCGCGATGAGGTCGGTGAGCTTGCCGGTCTCGAGGAGCTCGCGGGACAGGTCGTCGAGCCAGATGCTCACGCCGACCGCGGAGAGGGCGGCAGTGGGGGTGTTCTCAGCCATGTGTTTCTCTTCTTTCCTTCATCGGCCTGATGGCCGGGGTCTGGGGGACCGGGGGGCGCGTGGCGGAGCCGAACCGCGCCTCCCGGCAGAAGGGCCGGGTCCGGCGAACCGGACCCGGCCCCTGCGGGTCAGGAAGCCGCGATGGATTCCTTCGCGGCGGCCACGACGTGTTCCGTCGTGAAGCCGAACTCCTTGAAGAGCGTCTGGTAGTCGGCCGAGGCACCGAAGTGCTCGATCGAGACGCTGCGGCCCTTGTCGCCGACGATGTCGCGCCAGCTCATGGCGATGCCGGCCTCGACCGACACGCGAGCGGTGACGTCCTTCGGGAGCACCTGGTCCTGGTAGTTCTCGGACTGGGCGCGGAACCACTCGATGGACGGTGCGCTCACGACGCGGGCGTTGATGCCCTCGCCCTTGAGCTGCTCACGGGCCTCGACGGCGATCTGGACCTCGGAACCGGTCGCGATGAGGATCACGTCCGGGGTGCCGTTCGGCGCCTCGGCCAGGATGTACGCACCCTTGGCGACGTTCTTCGCCGAGGCGAAGACCTCACCGGAGGCGTCGCCCTCGCCACGCTCGAACACCGGCAGGTTCTGACGGCTCAGCGCGATGCCGGCCGGGCGGTCGGTGTGCTTGAGCATCTCGAGCCAGGCGTACGCGACCTCGTTGGCGTCGGCGGGGCGGACCACGTCGAGACCCGGGATCGCACGGAGCGACGAGACCTGCTCGATCGGCTGGTGCGTCGGGCCGTCCTCGCCGAGGGCGACGGAGTCGTGGGTCCAGACGTAGATCGCCGGGGCGCCCATGAGCGCGGCGAGACGGACTGCCGGACGCATGTAGTCGCTGAAGATCAGGAACGTGCCGCCGAAGGGGCGGGTGTTCCCGTGCAGGACGATGCCGTTGAGGATCGAGCCCATGGCGTGCTCGCGGATGCCGAAGTGCAGCACGCGGCCGTACGGGTCGGTGCTCCACGTCGACGTCGAGGCCTCGGCCGGACCGAAGGACTTGGCGCCCTCGATCGTGGTGAGGTTCGACTCGGCGAGGTCGGCCGAGCCACCCCAGAACTCGGGCATCAGCGGCGCGATGGCGTTGATGACCTTGCCGGAGGCGGCACGGGTCGAGACGGCCTTGTCGGTCGGGAAGACCGGCAGTGCTGCCTCGAGGTCCGCGGGGAGCTCCTTGGCGTTGACGCGGTCGAACAGCGCCTTCTTGTCGGCGTTGGCAGCAGCCCACGCGTCGAAGGTCTTCTGCCACTCGGCGTGCTGCGCCTGGCCCTTGGCGACGGCGCCGCGGGTGTACTCGAGGACCTCGGGGGCGACCTCGAAGGTCTTCGCGGTGTCGAAGCCGAGGACCTCCTTGAGGCCCTTGATCTCGTCGGCGCCGAGCGCCGAACCGTGGATCTTGCCGGAGTTCTGCTTGGTCGGCGACGGCCAGCCGATGATCGTCTTGAGGACGATGAGCGACGGCTTGTCGGTGACCTGCTGGGCGGCCTCGATCGCGGCGTGGAGCTCCACGGCGTCCTCGGAGTACTCGCCGGTCTTCTTCCAGTCGACGATCTGGACGTGCCACCCGAGCGCCTCGTAGCGCTCGGGGACGCTCTCCGAGAACGCGATGTCGGTGTTGTCCTCGATCGAGATCTGGTTCGAGTCGTAGAACGCGATCAGGTTGCCGAGCTGCTGACGGCCGGCGAGCGAGCCCGCCTCGTTCGTCACGCCCTCCTGCATGTCACCGTCACCGGCGATCACGTAGGTGAAGTGGTCGAACGGCGACTGGCCGGCCGGGGTCTCCGGGTCGAACAGGCCGCGCTCGAAGCGCTGGGCGTAGGCGAAGCCGACCGAGGACGCGAGGCCCTGGCCGAGCGGGCCGGTGGTGATCTCGACACCGTCGGTGTGGCCGTACTCCGGGTGACCCGGGGTCTTCGAGCCCCACTTGCGCAGGTGCTGCAGGTCGTCGAGCTCGAGGCCGTAGCCGTGCAGGTAGAACTGCACGTACTGCAGGATCGAGGCGTGACCGGCGGAGAGGATGAAGCGGTCGCGGCCGATCCAGGTGGAGTCGCTCGGGTCGCGACGCATCACCTTCTGGAAGAGCAGGTGTGCGAGCGGCGCGAGGCTCATCGCGGTGCCGGGGTGACCGTTGCCGGCGGCCTCGACCGAGTCGGCGGCGAGAACGCGGGCCGTGTCGACGGCCTTCCGGTCGATGGCGTCCCAGGTGAATTCAGCCACTTGGATGTTGACCCTTCTTGATGCGACATGTGCGAGGGCTCGTGCCATCGCACGGACATGTGGCCATCCCGGGGCCGAGTCGTGTCGCCGTCTAGCGGCGGCCGACCGGCTCATCGCGGCCGACGTCATCGGGGCGCGCACTGCGGGAGGGCAGGTCCAGCATAGTGACCAGCCACTCAGAAGGGGTTCAGGTGACGCCCGATGTTCACGAGTCGGGTCACCCGGGCCCTCGTCCGCCGGGCGTGTCGTGCTCCGCGGCTCGTCGTTCTGCACGGGATGTCTGCACGGGATGGGGGAGCGGGGCATCATCGCGGCGCTTCCATCACGTAAACTGTCGACGACCCGTGGACATTCCGGGTCAGCGCATGCCCGGACGCCGCCGCAGTCGTCCACCGAGTGTGCGAGCTGATGCGAACAGACTGAGGTTCCCTTGCCGACTGCCACCGTGACCAGGCCCGACACCGATCGACCCCGATCGACGCTGTCCCGCAAGGTCCGTGCGTACGTCTCGTTGACCAAGCCGCGGGTCATGGAGCTGCTGCTCGTGACCACCGCGCCGACCATGTTCCTGGCCGAGCGTGGCGTGCCGGACCTCTGGCTCGTGTTCTGGACGATGCTGGGCGGGGCGATGTCCGCCGGCTCGGCGTCGGCCTTCAACTGCTACATCGACCGTGACATCGACCGCCTGATGAAGCGGACGAGCACCCGCCCGCTGGTGACCGGTGAGCTCTCGGACCGCGAAGCCCTCGTGTTCTCGTGGATCCTCGGCGTCCTGTCGACGGCGGTGCTCGGGTTCCTGGTGAACTGGCTCGCCGCGGCCCTGAGCGTCATCGCGATCCTCATCTACGTGTTCGTCTACACGCTGTGGCTCAAGCGCCGCACCCCGCAGAACATCGTGTGGGGCGGCTCGGCCGGCTGCATGCCCGTGCTCATCGGCTGGGCGGGCGTCACCGGTTCCCTCACCTGGGCCCCGGTCATCCTCTTCATGGTGATCTTCCTCTGGACGCCGCCGCACTACTGGCCGCTGTCGATGAAGTACCGCGACGACTACGACGCCGCCGACGTCCCGATGCTCGCTGTGGTCCGTGGCCGCACCGTCGTCGGCCTGCAGGTCGTGCTGTACGCCTGGGCGACGCTCGTCTGCTCGCTCCTGCTCATCCCCGTTGCGCACATGGGCCCGCTGTACACCGTGGTCGCACTGGCCGGTGGCATCTGGTTCGTCGTCGAGTCGCACCGGCTGTACTCCCGGGCGATCCAGCACGTCGAGCACGTGCAGCCGATGCGTGTGTTCCACAGCTCGATCACGTACCTGACGCTGCTCTTCATCGCCGTGGGCATCGACCCGCTGCTGCCGCAGGTCTTCACCTTCTAGGCACTGCGGGCCGCCACTGGGCGACGTCGTACGACGATCTCGATGTCGTACGACGTCGCCTTCGTCGTCGGTGCGCGTGCGCATCGGTTGCGGGCGCGGGGTTGCGACGTCCTCGACGTCGTACGACGTCGAGGACGTCGTTCCGGGTCAGCGCGCGACCGGGCGCGGCCGTGGGTGTGCGCACGGGGCGGACGGGAGGCCCGTGGCGGCGCCGCCACGGGCCTCCCGGCCGACGGGTGCCTGCTCGGGCGCGGGGCGCACGCGTCCAGCGACGATCCACCGGTCGATCGTCGCGTGGACTGACGGATCATGCGCACGTACCCGATGCGTGTGCGACGAACGACACCCCACGAGTCGATCGACTCGTGGGGTGTCGCAGAACGGGTGTCGGAGACGGGCGCAGCGGGCGCGACGCGCCCGGGCGTCAGGCGGCGTCGAGTGGCTCGCGCACGGCCTCGCGACCGGCGCTTGCGCGCGTGGCGAGCACGACCGCCGTGGTGGCCCCGACGAGCAGCCCGGCGAGCACCATGTGCGTGCCCACCAGCCCGACGGGCAGGCCGGTGCGGGCCTGGGTCAGGCCGACGGCGATCTGCAGGAACTCGACGACGAGCAGCAACAGCGCCCACTTGCTCGAGATCCGGAGCCGGACGGCGCCGACGACGAGCACGAGGGTCAGCGCGAACAGGGCGTACGCGGGCCAGGCGTGCACGTGTTCCATGACCGCGGGGTCGAAGCCCGTGCGGTGCAGCATCCCGCCGTCGACGGCCTCGTCGGCACCGGCGTGCGGGCCGCTGCCGGTCGTCAGGATGCCGACGAGCACGGTGACCACGACGGCGGCGACGGTTCCGCGGACGACGCCGGTGTACCAGCCGGGCACGAGGCGGTGGCTGGTGCGGGGGCCGTGCATCGTCCGGTAGACCAGGGCCGCGGTGACCGAGGTCAGGGCGGCGGACACGACGAAGTGCAGCCCGACGACGAACGGGTTGAGGTTCGTGAGCACGCTGAGCCCACCGATGACGGCCTGGACCGGGATCGCGACGCCCTGAGCGAACGCGAGCCAGAACAGTTCGGGGCGCGTGCGGAGCATCCGGACGACGGCCAGGAACATCACGATCGCCACGATGACGAGCACGAAGGTGAGCAGTCGGTTGCCGAACTCGATGATCCCGTGGATGCCCATCTCGGGCGTGGAGACGAGCGAATCGGCCGTGCACTTGGGCCAGGTGGGGCATCCGAGGCCCGACGCCGTCAGGCGGACGAGGCCGCCGGTGCCGATCAACACGACCTCGACCACGAACGAGGCCCACGCCAGCGCGATGACCCGGCGGTCGACGACCCGGGGGAGTGACCACCACCGTGCGGTCCGGAGATCCTGGTCGACGGGGGGTCCGACGCGAGTCACGAGGGTGGTGCCTTCCTGTTGTTCCGTGCAGTGAACCTGTAGGATTCGAGGGTTCAGCAGCAGTCAAGTCTAGGCAGGCGCCGGCTCCGAATGGGCCGAGATCGCCGATCGATCCAGGGATTGCGTGGAACCATTGTCGTTGCGAGGGAGCAGCACCGTGTCCGCCTGTCGGCGGTCTGCGGTGGAATGGCGTCCAGACGCCACGGGTTGACACCTGAAGACGCTGCCCCGCGAGAAGGAAACGAGGAGACCATGTCCGACGTGCTCATCGACCGTCCCGAGCTCGAAGGGCTCGGGCAATACGAGTTCGGCTGGTCCGACTCCGACTCGGCCGGGGCCTCGGCCCGCCGTGGGGTCTCGGACGAGGTCGTCACCGACATCTCGAACCTCAAGCACGAGCCCGAGTGGATGCTCAAGAACCGGCTCAAGGGCCTGCAGCTCTTCGGCCGCAAGCCGATGCCGACGTGGGGTGCCGACCTGACGGGCATCGACTTCGACAACATCAAGTACTTCGTGCGCTCGACCGAGAAGCAGGCGCAGTCGTGGGAGGACCTCCCCGAGGACATCCGCGCGACGTACGAGAAGCTCGGCATCCCCGAGGCCGAGCGCCAGCGCCTCGTCGCCGGTGTCGCCGCGCAGTACGAGTCCGAGGTCGTGTACCACCAGATCCGCGAGGACCTGGAGCAGCAGGGTGTCATCTTCATGGACACCGACACCGCGCTCCGCGAGCACCCCGAGCTGTTCCAGGAGTACTTCGGCACCGTGATCCCGGCCGGCGACAACAAGTTCGCCGCGCTGAACACGGCCGTGTGGTCGGGCGGCTCGTTCGTCTACGTCCCCAAGGGCGTCCACGTCGAGATCCCGCTCCAGGCCTACTTCCGGATCAACACCGAGAACATGGGCCAGTTCGAGCGGACGCTGATCATCGCGGACGAGGACTCCTACGTCCACTACATCGAGGGCTGCACCGCCCCGATCTACAAGTCGGACTCGCTGCACTCGGCCGTCGTCGAGATCATCGTGAAGAAGAACGCCCGCGTTCGGTACACGACGATCCAGAACTGGTCGAACAACGTCTACAACCTCGTGACCAAGCGTGCGATCGCGCACGAGGGCGCCACGATGGAGTGGATCGACGGCAACATCGGCTCCAAGGTGACGATGAAGTACCCGTCGATCTACCTCGCCGGTGAGCACGCCAAGGGCGAGACCCTGTCCGTCGCGTTCGCCGGCCCCGGCCAGCACCAGGACGCCGGCGCGAAGATGATCCACATGGCGCCGTACACGACGTCGTCGATCGTCTCGAAGTCGATCGCCCGTGGGGGTGGTCGTGCCGGCTACCGCGGCGAGGTCCGGGTGGACCCGTCGGCCCACCACGCGGCGAACACCGTGCGGTGTGACGCGCTGCTCGTCGACACGATCAGCCGGAGCGACACGTACCCGGCGATCGACATCCGCGTCGACGACGTCCAGCTCGGGCACGAGGCCACGGTCTCGCGCGTGAGCGAGGAGCAGCTCTTCTACCTGATGTCCCGCGGCATGGCCGAGGACGAAGCGATGGCGATGATCGTCCGTGGCTTCATCGAGCCGATCGCCCGCGAGCTCCCGATGGAGTACGCGCTCGAACTCAACAAGCTCATCGAGATGAGCATGGAAGGATCCGTCGGCTAGATGTCCAGCACCACCCCTCCCCACATCGACCAGCCGATCGAGCCCGCGGCACCCGCCCAGGGCGCCGAACAGCACGGCGCCGGAGCCCACTCCGACGGCGGCTGGGACGCCCCGGACAAGAAGATCCCGGTCCAGACCCGCTCCGAGCGGTTCCAGTCCGGCGACCTCGAGGCGTTCCCGACCGTCACCGGCCGCGAGGTGAACTGGAAGTTCGCGCCCCTGGCGAAGCTCCAGCCGCTCCTCGACGGCGGTCTCGACGGATCCGCCTACCGGTTCCTCGCCCGCCAGTCCGACGGTGCCGACGTCGAGTGGGGTCGCAGCGACGACCCCCGCGTCGGGACCGCCGGTCTGCCCGAGGACCGTGCAGCGGCCGCTGCGTGGACGGCGCGCGACGCCGTCCTCGCCGTCACCATCACGGCGACCGAGGCGCACGAGTTCATCACCATCACGCGTTCCGACTTCGGCACGCAGCCCCGAGCGGCGCACACGGTCATCACGGCTGAGCCGCACGCCCAGGGCATCGTCGTGCTCGACAACCGCGGCAGCGCACTGCTCAGCGAGAACATCGAGATCGTCGTGCAGGACGGCGCACGCCTGACCGTCGTCAGCCTCCAGGACTGGGACGACGACGCGGTGCACGTCTCGACGCACTTCGCCGAGGTCGGCCGCGACGCCTTCCTGAAGCACGTCGTGGTCTCGCTCGGCGGCGACGTCATCCGGGTCAACCCCTCGACGCACCTCGGTGCGCAGGGCGCCGACACCGAGATGTACGGCGTGTACTTCGCCGACGCCGGTCAGTACATCGAGCAGCAGGTCTACGTGAACCACGACGCGCCGAACACGCGCGGTCGGGTCAACTACAAGGGCGCGCTGCAGGGCAAGGGCGCGCACACCGTGTGGATCGGTGACGTGCTCATCGGTCGCGCCGGTGACGGCACCGACTCGTACGAGCAGAACCGCAACCTCGTGCTGACCGACGGCACGCGTGCCGACAGCATCCCGAACCTCGAGATCGAGACGGGCAACATCGAGGGCGCCGGCCACGCGAGTGCGACCGGTCGCTTCGACGACGAGCAGCTGTTCTACCTGCAGGCCCGCGGCATCCCCGAGGAAGAAGCGCGTCGTCTCGTCGTGCTCGGCTTCCTGGTCGAGGTCATCCAGAAGATCGGTGCGCCCGAGCTCGAGGAACGACTCATCGCCGCGGTCGAGCAGGAGCTCGCCGAGGGCCGCTCGGTGATCGTCGCGCCGGCGGAGGCCGACGCCTGATGCCCACGAAGGTCTGCGCGGAGTCCGAGATCGCGGTGGACAGCCCCATGCGCGCCGTCGTCGACGGCACCGCGGTGGCCATCGTGAAGGACTCCTCCGGCACCGTGCACGCCATCGGTGACACCTGCACCCACGGGGACATCTCGCTGGCCGAGGGGTTCATCGAGGCCGACACGCTCGAGTGCTGGGCCCACGGCTCCCGCTTCTCGCTCGCCACGGGGAAGCCGCAGAACTTCCCGGCGTACGAGCCCGTCCCGGTGTTCCGGGTCGAGGTGCGCGAGGGCGACGTCTACGTCGACGTGCACGATCCCGTCCCCGTCGACTGACTCCGCCTCCCGGCCCCCACACTTTCCGCGGCCCGTCCGCGACACGACAGAAAACCGAAGGAACCCACGCAATGTCCACTCTGGAAATCCGCGACCTCCAGGTCTCGATCGACACCGATCAGGGCACCAAGGAGATCCTCAAGGGTGTCGACCTCACGATCAACGAGGGCGAGATCCACGCGATCATGGGGCCGAACGGCTCCGGCAAGTCCACGCTGGCGTACACGATCGCCGGGCACCCCCGGTACAACGTCGTCGGTGGCTCGATCACCCTCGATGGCGAGGACGTCCTCGCGATGAGCGTCGACGAGCGCGCCCGTGCCGGCATGTTCCTGGCGATGCAGTACCCGGTCGAGATCCCCGGCGTGACGGTGTCGAACTTCCTCCGCACCGCCAAGACGGCGATCGACGGCGAAGCCCCCGCCCTGCGCGGCTGGATCAAGGAGCTCCGCCAGTCGATGGCGGATCTCAAGATGGACTCGTCGTTCGCCGAGCGCAACGTCAACGAGGGCTTCTCCGGTGGCGAGAAGAAGCGCCACGAGATCATGCAGCTCGAGCTCCTCAAGCCCCGCTTCGCCGTGCTCGACGAGACCGATTCCGGCCTCGACGTCGACGCGCTGAAGATCGTGTCCGAGGGCGTGAACCGTGCCAAGGCCGCGACCGGCCTGGGCGTGCTGCTCATCACGCACTACACGCGCATCCTGCGCTACATCAAGCCGGACTTCGTGCACGTGTTCGTCGCGGGCAAGGTCGCCGAGCAGGGTGGCCCGGAGCTCGCCGACCGCCTCGAGAACGAGGGCTACGACCGCTACGTCCAGGCCGCGGCGGCGTCCGCCGCAGAGGCGCAGGCCTGATGATCGCGGCACTCGCCCCGGAGAAGTTCGACGAGGTCGTCGAGGGCCTGAAGGAGGTCCAGGACCCGGAGCTCGGCGTCAACATCGTCGACCTCGGCCTGATCTACGACCTGGCCTGGGACGACGAGGCCTCGGCGCTCGTGATCAGCATGACGCTGACGAGTGCCGGCTGCCCGCTGACCGACGTCATCGAGGGCGACACCGCGAACGCGCTCGACGGCATCGTGGACGCCTTCCGCATCAACTGGGTCTGGATGCCGCCGTGGGGTCCGGAGCGGATCACCGACGACGGGCGCGAGATGATGCGCGCGCTCGGGTTCGCGATCTAGTCGCGACCACATCGCAGACGGGAGGCCCGGTGCCAGCTGGCACCGGGCCTCCCGTCTGTCCGTGGTCGCGCCGCGCGCGGGGCGCGACACGCCGCTCACGTTCGCCGAGGTTCCACGGACGGACGCAGAAGCGGCCGGGGTTCCGAGATATCGGAACCCCGGCCGCCGGAGCCGGGCGTGTCGACCGTGTCGACCGTGTCGACGACGAACGCACCGCGCGTCAGCGGCGGCCGAGCGCCTTCCACGCGAGCGGCACGATGCCCGCGGCGATGAGCGCCTTCGCGATCCCACCGACGATGAACGGGTACAGGCCGGCGGCGAGCACCGACTGCAGGTCGTTCGGTGCGCCGAGCTGCCCGAGCACGACTGCCAGGTACGGCAGGCCGGTCACGAACGGGATGGCACTCGCGAGCAGCATCGCGACGGCTGCGCGCCCGAAGTGCCGGTCCCAGTTGCGGCGGGCAAGCCAACCGACGACACCCGCGGCGGGGATGAACCCGATGACGTAGCCGAAGCTCGGCACGGCCAAGGCCTGCAGGCCGCCGGTCATGTCGGCGAAGAACGGTGCGCCCGCCAGGCCGGCGACGGCGTAGACGAGCAGCGAGAGCATGCCGCGTCGGGCACCCAGGGTCGCACCGACGAGCACGACGGCGAGCGTCTGCCCGGTGATCGGGACCGGCCACATCGGGACCTCGAGCTGTGCCATCGCAGCGGTGAACAGGGCTCCGCCGGCGACGAGGGCGGCGTTCGTGGCCAGCCCGTGCGTCCGCAGACGATCGGCGAGGACTGCGCGGGGAGCGAACCCGGTGGCGTTCGTCATGGATTCTCCTAGAATGGACTGCTGGTCCCGTTCGGAACCATCGGTCCCGTCAGCGTAGCGGTGCACCTCACGCACACGTCGTTGTGCAAACCCACCAACTGATTGGACGTCCACTGTGCTTGCCGTGCACGAACTCGAGATCCGCGTCGGAGCTCGTCTCCTCATGGAAGACGTGTCCTTCCGTGTCGAGAAGGGCGAGAAGATCGGACTCGTCGGCCGCAACGGCGCGGGGAAGACGACGATGACCAAGGCCCTCGCGGGCGAGACGCAGCCAAATGGCGGCACGATCGACCGCGGTGGTGAGATCGGCTACCTGCCGCAGGACCCCCGCTCCGGTGACCCGGAGGAGACCGCGCGCAAGCGCATCCTCGATGCCCGCGGGCTCGGTGAGCTCGTGGAGGGCATCCGCCTCGCCACGCTCGACATGGCGAGCGAGGACACCGCCGTCGCCGAGAAGGCGATGCGCCGGTACAGCCGACTCGACGACCAGTTCAACGCGCTCGGCGGCTACGCGGCCGAGGCCGAGGCGGCGTCGATCGCGTCGAACCTCAAGCTGCCGGACCGCATCCTCGACCAGCAGCTCAAGACCCTGTCCGGTGGTCAGCGTCGTCGCATCGAGCTCGCGCGCATCCTGTTCTCGGACGCCGAGACGATGATCCTCGACGAGCCGACGAACCACCTCGACGCCGACTCGGTCGTGTGGCTGCGCGAGCACCTGAAGACCTACCCCGGCGGCGTCATCATCATCTCCCACGACGTCGAGCTCGTGGAAGAGGTCGTCAACCGCGTGTTCTACCTCGACGCCAACCGCCAGACCATCGACATCTACAACATGGGCTGGAAGCTCTACCAGCGCCAGCGTGTTGCTGACGAGGAGCGTCGCCGCAAGGAGCGCGCCGGCGCCGAGAAGAAGGCCGCGACGTTGAAGGACCAGGCCGCTCGGTTCGGTGCGAAGGCCTCGAAGGCCGCCGCGGCGCACCAGATGGTCGCGCGTGCCGACAAGCTGCTCGCGGGCCTCGAGGACGAGCGCGTCGCCGACCGGGTCGCCAAGATCCGCTTCCCCACGCCGGCCCCGTGCGGTCGCACCCCGCTGATGGCCGAGGGGCTGTCGAAGTCCTACGGGTCGCTCGAGATCTTCGCGGGCGTCGACCTGGCGATCGACCGCGGTTCGCGCGTCGTCATCCTCGGGTTCAACGGTGCCGGCAAGACGACGCTGCTCCGGATCCTCGCGGGTGCCGACTTGCCCGACACCGGTGAGATCCAACCCGGCCACGGTCTGCGCATCGGGTACTACGCGCAGGAGCACGAGAACATCGACATCAACCGCACCGTGATCGAGAACATGGTGTCGGCGTCGACCGACCTCAACGAGACCGAGGCCCGTCGCGTGCTCGGTTCGTTCCTGTTCACCGGGGACGACGGCTACAAGAAGGCCGGGGTCCTGTCCGGTGGCGAGAAGACCCGTCTGTCGCTCGCGATGATCGTGGTCTCAGGCGCGAACGTGCTGCTGCTCGACGAGCCGACGAACAACCTGGATCCGGCGTCGCGCGAGGAGATCCTCAATGCCCTCGCCGGGTTCGAGGGCGCGGTCGTCCTGGTGTCGCACGACGCCGGTGCCGTCGAGGCGCTCAACCCCGAGCGCGTGCTGCTGCTGCCGGACGGCACCGAGGACCACTGGAACAAGGACTACGCGGAGCTCATCGAGCTCGCCTGACGCCGGTCGGTCGGCAGGGCAGCCGGGCGGCCAGGCGGAGCCTGTCCGCACGGCCGTCCGGTGCGGCGTTGTGGGCTGGGTGCGCGCTTGCAGTGGGGCACGGTGCGCGGAAGCGCGCACGGGGTTACGAGGTGCGCACGGTGCGGCCTGGAGGCGGGACGCCGGTCGTGCGCCGTGCCTCCTGTCCGCACGGTGCCGGGTTCGCCGTCCGGTGCGGCGTTGCGCGCTGGGTGCGCGCTTGCAGTGGGGCACGGTGCGCGGAAGCGCGCACGGGGTTGCGAGGTGCGCACGGTGCGGCCTGGAGGCGCGGTGCCGGTCGTGCGCCGTGCCTCCCGTCCGCACGGTGCCGGGTTCGCCATCCGGTGCCGCGTTGCGCGCTGGGTGCGCGCTTGCAGCGGAGCACGGTGCGCGGAAGCGCGCACGGGGTTGCGAGCTGCGCACGGTGCGGCCTGGAGGCGCGGTGCCGGTCGTGCGCCGTGCCTCCCGTCCGCACGGTGCCGGGTTCGCCA